>CAJUKX010000003.1 GCA_910586975.1 uncultured Muribaculaceae bacterium | reverse complement strand
ATTAACAATTCAGAGAGTAAATGTTAACTCTGAATCTCGTCTGCAAAGGTAAAAGTTATGGTAGCCACATCAGGCGACCCACTGCTTGAGACTGATGCCGTCGACACCTTGCGCGAGGTGCTGATGCCGCGTGTGCGCATTATCACGCCTAATATTCCCGAAGCCGAACTGTTGCTGGGCAAGCGTATCAGTTCGCAGGATGAATTGCCGGCTCTGGCATGCGAGCTGTCGCATCGTTGCGGCGGGGTATCGGTGCTGTTGAAGGCCGGACATCTGCATGACGACAAACTCGTTGATGTATTCTACAATGCCGAGAGCGGAGAGACGCTCAGACTCGAATCTGACAGGGTGGCCACAGTCAATACCCACGGTACGGGCTGCACGCTGTCGTCGGCCGTAGCGGCCGGTTTGGCCAAGGGCATGCCCATGAATGATGCCGTAGCCTCAGCAAAAGATTATATTTCGGCGGCCATAAGAGCCGGTGCCGAATACGAGACCGGGCATGGCCATGGTCCGGTACATCATTTCCATAATATATGGTAAAAAAAAGAGATGCGGCGAGTGTGATGCTGCATCTCTTTTCTACTATGTTTACAGATATGTTTACAGAATTATTTTTTCTGTACGGGTGCCTTGTCGCAGAATATAAATACCCTTGGCTATTGCCGGGCGTATATCAGAGTCAAATGTTTCCCGGTCGCCCGAGTAGATGATTGCACCGTTGAGGTTGACAACGGTAACATTGCTGTCTGCTTCGTCAATATCCGCATCGGTGATTGATGCCTGAGACTTAACCGGGAATACCGGCAGCGACGGGAACCAATAATTGGCAATCATCGGATATTCCTTTATAAGATTGCCGTCGGCATCAAAACGACGGGTGGCATAGGTGGTGTCTACGAATTTATGGAACATTGAGGCATAGAGTTCGTCGGTCACGGGATGTATTCCAAGTGAGCATCCGTACACATGCCAGTCGCCGGGTTGTTCTGAGAAGTCAATAAGCTTTTCAAGCTTGCGGTTGTCTATATCGTAGCGGAATATCCTGTAGTTGGTAAACCAGCTGTTGGGACCTCCGCACCAATACAGACGATTAGTGACAGATGAGGCGCAGAAGGGGTCGGGAGTCCACGCATACCACGAATTGGCAGGCGGAAACATATCGTCGCCCTCGATACGTATGACCTCGCGTTCCAAAGTATTTGGGTCGAGTCTTATGATGTAAGGAACGGCCGCACCGGTGCCCTGCACATTCTTGGCAGCCGCATACCACAGATTGCCGTCTTTTGAGCGAACAAGGGTGGAGCCAATGCCGGAGGGCTTGGATGGACGCACGCCTGTATCGGCCTCAATGGCATCGTCTACAACAGCCATATCAAGCACGTCAATCACCTTGTCGCTTGCAGTATCTATTACGAGCATGCCGTATTGCTGATGAACGGCAAAAACCTTGTCGCCCACAAGAATCATGGTGCCGGTCTGGCCTACGTAAAGCGAGCCCGTGGGGTCGGTGTTGGGCTTGTCATCGCCGGCGTTGGGGTTGGCTGTGCCTTCTACCTGTCCCTCTATTTCGAGAGTCTCAAGATTCAGTTTCCATATACCGTTGCTCGACGATACATAGCCTTTTTTCTCGGTAACACCGCAGAAAGCGCGTCCGTCGCATTGTTTGCCTGAAGGGTCTATGAGTTGCAGCTGCTTTATCATTTTCATGGTTGTAGCGTCGGCAACAGATATTCTGCCGCCGGTGACAGCTGCACCGGGGTCCTTGTCCTGCTTGGCAATCATGTAAAGTCGGCCGTGCCATATAGCACCGTACTGGTTGGTACAGCCAAGTTCAACACCCGGATTTTCAGCTTGGATTATGCGATAATGCCAATACTGCCCTTCTGGGTCATCGGGCTGCAGATAGTTGACTGTCGAATTCCTGTGCCCGTACCAGTCTTCGTTTATGAATATTACACCTGTGGTATAGTCAGTATCTGCCTTGGCATACAATGATGCGCACAATGCCAATATCAAACAAAAATACAGTCTCATTTTATCAATAATTTGCGGGTGATTCCACCGTGATATTTAACGATATACACACCCGGTTTGATAGCTTGGGTGTCTTTGATGTCAATCTTTACGCCGCCTATGGTATAGATTGCTTCAATTTCATTATTTCCGGTTTGGACATCTGTTATACCCTGAGTGGAGAAGTGGTCGTAGTCAAGTTCATACCAAGGTTCTGATGCTCCGGTAAATCCGTCAACCCCACCGGTCACCGGGCCGTCGAGCAGCATGTACTTCCACCCGTCAACCTGGCCGTCAGACAGTTTGCGCGAGCTGTATCCAAGGCCTGAATATGAAGCCTCGTCGAGGTCGGTACCTCCAACCCAGTAGCTCCAGTAGCCGTCATACCAGCCGGCGTTCCAGCGTTGCTGAGTCAAGTCGAGTTGGGCCGACGGCTGCCACCAGTCGTAGTCGTAGGCCGGATATCCGTAATCACGGGCGTTTATCGGATGCTCAATGATGTGTGAGTCAACAGCAGCCGTGATACTGCGCTCGCAATATATGGGAGTGAAGTTGCCCGGTGCCTTGGTCTGGCCCATGAGCTCGTTGGGAGTGAAATAGTCGAAACTGATGCGGGAATCTTCTTTGGCATTGTCGAAGTCGTAGGCCAAAGAAGAAGCAACCGACTGTCCGGCCGGATTGTAAAGGCCAATGCCGTCTACCGTACTGCCCATCCATCCTGTGTATTGAGTGAACAGCAGGAGGTCGTTGCTGTTGGCAGCTATTGCCCTGAACATGTCTTCACCCGAAGGTGTCCCGTTCTCAAAGTCTTCATCGTTCCATCTGAATCCCCATACGTATGCACGCTGCGGACCGTTGTCGTTGAATTGCACAACCAGAGCGGCACGGTTGGAGCCTTCGCCGGACCAATGGGTTATCTTGTCCCATTCCACCACTACTGCATGAGCCGTAAGACTTGTGGCTGCGAGGATTATACCCCAGATTATATTTTTTGACATATTAAGAGTGCGTTTGAATTTTACACACAAAAAAATGATATTTTAATAAATTGATTAAGAGTGTGTTAAATTCAAACACAATCTTAAAAGCCATATAAATATTTATGCAGGGAAGGCCGTCAAAGGCCTTCCCTGCACTTAGTTATTAAGATTATCGGAGGATAAACTTCATGGAGCGTGAGCCGTCAACTGACGACAGTACATAAGTACCGGCCGGAAGCATGAGGGCTACATGACATTCTTCGCCTTCGGCACGGAATGCGCTTACCGCACGTCCGTCCAATGAGTAAACAACGAATTCGTGTCCGTCCAGACCATAGAGATGAGCTTTATAGTCGCTGACAGTGATGCTGCCTGCGACCATTTCGGCATCGCTAATTCCCGAAGTGTTGGATTTGACAACAACCGGAATGTTGATGGAGCTTACTCGGCCGTTAGACTCGGCAAGCAGAGTGAGCGAACCGTTGCCCTGACCCTTGGCTTTGAATGTAAGCTCAAGGCCCTTGGCGGTAATGTCGCACACTGCGCTCAGTGCAGCATCCGTTTCTGCGCTTACATGGATATTGGCATCGATGTTGTCGGCATCGCTTACAAGGCCGTCGAGCAGAATCTTCTGGTCAAACTCGCTGTCGTTTTCAGGATCGTACTCAAGTGTGAATGAGCTGAGACCCTTGAACTGAGGAGCGTACTTGTCGGGGAATACGGGCATTGCCGGGAACCAATAATAGGGCTTGAGTGCTACAGAACGCAGCTGACGTGAATTCATGTCGAGGAAGTTATACCAGTTCCAACGATAATTGCCGCTGGGAGCAGTTGTTGTGGCAAAGAGTATTTCGTTGGTGCGGTCATCATAGCGCATTGATGCGTATGTGATGCGTTTGGTATTGGGATATACACCTTCGAGAGCGGGAATGGTGTAGAAGGGTTCGATTGAGGAAGCGGTCTGGTAAGTGTCCCATTTGTAAATGGTGCTTCCGCTTTCCATCATGCTGTTGCCGGCGCTTAACCAGAACAGGGTGGGTTTTTCGCGCGATGCAAAGAAATTGGATGATCTCCATGAGCCCCATGAGCATGAAATCTTGCCGGGAACTGATTCGGTGCGGACTATCTCGTTGGTAGCGGGATCAATCTGATTGAGGATTGATGTACCCTGAGCCGCGTCGGTAAGAGTGGCATACCATACCTTACCGTTGCAGTCAACGGTGATTGCCTGCACGTTCTTGTCCTCGATGGTTGTGAGGAGTTCATCGGTTTCGGTATCGATGATATGTACACCTATGCCCTGCTGTATGGCATATACATAGCTGCCGCCGAGTACCATATCGCCTACCTGCTGGTTGTAGAGCGACTGGTTGTTGCCAATGTCAGAAGAACCGCCGTCAACTGAATTGCCTATACCTCTTATGTCGGCGTTGTCAAGGGTGAAGTTGTTGTCTTCGTCAAAGCGCAATACACGTATACCGGCGTTTGTGCCCAGATAAACCTTATCGGCAGCCACACCTACACATGCACGGCCGTCACCGCCGATATTGTCGAACGAAGCTAGTCGGTCGAGAGTGCGTGCATCGGCTACAGTCACACGACCGCCTGCCTCACCGCGTATGTCGCCCTTGTCGTTTTCCTGCTTCGACATAACGAAGAGTTTATCGGCAAAAATCATCGCATATTGCGAAGTGGCACCGAAGCCAAGGCCGTCGTTGCGGGCACCGTATGCGCGGTAGATGATATCTTCATCAGAGCTGAGCTTGGAGTTGGTGAGGTAGTTGATTGAGCCGTTCTTGTGTGTGAACCAGTCTTCGTTGAGCCAGAATGTACCATCCTGATAATTGTCTGAAGCTACCGAATTATCAGGATCGGCAACGACCACATGATATACGGTGAATACATCAGCGTTCTCGCCTGAAGTCAATTTCAGGTCAAATTCGCCCGACTTGTAGGTGACAAGTTCGGTGAAGCGTTCGTATCCGCCTACGGTGTATGTGTTGACCATATTATCGGCAGTTGCGTTTTCAACGGTCATCTTCACAGCCTTGTTGCGGGCCTGTTCGGGTTCAACCACAGGCTTCAGAGCCAGTATGTCGTTGGCTGTGAGCACTATGTCTTCGTCATTGTTTATGCCATCAAGATATACCTTGCTCACGGGATAGTGATTTACGTCGAAGTAAATCAAGCCCTTGACTTCGGGATAATAATGGCTGCGTACCTCAAACATCTTGCTTTCGGCCGAAGGCAGCACTTCAATCTTGCCATCGCCGGCCATGTATCCGGGAGCGAATTCATAGATTGAATCAAGATTTACCATTTCACCGGCTTCAAGGGTCTTCTCGTCAAACAAGAAGATATCCATGTCGGTGATAGTTGCGTCTTTGGGCTCGTAGTCAACAAGTTCGGCAAGGCTTGTGGGAGCCATGCTTATTCTGACATTTATATTGGTGTCGTTGATCTTGGTGATGACACCGGGCAGATTAACCGGAGCGGTTTCTGTGGTATAAACAGAGTCTGTGGCAGTCTCGGTGAGGGTCATGTATGTTTCTACAGGATATTCTCCGGTAAATTCAGTAGTGAAAGTTCCGTCGGCAGGGTTGATCTGTGCATCATACATTTCGCCGTTGATATTGATTTTGGCGGTGTACAACGGCAGGATTACGGCATCATTGGCATGAACAAATGCCTCGGGCAGATTTTCGAGGTCATATACGACTTCGTAATTACCGGTTACAATCATCTTTTTGGCAGCGGCGCGTGCAATTATATTGCGGGTGCTGTCCTGAGAGATTGAATCATTGATTGTGACATCAGAAATCTTGATACCCTTGAGTTCGGGAGAAGTGATGGCCGATGCGTTTTTCCAACCTGTCTTGGTATTGAAGTTGTTGACAGCACCGGTAGGAACAATAAGCGGAGCATAAACCGAACCGCTTATACGGAGTCCGTATGTAGAGCAGGTCTGAGGATTAGAGGCTGTAGAGTAAACCTTTATGCCTGTGCAGTTGCCGAATGTGTCATTGCCACTGAGCCTGGCCTTAGCAGGAATAACTATTTCCTTAAGACCTGAGCCTTTGAATGCAAATCCGGCAATAGTGGTGATTCCGTTGTGCAGAGTTACAGATGTCAGAGCGGTGCAATTCTGGAAGGTGTATGTGCTTAAGAAGGTTACACCCTTGGGAATTACAACTTTAGTGAGGCCGGTGCCTTCAAAAGCATAAGAACCTATTGAAGTGATGCCGTCGGGAAGATTGATTTCTGTAATTTTAGCGCACTTGGAGAAGGCGTATGAACCAATAGAGGTAACCTTGTCGCCGATATTGAATCCGGTCAATGCGCTGCAGTTGCGGAATGCATAGCTACCGATAGACTTGATGTCGGCACCTGTGGTGACAATGGTCAGTGTGGTACAGCCGTCGGCCAGAGAGTTGGGAATTGCGGTGATAGCTGCCGGAATGTTGAGTTGGGTGATTGCCTTGCAATTCTGGAATACTCCGGTTCCGAGTGTTTTGACCGATGCAGGTATATCAATCACAAGCTTGGTACATCCCGAGAAGGCCGAGCTGCCTATTGATGTAACACCCTCGGGTATTTCCACGCTTTCAAGAGCCGAGCATGAGCTGAAGAAACTTGCAGGAATTGATGTTATGTTGGCCGGCAGTTTTACTGATGTAAGCGATGTGCAGTTCTGGAAAACAGTAGAGCCGAGTGTGGTGATCTGATCGCCGAGTTCAATGGTCTTGAGAGCTTTGCAGTAGGCGAAGCAGTTGTTGGGTATGGCAGTGATTGATGTGGGTACGTTGATGCTTTCCATCTTGGTAGCCTGGAAGAAACAACGTTCGCCCAAGGTCTTGACAGAAGAGGGCAGCTCCATCTTGAGTATGCCTGAGTAGCTGAAAGCATAAGTCTTTATCTCAGTTACAGTAGCGGGAAGCTTTACCACGGTCAGTGCATCGCAATCATAGAATGCGTAAGCCGAAATTGCAGGTATGGCGGCCTCGATGTTGACAGAGGTGAGCGATTTGGCTCCGCGGAAGGCATTATCTTCCATACCGGTCACGGTATAGTCGCCCTTCATGTAGCTTACTTTTGCAGGAATAGTGATGGCTCCGGTATATCCGATATTGTTGGCAGCCGCTATGGTGTTGTTGTTTACTGTGCCATCAACCTTGCAGTATGTCACGGCCACAGTCTTGTTGGCTGCTGAAATTACCTTGTAGGTAACACCGTCCATCTTGAAGATGTCGTTGTCGTTTACGGGTATCACATCACCGTCCATTGCGCTGAAGTTTTTCCAGCCGTCGGTGGTGGTGAAGATATTTTCATATCCGTAGGGAACGGTAAGCTTGGCTGTAGAGTAAGTTTCAGCGCTGAATGTGTCGTCTGAAACAGCTACAGGTGCGGTAGATTCGTACTTGATGGTTTTAAGAGCGGTGCAGTCATAGAAAGCCTTTGCACCGATTTCCTTAACCTTTGAGGGGATAAGGAGGTTGGTGAGTTTGGCGCAGCCCTCAAATGCGCTTGCGCTGATGCTCTCTATATTTTCGGGAATCAGAACTTCGGTGATGGCTGTTCCCTTGAACATAGCTTCGGGGATTGAAGTCATTCCGGCCGGAAGGACTACGGTGGTGAAGTCGGTACAGCCCGAGAATGCTTCGGCACCTATTGAGGCTATGGAGTTGAAGTTAGTCTTGCCGGTGATGCTGAGCGAGGTGAGAGACGAGTCTTTGAAAGCCTTTGCGCCTATTTTGGTTACAGTAGCCGGCAGGGCGAGAGTGGTGACTGCTGTACCTTCAAATGCTGAGGGATCTACCTCGATAACCGAGTAGGTGATGCCTTCATCTACAAAGGTAGCGGGTATGGTGATGTCGCCGCTGTAAGGAGCAACGCCCTCACGTGCAGCCACGAGTTTTACGGTTTTCTTTGAATAGTCCTTAAGGGTGTAGCATATACCCTGATATTCAAACTCAGTCTTGGCGCCTTCGGGAATAGTGGCCGGAGCGGCTACAAATTCCTTCCAGTCGCGGGGAGTCATGTTAAGCGAGAAGTTCCAACCATCCCAGCTGCCGTTCTGGAGTACACGTCCGCTGGCACCCCAGCCTGAGTATCCGAATTTGGATGAATAGTCGTCTTTCACCCAATAGCTCCAGTAGCTGATATACCAGCCGGCGCCCCACAAGTCGCCGGTGTCCATGGCTTTCCAGTCATCGTAATCGTAGTCTGAAGAGCCGCCCTGGCCGGGAACATAACCGCGAGGATGGATGAAAAGACCGTCTTCGGTGGTATAAATCTGATTGTCTTTTGTGTCGATGAGGGCTATATCGCCGTCATCGTCGAGGTCCCAGCCAAAACCGTTGATGGTATAACCGCCGTCAGGGTCGGTGGGCGACGATACGTTGGTATATTGGATAAGGCCATAAAGGCGAGGGTTGTTGGCCACAACGGCGCGTATCATGTCGGCACCTGTAGCCATACCGTCCCAGCGATAGCCGAATACAAGTGCGTTTTTCTCGCGGTCGTCATTCCACTGGATTACAAGAGCGGCTTCATTTTCGCCTTCACCTGTCCAGTTGGTGATCATGTCGAAAGTAAAATCTCCGTCGGGCGCGGCCATGTCGTCGGGCACGGGGAAGTCGCCCCAATCGTCAGACATAAGCTCGATACCCGAGTTGTCGCGAGGCACGTATGGAATGCCTTGCACTGTGCGTGGAGCCGTGTTGGCTGCTCCGGCTCCTATTATAGCCGAAAGCATAAGCACTGCTACGCAATACAATAGATAACGTTTCATAAAAATGTTTATAAAAAATGTTTATTGATATGGTTTTATTTATTCACTGACAGGGTCGGGCAGAGGCACCCCCGGCAGGGCTATATGCAGGTCGCGGGCACGGCTGATTTCGGTAGAGGTTTCGCCCAGCCAGCCGCAGTATTGGTTAAGACCTGTATATACACGTATGAAGTCGGCTCCGGGCAGATGCACTTTTTTGCCGTCTTTGTCTACCGCGTTGCCTATATCGAAGCTGTTTAGCTCTTCAAATTCGTTGGGATGATTGTCTACATATCCCCAGTCGTAGGCATACAGTACGTAGTAGCGTCCGGTGCCGCTTATGTCTATTCCGTTGGGCATAAGGCGCGAACCGCTGAAAGTTAGCTCATCATCCTCAACCCACAGCGGATAGTAGCTTTGGCCGTGGAATGTATTTTTTGCAATATATCCGGTGTTGCCTTCCGAGTCAGTCCAGGGTATGTAGTATATGTCTGACAGATATCCATCCTCGTTCTCTACAGGAGTTTGAGAGGGGTCGGGACGCCGGTATGTTATCGAGAAGTTGTGCAGGGTAGCGGGCTTGTAGTATTCACTGCCGGCAAGCTCATACCATTCATCATCGGGCAGACCGTTGCAATTGGCATCGTAGCTCACCATTATTATGCCCGGTTCGGCCGAGCCGCCCTTGGCATCGGGATTTGTAAGTTCGTAAAAAGCGTTACCCCATATTCTGAAGTCGTTTTCGCCCTCCACGTTCATCACTGTGTGGTCAAAAGCAAAAGTCACATATCCGCCGTATCCGCCCAGCGATATCATTATATCGTTGGTACCGGATATACATTCCTCGGCTTTGCGAAGTATGTCGGCGTATGTGTCGCCCTCGGCATATTCGGGCATTTCGTTAACAAATTGACCGGGAGCCGGACAGTATTCGAGAACCTTGGATATATAGGGGCTGTACTCGACCTCTTCGTGAACTACGTTTATAACAAAATCATACTTGTAAGGCGTATCCTTGTCTACTATCTCGAATGATACCTCATATCGGCCTTCCTTGCCCGACAGGAAGATATAGTCGCGTTGGCGCGACACAATCTCGTTGTTAACCCGCCAGATGTATTCAGAGCCGGTAAGGGCCGGTTTAAGGTCGAGCTTCTGCATACGGGCTATGTAGTATGTGTCGTCTATACCAAGGCTTACCATAGGTACATCGCGGGTGCATGCGGTCGCTGCGTATATGCAAAGGCATGCAATTGCTGTGTATGTTGTCGGCTTCTTCATATCGGCAGGAATGCTATATGGGCAGGAATATCGCCGGTGCGTACGCTCCATTTTTTCTTGCCGTCGGGTGTGAAACAATATAGAGTGCCGCTGCTTACGTAATTCTTGGCATCGGTAACGAGAATATCGCCCGTTTCGGGGTGTACGGCTATGCCGTAGGGTATGGTGATGTCTTTGTCGGTACCATCGGTAATGAAGTTGGTCGACACTATACGGCGGGTGCGCACATCAATGATACCGTATGATATTGAATTGCTCTGTGTGAAGTTGCTCCACTCGGTAGCGTAGTAGTACAGCGAGTCGCCGTGTATGGCCATGTTGGAGCAGGCAATATCGAGAGTGTCGGCTACCGACATTATGTTGGAGCCGGGCTTCTTGGCCAGCACATACAGGCGCGACCTGCGGCTCTGATAGTCGCCTCGCGAGCTTACCCACAGTTTGTCGTAGCGGTCTTTCTTTACACGGTGCAGATTTATGTCAACGGCAATCTGGCGTACCTGCTTGAAGTCTATCATCTGTATCACCGACACTGTATTGTCGTAGTCGGGCACGCGGTAGCCGCCTGAATTGGCCACGTACATGTAGTCGTCTACAATCTCCATTTCTTCGGGCTGATAGCCTACGGTAACCTTGCGTGTAACGGCCAGGCTGAGAGTGTCGACTTCGTAAACCGCACCCTTGGGCGCATCGGGATCTATCAGCACCGGGCCTACATAAGAGCTTACGTATGCCTTGCCTCGATAGAAGCGCACGTAGCGGCAGTTGGGAATGTCGACCTGGCCTATACGCACACCTGTACGGGCATCCATCACTTCAACCTTGTGCGAGCAGTTAACCACAACATAAAGTTTGGAGCCGTATATGCCTATATCATTGCCCACATCGCCAAGCTCCTTGACCACGGTGGGGTTGCGCTCGGCATAGAGATTGCGGGCATAGAGTCCTGTATGATAATCCATAAAGTCGAGCGAACATTTGTTTGAGCCCATGTTGCCCTCGTTTACGAGATAAAATCCTCTGATACGTGAGTCGGAATCGGGTGTCTCCGGAACGATATCATACTCCGTAGGGACCACGAGCTCGTCATCACGACAGCCCGTGGCCACTGATAGGAGTATCAGAAAAATCAGAAAAACTGTGTTTTTTATCATATTTCAACCATTAGAGAGATACGGAAATTTCGTTTTGGCATGGGATAGTTGATGATAACATCATAGTCCTGGCTGAAGATGTTGTTTACCTCGGCGAGTATCCTGAGATTGGCCTTCTTTACCGGGAAGTCATGGCTCACCGATACATCGCTGGTATACCAGGGCTGTGTGTAGTTATATCGTATGTTTTCCTGCTGGTTATAGCGCTCGCCTACGTAGATGAAACTGTAGTTGAGGTTCCACCTGCGCCACGATGCGTTGAATACCGCCGAACCCGAGTGGTGGGGTATGTAGGGAATCTGGTCCTTGTAATAATTATCGGCAGGGTTTGTTATATCTATAGCCCGCTGATATGTATATTGGGCGCGCAGGGTTAGGAATAGCTTCTCTACGGGATTTACGGTCATTGATGCCGATACATCCACACCCTTGATGTCTACCACACCCAGATTGAGCATGGTCCAGCGGAACTGCTGTCCCTTGGGATAGGCTACAATCTTGTCTTTCACCTTATTGTAGTATGCGTCAACGCTTACTCTTACCGCCGGAATTAATCCCGAGCGGGTGTACTCGTAGAGCAAACCGACGTTATACTGTGTTACGCGCTCGGGCGAGAGCTGCGAGTTGCCCATATCGGCATAGTAGAGGTCGTTGAAGGTGGGCATGCGGAACGATCGCTTGTAGAATGCTCTCACCGAAAACGATTTATTGGAGCGCAATGGGAAAAACGATGCGTAGATTGCCGGTGTGAACGACTTCTTGTCTTTCGGTGCCTGCCGTCCTTGCAGCTCATCGTGTATGTATGTACCCATGGCGCTGGCCTGCACCTTCAGGCGGTCGAGGCTGAGGGCTGTGGCGGCTGCCAACATAAAGGTGAGGCGGTCGGGCTTGGCAAAGTCATACATATCTGCATCGAGGGTGTTCCTCATGAAGTCGCCGCTGGCCGATACACGCCATCGGTCGGTAATGGCCCACTCGTTGGCCGACGACAGGTACAGCTCGCGCTGACGGTAAAGATTGTCAATTTTCACCTGTTTGTCGTCGTTGTTTACATAATGGGTGCGGTAGAAGGCGTATTTGGCATTATTGAGGGTGGTGAACATCCCGGTGGTCTTGGTGAACGAAGCCTGGGCAAAAGAGTTGGTATCCCATATCCTCTCGCCTCGGCGCCACACATTGTTTACGATTGCGCCCGGCACCCCGCGTTCTGAATTATAGTTGTAAACCTTGAAGTTCCAGCTTCCTTGGTTGATTATGCCGTGGAGGTTGGCTTCGATGCGAGTGGCGTTTATGTCGCCGTTCTGACGCACGGCAGTGGTGTCGTAGGCCAGTTCGCCGGCCGGATTTACACGGCGGTACCTGAAGCGGTATTTGCCGGTAGAAGTTATCCACTCGGTGCTGAGCTGTGCCGAAATCTTTTCGGAAAGTTTCAATTCCACCAGTGCCGACGGGTTGAGCAGGTCAAACGAGCCGAATCTCACGGCTGCGCGTGCATGGTAAGTCTCATCGGCCTCAAAATGAGGGGTGCGGGTGCGTATATATATTGTGCCTGCCGAGCCAAAGTCCTTGGCCGGTTGCAGTATTTCGCTTTTCTGGCCGTTATAGAGCGAGATTTTGTCGATATTATCCAATGAGAACTGGCCCAGGTCAATCTGTCCGTTCTGGGCGTTGCCAAGTTCCACACCGTCATATACCACACCGGTGTGGTTGGTACCCATAGAGCGTATGTTGACAGTCTTGATGCCGCCCACACCGCCGTAGTCCTTGACCTGAACGCCCGAAAAGTATCGCAATGCATCGGCCACGCTGTTGCTGTTCAGGCGTTGTAGTTCCTCTCCGCCCAGTACCTGCACAGGTATTATCTCCACCTGAGGCCGCGAGGCTTCCACCACCACCTCTTTGAGCAGCAGCGAGTCGTTTTTCTCAGACTCCGGAGTAGCGGCATTTACCGTCAGGGAGGCAAGGAGCAATAGAGAGAATGTAGATAAATATTTCACGTTGAGCCGATATATTGATGCGATAATGATACAAAAAATCCCGTAAGAGCCTGATTAAGACTACATACGGGATAAATAAGTGTATATCGGCTTGTTGCCGCAGAGGAGTACGTACTCCTCTGCAGTCGACATCAATTGTCGTTTAAACAGACCTATGCCCATAATCCCGCAGGCGTTAATCTTGGCTGGTTATGGCAGGTCTTCTGACTTGTTCCGTCCCGTACGCCTTCTCAGGGCTATGCCCCAATGGCTTGTTGTACGGGATTACAGATGGAACTTACAGCAGCGGGTACTGTCCCGGATTCTCACCGGATTCCCTATTGTGTCCTTAATACCGACTCTTCGGCTTGAGGACAACCATAACTTTTGCAAAGTTAGTAATTAATTTCTAAACTACAATAGCTTATTTGGCGTTTATTATTTAATAACTAAAAAACCGTAAGATTATGAAAACAAAAGCTATTGCACTGATACTGGCACTGGGGTTGCTGTCGACCACCGGTTGCGTCACCAACAAGAAGTTCAATGCCCTGCAGTCTGAGTACAATGAATCTCAGCTGTCGCTGGCGGCTGCAAATACCAATATCAAGAGCCTGGAGACTCAGCTCTCCAACTGCCAGAGCGGGTATGGTGAGCTGCGTCAGGACTACGCCAACCTGCAGAAGACCCTTGAGCAGAGTATTGCCACCAACCAGAGCGGTAATGTGAATATATCAAAGCTCGTTGACGAAATCAACGCTTCAAACAGCTATATCAAGCGCCTTGTCGAAGCCAAGTCAAAGTCAGACTCGCTGCTGATGGTGCTCTCCAACAACCTCACCCGCTCGCTCGACACCTCAGAGCTGCGCGATGTGGATGTGAAGGTGCTCAAAGGCGTGGTTTACATATCGCTGGCCGATAATATGCTCTTCCGCAGCGGCAGCTACGAAATAAGCCCCGACGCTATGGATATTCTCAGCAAAATTGCCAAGATTATAAAGGATTACAAGAACTACAGCGTGCTCGTGGAGGGTAATACCGACAATGTGCCCATCAAGCGTACAAATATACGTAACAACTGGGATTTGAGTACATTGCGAGCATCATCGGTGGTACAGGTGCTTCAGAACGACTTTGGTGTCGATCCCTCAAGGCTTACTGCCGGAGGTCGCGGTGAATACAATCCCGTGGCTTCAAACGAATCGGCCGACGGACGTCAGCTCAACCGCCGCACACAGATTATAATCACGCCGAGCCTCGACCAGTTCATGGATCTGATAGACAAGGCCCCCGATACCGATTCATCCGCTACCCGTTAATAATGATACACAAAGGCGAACTTTAACAGGTTTGCCTTTGTTATATCTTCGGTATTTGAATTTACTGTCTCTAACATATAAAAAACACACAAAAAAACAACTGATTATGGCAACCAAAACTTATTCGCCCATCGTTCAGGAACTCATTGACATGATTCAGAAGAACGGCTGGCAAGACAAATTTCAGCAGGCTTTTGAAAAAGCAATGTCGTACAACACCATTGAATACGAAGGATATAAGAGCCTCGACGACTACTTCGACCTGCTCGAAAGCAACCTCCACTGGATTCCTACCGAAAACGAAGGTGGTACAGCAGTCTACAACCATGTGACCACATTCTACTTCCTTCTCGACCAAAGTCCTGTGAAGGAACTCCAGACCCCCATCATCCCCAGCAAGCTCAAGGGCAACGAAATGCCCGAGCTGACTCCGCTTTCCGATTGGATGCGCCGTTATGTAATCGCATTCGGTGCATGGATGGATACCCCCGAGTCTATCAACGCCGAAGCCGTGAAGTCTTATTACGACTCTCCGCGCTACAATATGAACACATATATTCAGCCTGAAGGCGGTTGGGGTACTTTCAACCAGTTCTTCGCACGTAGCGTTAAGCCCGGCTACCGTCCCATCGCGGCCATCAACGACGACCATATCATCGTATCGCCTGCCGACTCTACCCATGCCGGCCAGTGGGAGGTTAACTCTGATTCAAAGGTTACCGTAAAGGGTATTGAATGGAGCATCGAGGAGCTGCTCGAAGGCAGCGAATACAAGGATGACTTTGCCGGCGGTATGTGGATTCACCAATTCCTCAACACCACCGACTATCACCGCGAACATGCCAGCGTTGGCGGTAAGGTGCTCGAAGCGCGTGTTATTCAGGGTGTTGTTTACCTTGGTGTGCATGCCGAACCTATCGAAAACGATGCTCAGGGACGTACCCGCATCGTGCGCCATCAGGTAGCCGAAGACGAAGCCGGTTATCAGTTCCTGCAGACCCGTGGTCTTGTTATCATTCAGTCAAAGATCGGTAAGGTAGCCATTCTGCCTATGGGTATGGCTCAGGTTTCGTCAATCGTACTTACTGCCGAAAAGGGTGTAACCCTGCGCAAGGGCGAGGAAATCTCATACTTCCAGTTTGGCGGCTCGGATATTGTGGTTCTGTTTGAACGCGCTTCAAACGTCAGCATCACCGCCTTCCCCGGCAACCACTACAATATGGGTACCCGTATCGGTGTGGCATATCCCGTGGGCGAATAAGAGAAAAAGCCATATAATACATAGATAAAAATGACGGATTGCCGTGCGGCAATCCGTCATTTTTATCTATGTATTACTTCTTTTCGGGAATCCATACTTTCATCATACCCGGGCCGCGGTGGTTCCAGGCATAATAGGGGATGAGCGAATGGGTCTTGTTGGTGAGACGGATGAAGCCGCCCAGCGACTCGTCGCGGCCGGCCTTGAACTTGCTCTTGGTATTGAGCTTCACGTCGTTGAGGTCAAAGTTGTTATCGGGCCACTCGGCGCAGTACACTATAGGGCCGCGTTCTACGGCAACCATGCCGCGGTCGGCCTCTACGGCGTCGTGAGCCTTTACGATGCGCGGATTCATGGCAAACTGTATATCAACCTTGTCGCCCTGCTTCCAGTCGCGTGTAATGGTGAAATAGCCCTTGTCGAGGGTCGATTCCACTTCCTTGCCGTTGAGTTTCACGGTGTAAGGCTTGTCTTTCACGGTGTTGGTATATGTGTAGAGGTCGCTCGGCACGGGATTACCCTGAGCCCAGCCGGGGATACGTATTTTCATAGAAAAGCTGCCCGGATTGTTGTCGACGCTTATTGTCACATTTCCATCCCAGGTGTAATTTCCGCTCTGAGAGATCTTAAGCGGAGAGCCGTTGACCTCAAATTCAGAGGTATTACCCATGAATAGATTGACAAAAACATCACTCCCTTTAGTAGCGTAGACGTATCCGGGCAGCGAAGGTATGAATCTGCTTATGTTAGAGGGGCAGCAGGCACAGCCAAACCACGGCTGGCGCTCTATGGTGTTGTCGGCGTTGAAATGGTATTCGCCGTTACATTCGAGGGGGTTGGGGTAGAAGAAGCTGTTGCCGTCGAGCGACACGCCCGAGATCAGGCCGTTGTACAGGGTGCGTTCCAGCACATCGTAGTACTTGGCATCGCCGTGCAGCAGGAATAGGCGGTGGTTGAGGTAAACGTTGCCTATGGCGGCGCAGGTTTCGTTATAGGCCGAGAGGTTGGGCAGCTCGTAGTTGTCGCCGAAAGCCTCGCCGGCATGGCGTGCGCCTATGCCGCCGGTGATGTAATATTTTTTTGAAACGATGTTGTCCCAGATACGGTCGATGGCGTTGATGTAGGCGGTATCGCCGGTGAGGGCGGCCACATCGGCCATGCCCGAATACATGTAGGCGGCGCGTACGGCGTGGCCTACGGCTTCGTCCTGCTCAACCACGGGCTTGTGAGCCTGGCTGTATGCGTCCTTGCGCGAGGTCTTGCCGCGGCGGTCGAGGAAGTACTTGGCCTGGTCGAGATAGCGCTTCTCGCCGGTCACGAGGTACAGCTTGGCAAGAGCCATTTCGGCTATCTGATGGCCGGGTACGCGGTCCACCTGATTGTAGCCGGTGCCTATGTTGCGCACCACGCAGTCGGCATATTTTATGGCTATGTTCAGGAAGTTGCGTTTGCCTGTAGCCTGATAGTGTGCCACGGCGCCTTCTACCATGTGGCCGAGGTTGTAGAACTCGTGGCTCAGGTTTTCAACCTTTTCCCACTTCACGGGACTCATCCAGGGGTGCGGATGCTTGGGATTCATGGTGTATGAGGTGTTCAGATAGCCGTCTTTTTCCTGAGCCTTGGCCACTATCTCGAGCACGCTGTCGATGTAGGCTTCGAGTTTTTTGTCGGGATAGGTCTGCAGCATGTAGCTGGCGCCTTCTATGGTCTTGTACACGTCGGTGTCATCAAAGGGGAAACCTCCCACCTTATATTCGTCGGAGGGATTGGCGGCCTTTACAAAGTTGTCATAACGGCCCGATTCCTCGCATTTGCTGAAAGCGAGAGGAATGGTGACGTTGCGGCCGGTCTCGAGTCGCTTGCCCCAGAATCCGTCGTTCACTTTAACCGATGTGAACAGCACGGGGTTGATGGGATAGCCGGGATGCAGAGCCTGTTCGGGAGCTGTGGTGGGCACAACGGGCTTTATTGAGCCGTCTTCGTTGAAGTACATGCGGTCTATGCACACCTCGCGGTGATAGCCCGGGCCCATGCTCTTGTCGAGGTAATTCTTGTTTATACGGTGGTAAACGATATACCAGTCGTCGGTGCCGGGCACATTGATTACTGAGTGGTGTGCCGGGCCGTATATTTCTTTTTCAGGATTCTGAATAAGCACCACGCAGGGGTCGGCCACGGTGATGGGACCCAGGGGCGAGTCGGAGGTACCGTAGGCCACATGATAGTTGGGCGAGCCGGTATCGTCAACCGACCACATGAAGTAGTACTTGCCGTTGCGGTAGAATACGTATGCGCCCTCGCGGAATGCGTAGTCCTGCAGGGTGCCGCCCTTGGGGGTGAGCAGGGTTATGGTTTCTTCCTTTATTGAGGTAAGGTCGTCGTCGAGTTCGGCGCCGGCCATGAAGCTGTTGCCCCAGTAGAGGTAATATTTACCCGATACGGGGTCTTGGAACACATCCACGTCTATCTGCTGACCGCGGCGCGAGGGGTCGTCCTTGATCATGGGTTGGGGCAGTGCTGTGAAAGGGCCTGCGGGGTCGTCGGCCACGGCCACGCTTATTTCCTTGCGGCGGCTCTCGGGGTTGTTGGCGCTGAAATACAGATAGTATTTATACGAGTCGCCTTCTTTACGCTCAATGGCAGCCGGCGCCCACAGGTTACCGTCGGCCCAGGGTACCTGCTCGCTCTTGGCATCGAGCACCACTCCGCAGTCGGTCCAAGGGCCGTCGATTGTCGGAGCCGAGAAGGCATGGTAGTAATATCCGCCCCAGCCGGGAACGCCGTCGGTGGTAGAGTAGATATAGTACTTGTTGTCTTTGTTTGAATACAGTATTTCGGGGTCTGCATGAAATCCGGGCAGAATGGGATTGCGGCTTGTCTGAGCCGCTGTACGTCCGGGCAGGATGCAGACAGCGAGTGTAAACAGTGCGATAAGTATTTTTTTCATTATAAGAAGTGATGGATTTTAATATTAAATGCAAATTTAATAAAATCTACCTGAATTTCATGATAATCGGCTATATTATAGTAAGTTAAAAAAGTAAAAAATAACCGGGAGCACATCAAAACCTAAATCGAATCTCGATATGCCCCCGGCATTATAAATGTTTTATACTAAGTTTTATACTAAGTATGCTGTGGATTATTCGTTAGCTACAGCTTCTTCCCAGTTTGTCCACATGGGAGTGGCGGCATCGTAGCCGTGGTAACCGTAGTTCTGAGCCAGAGGAGCTTCACTGTTGGCGGTGATAGCCGAGTTGGGCACGGGCCAGAAGAGGTTGCGCTTGTTCACGATGTAGCGGAGGGCGCGGTCGTTAGAACGGATACCTTCGCCCATCATGTCGGCACGGTTGAAGATGTTGCAGCGGGTTACACGCTTGAACCAGTATGAACCGCCGCTGAGGTCAGTACCTTCCTGCTTGTCCCAGTTGTCCTTGCTGTAGGTTTCGCCCCATTCGTCGGGCTGGCCTGACATTGCGAGACACCATGATACACGGCAGAGTTCGGCTTGGCGCCATTCTTCATAAAGAAGTTCGCGGGCTCGTTCGTCCATGATATCACCGATGGTTACGGTTGTAAACATCTTCTTGGCGTTGGCACGCTGACGGATTACGTTGACGTCCTGAGCGGCGGCACCGGCCTTGCCCTGATAGAACTTGGCTTCGGCACGGATGAGGTAAGCTTCAGCCAGACGATAGAGGTACATGTTGCCGTTAGAGCCGTTGGTGGCACCGTTAAACTGGTTGGCGTTGCGGTTGTTTTCGGCAGTTACGTCGAGCACGTAGTTCTTCCACAGCGGGGTGGGGTACCATGAGCGGATTGTATCTGAGCAAAGGAGGGCACCCTTGGCTACGAGGGGTTCTTTGATAACGTTGCCTTCCTTGTCAACATCGCCGAGCTTGTACTGTTCGCCGCCGATGCACAGACCGTTTTCGTCGAACTTGTATGTACCGTCGCTGTTCTTTTCGGGTTCAACCTTCCAGCCGTAGAAGTCTTCGGGAGCATAGAGCACCATGCTCTGGCCGTGGGCTGCCGAGTTGGGGTTGTTGTACTTGATATCGTTCATTTCAATCCAGTTACCCTTCTCGCGGTTGTGGCGGAGGTCCTGCCAGTCAACTTCACCGTCGTAGTTCCAGATATTTTCGTTGAAGTGAACCGATGTACGGAAGCAACCGATACCGCGGCCCATTACGCGCAGCCAGTCATACTTGGCGTTGTAGTAGCCGTTTGTACGGGCATAGTTGAAGGTCATGCCTTCACCCCAGCGGTCTTTGTACACACCGTACTTGTCGCGGATGGCGCCCTGGTTGCTCCAGTGCACCTGCATGGCACGCATGGTGAGGTACTGTGTGAAGTTTTCGGCGTTGAAGTTAAGGATAGGCATCAGCATTTCCTTATTGTCGGAGGCGCAGACGTTTACGCCGCGCATGAGGTCCCACATCACGTTGCGTTCTACGGTCCATGTGTCGGGGTTACCAGACTGTACGAAGGTACCGAAGGGGGCGGTCATCAGTGAGTGGCCGGTGTTGTTGATGAGCTCGTCGCACATCTTTTCGGCTTCGGCAAACTGACCTGTAACGAGGTAGCACTTGGCCAGAAGTATCATACAAGCTTCCTTGTTGACCATACCGATGTACTGCATATCCTTCTGCAGGGGCACGGCATTCACGGCAAATTCGAGGTCGTGAACGAGCATCTCGAAGATGGCTTCCTTGCTGGTTGAGTGGTAGTCGCGTTTGGGCGAAGAAGGCAGCTTTGTAACCAGAGGCACATTACCGTACTGAAGCACGAGGTGATAGTACTTGTAGGCGCGGTGGAAGTAAGCACGGCCCTTGTACTCGTCGCGCAGCTTCTCGTCGAGGCCGGGAACGTCGTCGATGTATGTGAGCACGGTGTTGGCGTACTTGATGGCGTTGTAGGCTTCGTTCCAGTAGCGCATCATGGCGTTGGCGTCGCCACCGTCAGCAAGGCCTGATGTGGGCGAGAGGATAGCGTCGAAGTTATCCTGGAAAGAACCCCAGTTGTCGGTCTTGGCATAGAGGCCGAGGTCAGACATGTTGTAGTTGGAGGCCATGGGCAGCACGTTACCGTTACCATCCATGAAGATCTCCTTGATAGAGCGGTCGCACTTGGCGAGAGCAGCCTGCAGACCGGCTTCGGTGGTGTATGTGGCTTGCGGTTCGTAGAACGACAGGGGATCCTGTTCGAGGAATGAATCGGAGCAGCTTGCCAGCATAGAAGCTGCCGATAGCACCAGACCGCCTTTTATTATGTTTTTCATATTTTTCAAATTTGAATAGGTAATGTGAAATTACTTAGAGTGTTTTTGAATTTAACTCGTATTAAGCTTGAGAGTCAATTACGAGAGATTTTTTCATCGTGAAGAAGGAGCGTAGCGAGCTACGTGACTGATGAACGGTGGAAAAAGCACCGTAATTGGCCTCAAGATTAATGCGAAACATATTCATATTATGTTCAATTCCACTCAATAATTTTTTGTGTGTTAAATTCAAACACACTCTTAGAGGGTCAAAGAAAGACCGAATGTGTAGGTGCGTACACCGAGGCCGTTGCCGCCTGATTCGGGATCACCGAACTTCCAGTTGCCGGCGTGGATGGTGCAGAGGTTGTTGATAGCGGCCGATACACGCAGACGTTCAATGTAGAACTGACGTGTCCACTTCTGAGGAATGGTGTAACCGAGAGCTACGTTGTCGATACGCACGAAGTTGCGGTTGAGGATTCTGGGCGGGCAGTAAGATGTACCGCTGATAGGACCTTGAGCTTCGAGACGTGCATATTCGTTAGAGGGATTGTCTATCATCCAGTATTCCTTCTTCCATACGTTACCGGTGTTGGTTACCCATGAACCGCCGTTATCGCTGTTGAGGTAGGTCCAGTCTGCGCTCTTGTGACCCATGTAAGAGTACATTGAGAACGAGAATGTGAGGTTCTTCATGATGGTGAAGTCGTTGCGCCAGTTCCAGTAGATGGGAGGAGCGGTTGTGCCTTGGAATACCTTGTCGTCGTTGTCGAATACTACAGTTACAGTACCGTCAGCGTTCACAATATCATTTTCAGGATTGTTCCAAACTTTGGGGTCACCGGGCTTCTGGTTGAACTTGGCTGCTTCTTCAGCTTCGTCAACCTGCCAGATACCGAGCAGCTTGTAGTTCCAGATTTCGCCGATGGGCTTGTCGATGAACCAACCGTTTGAAAGGTCGTCATTTTCCTTGCCGGTTTCGGGATCGTAGTCGTTGTAGATGTGCTTGATGCGGTTCTTGTTGTAAGAGAAGCCTACGTTGGTGCTCCATTCAAAGTTCTGTGAGGTGTAGGGCACTGCGCGGAGCGAGATTTCAACACCCTGGTTGGTAACTTCACCGAGGTTGGTGATGATGCTGCCGAAGCCTGAGAATGAGGGCAGACGCTGCCACATGATCATGTCCTTGGTTGACTTTGAGTAGTAGTCGATGCTACCGCCGATGCGGCCCTGGAGGAAACCGAAGTCAAGACCTACGTTGAACGAACCGGTCTTTTCCCATGAGAGGTTGGGGTTACCAAGGCGTGATACGGCGAGTGATTCCATTACTACGGGCGAGCCGTCGGGTTTCATGTAAACCATTACACCGCCGTCGCTGAGGTTGGACATTGAAGAATAGGTATCCTCGAGTGAACGGTTACCGTTGGTACCGTAAGATACGCGGAACTTGAGGTCTGAGAGCCAGTCGCGGGTATTATCCATGAACTTCTCTTCGTTGATACGCCAGCTTGCACCTACCGACCAGAAGTTGGCCCAGGGGTCGTTGGCACCGAAAGCAGAGTAACCGTCGCGACGTACGGTGGCTGTAACCATGTAGCGGTCGTTGAAGCCGTAGAATACACGGCCGAAGTAAGAGGCTGCTGTGATGTGGGAGTCGTAGCTCGAGAAGCTTGATTCAGACTTGTTGGCACCGCTGATGTAGTGCAGACCAAGAGCATCGGTGGGAGTGATGTGGCGAGCTTGGATATTGTCGCTCCAGTAGCGGTTTTCTTCAGCTTCCTGACCCACCATTACTGTTACGTGGTGAATCTTGTTGAAGTAGTAGTCCCATGTAATGGTGTTGTTGAGGTTCCAGTCAAATGACTTGGCGCTATTACGGTTGACACCACGGCTTACGGGGTTGGAGTCAGGCAGTTCGGCCGACATGAAGTAGCGGTCGTAGAACCACTGGAAGCGGGGAGCGATGTTGAAGCGGTAAACGATGTTGAAGGGGAGCTTCACCTGAGCGTTGAAGATGGTGTTGAGGGTGGTGTAGCCCTTTTCAAGATCGAGGTACTGACGGTCGAAGTCGTAGTTGTAACCGCCGTTTGTGGGGCTGCCGTTGAAGGGGTACTGCTCGAGAGAGCCGTCTTCCTTGCGGTAAGATGCGAAGGGTGAGTTGCGGAGCATGTTGGCATCCCAGTAGTTGTCGCCGATAGATACCTGGATATCACCGTCTGAGCGGTCCTGGAAGTTGGCGTTGGCGCCGATTTCGAGCCAGGGGGTGATGTTGGCGTTGATCTTCATGCTTGCACGCATCGAGTGGTAGTCGTTACCGCGGATGGCACCTTCATTCTTAAGGTAGCCTACTGAGAAGTAGTAGTTTACGTTTTCGGTTGCACCTGATACGCTACCGTTGTAGTCCTGGTTGAAACCGGTGCGGAATGTGAGGTCGTACCAGTCTACGGTCTTGCGGCCGTTGAGGAAGTTGGCGTATACGTTAGATGCCTGGTTGAGCAGCAGACGAGAAGCATAAACTTCGTCCATTGTGCCCTTTTCACCGATCTGGATGGTACCGCTGTTGGCCCACTGTTCGGGGGTGATGCCGTACATTGACTGTACGTTGCCATAGAAGTCGAAGTAACCGTCGGGTATCTTTGAATCTACTGAGTAGTAGCCGTAAGTACCGTCGGCACGAACACCTGCGGTGGGAGTCTTGTAGTAGTCTTCACGATACTTGAGGTATTCGTCGGGACCGAAGACTTCGCGGAACGCGCTCTTGGTGTTTACTGCAAGGTTGGCGCTTACAGTAACCACGGGCTTGCCGCTCTTACCTTTCTTGGTGGTGATGATGATCACACCCGAAGCAGCCTTGGCACCATAGATGGCGGCTGAAGAAGCATCCTTGAGCACGTCGATGGCCTCGATGTCGTCGGGGTTGATTTCAGAGAGTTCACCGTTGAACTGCATACCGTCGAGGATGATGAGGGGTGAGTTGTGGCTGCCGCTGGTGTAGAGTGAGTTCTGACCGCGTAGCTGGATGCTGGCCGAGCCTTTAGCATAGGGGTTGTAGCCAATCTGAAGACCGGGAGTACCGCGGAGAAGGTCCTGTACGGTACCGGGGTTCTGGTCGGCAAGTTTTTCGGGGCTGATCTGTACAACAGCACCGGTAAGGTCTTTTTTGCGTGCAGTACCGTAACCGATAACCACGAGTTCGTTAAGGTTTTCTGCGCTTTCCTGAAGAACAATGGTGATGTTGTTCTGTCCGGTTACTTTGACTTGCTGGTTGATGAAGCCAATGTAGGAGAAATTCACGGTATCGCCGTTTTTCACCTGGATAGAGAAATTACCGTCAAGGTCGGTCATGACGCCGTTTGACGAACCGTTGACAACAACCGAGACGCCTACAAGCGGCTCGTTCATGCTGTCTTCAACCGTGCCTTTGAGCGTATACTGCTGCTGGGCACTGAGGCTTAAGCTACTTACTAAAAGTGTCAGAAGCCATAGAAAGAATCGATGTCTTTTCATTGGTTTTGATTAATATTGATTGGTTAATTGCTTCTCATGGGTTGGATAACAATAATAATGTGCGCTTGCCTCAAACAAATCTTCTTTACCTTAGGAATTCTACTGCTATTTGAATTCTATCCTTAAAATTACCTTCTAAACTATAATAACATTCAGGTTCGAGGCGTACTGTATGAGAGAGATGTACGTGTCAGGATTATATTTTTACCAAAAAAATGTTAGAAAATGTATAATTTTCGTTAGCTGTGCAAAATTAACATGTATTGTATAATGAACTATTGTCTGAATCTTGCAAAATTGTGCATAAATCTTGCGCAAGTGGTTAATGCACGATTAAGACACAAGTATTATTGAATCGGACAATGCCGTTTCTACATAAATTATTAAATTTGCAAAAGTAATCTATAAGCCATGAATCTGTACTATATCAAAGGCCAAATCATAAACTTGCTTGTCCTGCTCACCGTGGTGTGTGCCGGCGTGGACGCCCATGCCATGAAAGTGCACAACTTCGGTGTGTCGTCGGGCTTGGCCAACGGATATGTGCGTGCCATGGCTCAGGACCACGACGGATATGTGTGGGTGGCTACCAACGACGGCCTGAGCCGGTTTGACGGCCACGGATTCAAGAATTTCAATAAAGACAATTCGGGGCTGAGCGGCAACGAGCTCAACGGCCTTGCCGTGTGTGCAGCCGACCCATACCGCATGTACATAGCCACACAGCGCAGCGGCCTGGCCCGATATGACTGCCGCACGGGGCTGATTGAGCCTGTGGAAAACGACAGCCTTCTCTCAAAAGACATAACCTCGGTGACTCCGGCTGCCGACGGTGGCCTGTGGCTCACCCACTATCACTTCGGCGTACAGTATTTCAATCCCGTCACCGGAGCCATGCGCGACTATGATGTGAATACCCTGCCCGGACTCCCCGGCCGGGTATGGACCATGGCCGAGGGCGCTGACGGAGTGCTCTTTGTGGGGCATGTGGGCAACGGCCTGAGCGTTATTGACACCAAAACCAACACTCTGAAAAACTATACACACAACGCCGCCGACCCCTCAACGCTGCCCGGCGACGATGTTTATTCGATAAGTATAGACCCGGGCGGCTCGGTATGGCTCGGCACTGACAAGGGTGCCGCGCTGTTTAATCCCGAGACCGACTCGTTTATCAGATTTGAACACAATCCCGACAATCCTGCATCCATTGCCTCGGGCAAGGTGTGGGATATATACCGTATGGCCGACGGCGAGCTGTGGTTCGGTACCTCGCAGGGTGGGGTAAGTGTGCTAAATCCCAAGAGTTACACATACTCCGACATAAGCAAGGCCGACTTCCGCACCCTGCCCGTGGGCGGAGCGCCCGACGGCCTTACAAGCCCCTACGTTTATACGATATATCAGGATTCGTTCGGCAATATATGGATTGGCCATTACCGCGCCGGTGTAGATGTCATAGGGCATCTCGACCCGATATTCGAGCGCATGGAGTATCTGTCGGCCGGTCCGCGCCATTCTTACTACCTGCCCGTGTGGAACTGCGTGGCCGATGCCGACGGCGGTGTGTGGATGGGCAGTGAGAACGAACTGATAAAGGCCCGCGACGGCAAGCTGAAGCGGTATCAGCTGCCCGGCAACAAGGAAGGCGTTCGCACCTTTATCTACGACCTCGCATTGGACCGCGACGGCAAGGTGTGGGTGGCTACTTCGGAGCGCGGTGCATTCTTCTATAATCCTGATACCGACAAGTTTACCGATGTGTCAAGCATGCTGCCCGTTGATGTGCGCACATTTTTTGCAGATCCCGACGGCAGGCTTGTAATAGGTACTGTAAACGGCATATACATCTACGAAAACGGCACCATAAGCGAGGCCGCCAATATCAACAGCCAGCTCGAAGACCGCATTGTGCAGACCGTGGCAATGGACCGCCGCGGCCGCATGTGGATAGGAACCTTTGGCAAAGGCGTGAGCGTGTTTGACCCGCGAGGAAACAAAATTGCCGATTTCAACCTCGATACAGGCTTCCCCTCCAACGCGGTAAACGCTCTGATGTGCGACTCACGCGGACTGATGTGGGTGGCCACCCGCGACGGCCTGCTATACTTCCCCGACGCCGCGCATCCCGAAAAGTTCACAGAAATCAATGTGCTCAAACGTGCCGGAATAACCCATGTGATGGCTATTGAAGAAGACGATGCCCACAATATATGGGTCAGCACCAACAAGGGTATAGCTCATTATAATGTGAAGACGGAAGAACTGTCGTTTTACCACGATACAAATGAGATTCCGCTCAACACCTTCTTCGAGCGCGGGTCGGCGGTAGGCAATGACGGCCGCATATATTTTGCATCAAACAACGGCCTTATCTCGCTTAATCCCAAGAGTATAGAGGCGACCATTGCCGAGCCGGCCATAGCCCTGACGGCATTTACCGTACTGACCGAGCGCAAGAAGAAAGAAACGGAGGTGGACGTGCATCCCGCATCCGACAAGATCAAGCTGCCATACGACCAGAACACTTTCCGCATTACATTCAACGTGCTCGACCATGCCATGGCCCAACGCACCGACTTCGCCTACAATATGGAAGGCGTTGACGACGTGTGGACCGAAACCTCGGGCGAGAACGTTGCCCTGTACCGCAACCTGCCCCCCGGCAAGTACAACTTCAGGGTGCGCCAGCGTCATAAAGGTACCAACTGGAGTGAACCCAAAACCATTTTGCGCCTTGAGATAGCCCCGCCGTATTATCTGACATGGTGGGCAAAGACAATATACGCCATAGTGGCTCTGTTGTTGATTTTCATGATAGCGCGCTCATACAAGCGACGTGTGGAGATGAAGCAGCGCCTGGCCGGCGAAGTGGCGGATAATGCCAACCGTCAGCAGCTCAATGAAGAGCGCCTGCGTTTCTACACCAATATCACACACGAGCTGCGCACACCGCTCACCCTTATCCTCGGCCCGCTCGAAGACCTGGTGAGCGACCCGGCCATGCCCAAGCAGTATTCATACAAGCTGCAGATGATACGCGACAGCTCAAACTCGCTGCTCGGATTGATCAACGGCATACTCGAGTTCCGCAAAACCGAGACTCAAAACCGCCGCCTGATGGTGAAGAAAGGCCTGCTCAGCAACTATATACGCGAGATAGGCCTGCGGTTCAAGGAACTTAACCGCAACCCCGATGTAGAGTTTATCATGGACATCGAAGGCAATGACGAACCCATCTACTTCGATTCTGAAATGATAACCATAATACTCAACAATCTGCTGAGCAATGCCGTGAAGTACACCTCCAAGGGCTGTATCACCCTGTCGTACCACACCGTGACCGATGCCGAGGGCGTGCGCCACAGCAACATAAAGGTGGAAGATACCGGCTACGGTATTGCCAAAGAAGGACTTGAGCATATATTTGACCGTTACTATCAGGTGAACGGGGCGCATCAGGCCTCAGGCACCGGAATAGGCCTTGCCCTTGTAAAGAGTCTGGCCGACCTGCACCAGGCAACCATAGAAGTGGAGTCGGAAGAAGGCCGCGGATCGACATTCACCCTGTCGCTGCTCACCGACAATATCTATCCCGAGGCCTTGCACGGCGTTGAAGATATGAGCAAGAAAAGCACAGAACCTCAGACCGATGCCGAAGCTGCCACCGACCGCCGTCTCAAACTGCTTGTGGTGGAAGATAATGTGGATATACGCGAATATATAACACGTACGCTTTCTGATGATTTCGAGGTGCTTACAGCCAAGAACGGTCTCGAAGGCCTGCATGCCGTGCAAACCAAGCATCCCGATATCGTTATCAGCGATATAATGATGCCCGAGATGGATGGTATAGAGATGTGCCGTGCCATCAAGGAGGATATACTCACCAGCCATATACCGGTGATTCTCCTCACAGCCAAAGACTCTTTGCGCGACAAGGAAGAAGGTTATGAGTCGGGAGCCGATTCATATCTTACCAAGCCCTTCAGCGCCAAACTTCTGGTAAATAGAATCAATAACCTGCTGAGAGCGCGCCGCCGCATAGCCGCCGCACTGCTCTCCGAGGCTAAATCAGTTATAAATCAGGGCTCTGACGAACCCTCTAAAGAACCAATGGAAGAAAACGAAGATGTATCACAGACACTAAACTCCCTCGATCGCGAATTTATAGACAAAATTCGCGCCATTATCGACGAAAATCTGTCGTACGAAGAGCTGGGTGTAGCTTTCCTTGCCGACAAGATGTGCATGAGCAGTTCAACGCTCTACCGCAAGATAATGGCGATCGTGGGAGTGTCGACAAACGAGTATATACGCCGGGTAAGGCTCGGACGTGCAGCCGAGATGCTGGTGAATTCAGGTCTCAATATCACCGATATCGCATTCCAGACAGGTTTCGGCTCGCATTCATCATTTGCAAAGGCATTTAAGAAAGAATTCGGCATGACGGCGTCGGAATACGTCGCGGCCCAAAAAAACAAATAAATCAATCAATGAGAAAGTTCATAACACTTGTATTGTTATTGGCGGCCGCAATGACGAGCAGGGCCGCAGAACCGGTGATGCCTACCGTTAAAGGCGAACCGTTCATTGCCTCTGACGGCAAGCACATCAATGCCCACGGCGGTGCCATACTGCTGCACGACGGCACATACTACTGGTATGGCGAGAACCGTGGCGACGGCACTCCCGGCAAGGGACAGAAGGGCGTGGCTTGTTACACGTCGACCGACCTTAAGAATTGGGATAACAAAGGCATAGTGCTGGCAGTGACCGACTCGGTGGGCGCACCACTCGAACGCGGTTGCATCATCGAACGTCCCAAGGTGGTCTACAATCCCGCCACCGGCAAGTTTGTAATGTGGTTCCACCACGAGCTGAAGGGTGTGGGCTATGGCTCGGCATACTCGGGCGTGGCTGTGTCTGACTCGCCCACCGGTCCGTTTGTCCACCTCAACTCAGGCCGCATCAATCCCGGTATCTACCCCGAGAATCTGCCCGAGGAATACCGCAAAATACAGTGGCCAAAAGATATGGAATGGTGGACACCCGAGTGGCGCAAGGCCGTTGAAAAGGGAATGTTCACTGTACGCGACCTCGACGGGGGCCAGATGGCCCGCGACATGACAGTGTTTGTCGACGATGACGGCAAGGCATACCATGTGTATTCGTCTGAGGAAAATCTTACACTCAACATAGCCGAACTCGACTCTACATACACCCGCCATACCGGCCGCTACATACGCATATTCCCCGGCGGCCACAACGAGGCTCCGGCTCTGTTCAAGCACAACGGCACATACTGGATGATAACTTCGGGCTGCACGGGCTGGGCTCCCAACGAGGCCCGACTGATGAAGGCCGATAACATCATGGGCGACTGGACACAGCTGCCCAACCCCTGCCGCGGCGAGGGTGCCAAGACCACTTTCGACTCGCAAAGCACTGCCGTGGCCCACTTCGGCGACCGCTACACATTCATGGCCGATATGTGGAATCCCAAAAATCTGGCCGACTCGCGTCATCTGTGGCTCCCCATCAAGTTTGACGCCGACGGCACTCCCTATATAACAAAAGATTAATATATTACCATAAAAGACATGAAAACCAAGTTATTAGCATTTGCAGCTTTGTTGCTCGCCGGGTCGGCCGTCGCTGTTGCCGGTCCCACCAAGGAGTCAAAGGCTGTACGTGAAATGATTGCCAAGGTGAACAATCACTGGCAACAGACACATTCGCCCGAGCATAATGCTTTCTGGGACAATGCCGCATACCATACCGGCAATATGGAAGCCTACTTCCTTACCGGTAATGAAGACTGGCGCGATTATTCTGAAAAATGGGCCGAACACAATCAGTGGAAAGGCGCCAAAAGCAACGATAAATCGCAGTGGAAATACCGTACATACGGCGAAGGCGACGACTATGTGATGTTTGGCGACTGGCAGATCTGCTTCCAGACATACGCCGACCTCTACAATCTGCTCCCCGACGACAAGCGCATACGCCGCGCCAAGGAAGTGATGGAATACCAGATGTCTACTCCCCAAAACGACTACTGGTGGTGGGCCGACGGCCTGTACATGGTGATGCCGGTGATGACAAAAATGTATAAAATCACCCAGAATCCCAAATATCTCGACAAACTCTATGACTATATACTGGTGAGCGACAGCATCATGCTCGATAACGAAGAAGGCCTGTACTACCGCGATGCCAAGTATGTGTATCCCAAGCACAAGAGCGCAAACGGCAAGAAAGACTTCTGGGCACGCGGCGATGGCTGGGTACTGGCCGGTCTGGCCAAGGTGCTCAAAGACCTTCCTGCCGACTACAAGCACCGTAAGTTCTTTGAAGACAAGTACAAAAAGCTGGCCGATGCAGTGGTTGCCACACAGCAGCCCGGTGGCTACTGGAGTCGCTCGATGATGGACGAAGAGCATGCTCCCGGCTACGAGACCAGCGGTACTGCATTCTTCACCTACGGCCTGCTCTGGGGCGTGAACAACGGTTATCTCACCGACCCCAAGTACCTCGAAGCCGCCAAGAAAGGCTGGGAATACCTGAGCAAGGTAGCACTGCAGAAAGACGGCTCGGTGGGTTATGTTCAGCCTATCGGCGAAAAGGCAATCCCCGGCCAGGTGGTTGACCGCAACTCGGTGTCGAACTTCGGTACAGGTGCATTCCTGCTGGCAGCCAGCGAGTATGTGCGTCATCTCGAAAAAGAAACCAACGACGACCGTGCCTACTGGGTAGACCTCGCATATAAGATGGCAGCCCCGGTGCTGAGCAATATGGCTGAAGGCAACCTGCAGAAGAACATGAAAGTAGAGGTAAGCCCCAACTGGGACGGCCGCAACAAGGGTGTTACCTACATGGAGACATTCGGCCGCCTCATGGCCGGTATAGCTCCCTGGCTCACTCTGCCCGATGACGATACCGCAGAAGGTGCCAAGCGCAAACAGCTGCGCGAATGGGCCCTGAAGGCATACGCCAACGCCGTTGACCCCGAAAGCCCCGATTACCTGCTGTGGCGCGGCCATGGCCAGGCCCTTGTAGATGCCGCTTACGTGGCCGAATCTTTCCTGCGTGCATACGATCAGCTCTGGGTTCCCCTGGACGAAACTACCAAAAAACGCTACATCGAGGAATTCACACAGCTGCGCCGCGTGGATCCTCCCTACACCAACTGGGTGCTTTTCTCTGCAATTATCGAAAGCTTCCTTGCCAAGATTGACGCCGATCCCGACGAATACCGTGTAAACTCGGCCATACGCAAGGTTGAGGAATGGTATGCCGGCGACGGTTGGTATGCCGACGGTCCCTTCTTCACCTTCGACTACTACAGCAGCTACGTGTTCCATCCCATGTACCTCGAAACCCTTCAGGCTATGAAGGACTCGGGCCGCTACACCCGCATACACTACGGCAAGTACTACGACCGTGCCCTCAAGCGCGCACGCAAGTTCAGCATTATTCTCGAACGTCTTATCTCGCCCGAAGGCACCTTCCCCGTATTTGGTCGCTCGATACCTTACCGTATGGCCACCATGCAGCCCCTGGCGCTTATGGCCTGGTACGACAAACTGCCCGAAGGCCTTACCCCCGGCCAGGTGCGCGGTGCCCTTACATCGGTGATGCACAACATGTTTGACGGCAAAGAAAACTTCAACGACGGCGGATTCCTCACCATAGGCTTCGCAGGCCGTCAGCCCAACGTGGCCGACTGGTACACCAACAACGGCTCGCTGTACATGACCTCGCTGTCGTTCCTGCCCCTTGGTCTTCCCGCCACACACCCCTTCTGGACCGATGCTCCCCTGCCCACAACCTCGCAGAAAGCATGGGGCGGAAAGCCATTCCCCAAAGATCACCTGTGGAAGGATGATATTATCACCCGCGATTTGTTCTAAATACCTGATAGGTTAAAAAATGCTAAAGTTTCAGGGATGCTTCTTTGGGCGTCCCTGAAATTTATTTACTTTGTATAATATATATTGAGTCAAAAGACCGAATTACTAACATATTTACCATGAAATATCTCCTGACAGTTGCTTTGGCCGCACTTGCAGTACCTGCAATGAGCGCGGCTAATCCCGATTGGGAAAATCCTGCAAAGTTTGCAGAAGGCCGTCTCGCTCCGCGCGCCACTGCTTATCCTTATGCCACAACTCAGGCGGCAGCCGAGGGCAATTACACTCAGTCGCCCTATTTCTTATCGCTCAACGGAAAGTGGAAATTCAAATATTCTGCCAAACCCGCCGACCGACCCGCCGATTTTTATAAAACCGATTATTCCACAGCCAAGTGGGATGATATCGAAGTGCCCGGCAACTGGGAAATGCAGGGCTACGGCTATCCCATCTACACCAACGCCACATACGTATTCCCGCGCAACCAACCGTATGTAGACCACGAGGACAATCCCGTGGGCTCGTACAAGCGCACATTCTCAATCCCGCAGGATTGGGACGGACGCGAAATCTTCCTGCACTTCGGCGGCAGCACCTCGGGTATGTACGTATGGGTAAACGGCGAGAAGGTGGGTTATGTGCAGAGCACAAAGAATCCCGCCGAATTCGACATCACCAAATACGTGAAGCCCGGCAAGAATGAAGTGGCTTGTGAAGTGTACCGCTGGACCGACGGTTCGTACCTCGAAGACCAGGACTTCTGGCGTCTCAGCGGACTTGAACGCGACGTATATCTCTACTGCACAGGCAAACAGCGTATTGCCGATTTCTTTGCCAAAGCAGGTCTTGACAATGCCTACCGTACGGGTGTGCTCAATCTTGATGTAGATCTGCAGAACCTCGCAGGCGAGAAGTCGGCCAACCGCATCGAAGTTGAGCTGCTCGATGCTGCCGGCAAGTCAATTTACAAGGCCGGCAAGTCGGTGACTCTCGCAGCAGATGCATCCAAAACCGAGAAGTTTGCCACCGCTGTCAAGAACGTGAACAAGTGGAGCGGCGAAACTCCCTATCTCTATACTCTGGTGCTCACCCTTAAGAAAGACGGTAAGGTACTTGAAGCAACATCGGCCAAGATAGGTTTCCGCCGTGTCGAAATAAAGAACAATCAGCTGCTCGTAAACGGCAATGCCATTGAAATACACGGCGTGAACCTGCATGAACACCATCAGACCAAGGGCCACACCGTTGACCTGCAGACCATGATGGACGACATCCGCACCATGAAGCAGAACAATGTGAATGCCGTGCGCACATGCCACTATCCCCAGACTCCGCTCTGGTATGAACTTTGCGACAAATACGGTATCTATCTCGTAGACGAAGCCAATATCGAAATCCACGGCTACGGCGTATGGAGCCAAAACCGCGACATACATCCCGGCAACCTGCCCGAGTGGCGCGACTGCATACTCGACCGCGAATATACAATGGTTGAACGCGACAAGAACCACCCCAGTGTAATCACCTGGAGCCTTGGTAACGAAAGCGGTAACGGCGACAACTTCATCGCCGGATATGAATGGATCAAGAGCCGCGACAATACACGCCCCGTGCAGTACGAACAGTTTGGCAACGGAGCCAACACCGATATCATGTGCCCGATGTATCCGCGCGTTGAAAGCATGCGCGATTATGCAGCCCGCACCGAAGACATCAAGCCCTACATCATGTGCGAATATGCCCACGCTATGGGCAACAGCACCGGCAACTTCCAGGAATACTTCGATATAATCCGTTCATCAAAGCACATGCAGGGCGGCTTTATATGGGACTGGGTTGACCAGGGTCTGCTCACCAAAGATGAAAACGGCGATGCCTACTGGGCATACGGCGGCGACTTTGGCGCTTATAACTACACACACGACGAGAACTTCTGTATAAACGGTGTCGTGAATCCCGACCGCACCCCCCATCCCGGGCTCATGGAAGTGAAGAAAGTATATCAGGATATACGCTTTGCTCCGGCCGATGTGAAGAACGGCGAGTTTGTTGTTGAGAATCACTTCATGTACCGTAATCTCAGCGACTACGACTTCCGCTGGCAGCTTATCAAGAATGGTGAGGTTTGCGGCGAAGGCAATTTTGATGTTGTAGTGCCCGTCGGCTCTGAAAAGAAGGTCAAGGTAGCCCTCCCGGCCGTAGACCTCAACGACGGCAATGAATATTACCTCTCGGTTTATGCTTATACCAAGAAAGGTGATGAAATCATACCGCAGGGTCACGAAGTTGCCCGCGAGCAGTTTGCACTTGCCTCAAACAAGACTTTTAACATAGCTTCAAGCTCAAAATCAAAGCTTACATTCAAGGATCAAGACCATCGTTGGGTATTTGAGTCGCCTGCCGGTGTTGAGATAAGCTTCAACAAGAAAAACGGTAACCTCGAATATTACTCGGTAAATGGTCAGAACCTTATCAGCGGTACATTGCATCCTTCGTTCTGGCGCGCACCTACCGACAACGACTGGGGCAACAACGCACACCGCCGCCTCAACGCATGGCGAAATGCCGCCGACAACCGTCGTGTGGTATCGGTTGACTGCACCGAAAAGGATGGCCTGCACACCATTGTGGCAAAGTACCGCATGCCCGAGGTAGCTGCCGACTACACTGTAAGCTACACAGTTTATCCCGACGGCAGCATTGCCGTGAAGAGCGATCTCGCCGGTAGCGACGACACCCCCGAGCTGATGCGATTCGGCATGCAGATTCCTATGGACAACAAGTTTGACAACTTTACTTGGTATGGCCGTGGCCCGTGGGAAAACTACAGCGACCGCAACACATCATCGTTCATGGGTATATGGAAGTCAACTGTGGCCGAACAGTTCTATCCCTACATCCGTCCGCAGGAAAACGGCAACAAGACCGATGTACGCTGGGCATCGCTCACCGACAAGCAGGGCTATGGCCTTAAGGTGGTAGGCGCACAGCCTCTGAGCGTGAGCGCACTCGACGTTACTCCCGATGACCTCGACCCCGGTATGAGCAAGCATCAGTTCCACAACAGCGATGTGCGCCACGACCGCTACAGAGTGTATTTCAATGTAGACCTGGCACAGCGCGGCCTGGGCGGCGACGACTCTTGGGGTCGTGGCCCTCACAAGCAATACGAGCTGAAGGATAAAAACTACACCTACACATTCCTTTTAGAACCAATCATCCCCTGATATTTATGAATAAATTTGCAACAGTCATGGCTGTGCTGGCCCTCTCGGCCGCCACTGCCCAGGCCGAGACCCTGGTGGTGAACACAGCAAAGAAAGGCGCTGAAATCTCGCCCACGATGTATGGCCTCTTCTTCGAGGACATAAACTATGCTGCCGATGGCGGTCTTTATGGCGAACTCGTCAAGAACCGTTCGTTTGAATTTCCCCAAAACCTCATGGGTTGGCAGACATTCGGAAACGTGGAGTTGAAGAATGACGGTCCTTTCGAACGAAATCCCCACTATGTGCGTCTGTCGTCGGCCGGTCACGGTCACAAGCACACCGGCCTTCAGAACGAAGGTTACTTCGGCATCGGCGTAGAGAAAGGCGAGGAATATCGCTTCTCGGTATGGGCCCGCACCGAAAGCGGCGACACCGCTGCCCTGCGCATACTGCTGGTTGACCCCTTCAACCTCGAAGAATCACAGAATATAGCCGAAAAGACACTCAAAGTGGCTTCAAAGGAATGGAAGAAATACAGCGTGGTGCTTACTCCCAATAAAACCATGCAGAAGGCACAGCTGCGCATCTTCCTGAAAAAGCCCGATAAAAACACAGTGGACCTCGAGCACATCTCGCTCTTCCCCGTCAAGACTTTCAACGGTCACGAAAACGGTTTGCGTGCCGACATAGCACAGAAGCTGGCCGATGTGAAGCCCGGTGTGTTCCGCTTCCCCGGCGGCTGCATCGTGGAAGGTACCGAGATTCCTGACCGCTACCAGTGGAAAAATACTGTAGGCCCGGTTGAAAACCGTCCTACCAACCGCAACCGCTGGGAGTACACCTTCCCCCACCGCTTCTATCCCGACTACTTCCAGAGCGGAGGCCTTGGCTTCTACGAATACTTCCTTCTGTCAGAGGAAATGGGAGCCGAACCACTCCCCGTGGTGAATGTGGGTCTTGTATGCCAGTATCAGAACAACAACCTCAAGGCTCATGTACCCGTCGACAGCCTTGACGAATACATACAGGACGCCGTAGACCTCGTTGAGTTTGCCAACGGAGCTACCGACACCAAGTGGGGTGCCCTGCGCGCCGAAATGGGCCATCCCGAACCCTTCAATCTCAAATACCTCGGCGTAGGCAATGAGCAGTGGGGTCCGGAGTACGTTGAGCGTCTCAAGAAGTTTGTTGACGTGCTGCGTGTGAAATGCCCTGAAATCAAGATAGTAGGCTCATCAGGTCCCAGCCCCTCGGGCGACAAGTTCGACTATCTGTGGCCCGAAATGAAGAAGCTCAAGGTAGACCTCGTAGACGAACACTACTATGCCAACGAAGACTGGTTCAAGAAAAATGCCGCCCGCTACGATTCATACGACCGCAAGGGTCCCAAGGTGTTTGCCGGCGAATATGCCTGCCACGGCAAGGGCAAGAAGTACAACCACTTCAACGCCTCGCTGCTCGAAGCCGCATTCATGACCGGCCTTGAACGCAACGCCGACATCGTGGAGATGGCTACCTACGCACCCCTGCTCGCCCACTACGAAGGCTGGCAGTGGCGTCCCGACATGATTTGGTTTGACAATCTCGGCAGCGTGGCCACAGCAAGCTACTACGTACAGCAGATGTATGCCAAGAACAAGGGTACCAACGTGCTTCAGGCCACTGTTGACGCAGCACCCCTCACCGGTGCCGAAGGTCAGAACGGCCTCTATGCCACAGCTGCCTTCGACGCTCCCACCGGCGATTACATCGTTAAGGTGGTGAACATTGCCCCCGAGGCTCAGAGCATCGACATCAAGCTCGACAAGCTCAAGAAGAACGATGCCATCACAAGCGTTGAGACCATCACACTCAAGTCTGACGACCCCATGGCCGAAAACACTGTGGCCAAGCCCGATGTAGTGGTTCCCGTTACCACAACCGCAGCTGTTGAGCTCAATGCCAAGAATCCCGTCTACACACTTTCAATGGAGCCCAATTCATTTAAAGTATTGCGTTTCAAAAAATGATCAATCCCATTTACAATCCATCAGCGAGTCGCTACGACGGTACCATGCAGTACCGTCGCTGCGGCCGCAGTGGCATATTGCTGCCGGCGCTTTCGCTCGGTATGTGGCACAACTTCGGCGATGTGAATACATTCGCCAATTCGCAGGCTATGGCCCACTATGCCTTCGACCGCGGCATCACTCACTTTGATCTCGCCGACAACTATGGCCCGTCGTACGGATCGGCCGAAGAAACATTCGGCATGATTATGAAGAAGTCATTCATGCCATATCGCGATGAACTGTTCATCTCTACCAAGGCCGGCCACGATATGTGGCCCGGACCCTACGGCGACTGGGGTTCGCGAAAGCATCTCATCAGCGGACTCGACAAGAGCCTGCAACGCATGAACCTCGACTATGTGGATATCTTCTATTCGCACCGCTACGACCCCAATACACCGCTCGAAGAAACCATGCAGGCACTGGTCGATATAGTTCGACAGGGCAAGGCCCTCTATGTGGGTATCTCCAAGTATCCGCCCGAGGCAGCCGCATTTGCCTACAAATATCTTGCCGAGCACGATGTCCCTTGCCTGCTCTATCAGGGCCGGTACAGCATGTTTGACCGTAAGGTGGAGGAGAGCGGGCTGCTTCAGCAAGCCTACGACAACGGCACCGGCTTCATAGCATTCTCGCCACTTGCCCAGGGTCTGCTCACCAACCGCTATCTCAACGGCATTCCCGCCGACTCGCGCATGGCCAAGGAAAAATTCCTCAAGAGCGATGTCCTCACCGACGAGGTGCTTGCCAAGATCAAGGCACTCAACGAGGTGGCCGCACAGCGCGGCCAGACCCTTGCCGAGATGGCGCTGGCATGGCTTCTCAGCGACAAGCGCGTATCGAGCGTTATTATCGGCGCAAGCTCCGTAGCTCAGCTCGCCGATAACCTCAAAGCTGTAGAAAACATTAATTTCGCCCCCGAAGAACTCTCAAAAATATCTGAAATCTTAGGCTAAACCCCAAGAGAATTCAAATACGAAACGTACCTGCACCACTCCAACGGGTGATGCAGGTCCGTTTGGATTTACATTGTCTGATACGTAGCAAGTATTGCTTTCGGTAATTGGTCGATTTTGGAGTAAATGTGCAAAAAGTGTGTTGGTTTTTTCTTAATTCAGATGCAAATGGTTAACTTTGTAATGATTTTAACCAATCTGAATCGCCGATGGAATTTCTACCGTTTTTTGATGAAGCAGACACGAGCAGTGCTCCTGTGATAATTGCCGGCCCATGCAGCGCCGAGACTGAGTCGCAGGTGCTTGACACAGCCCGCAGTCTTGCTGCCGACGGTGTGAAGTATTTCCGTGCCGGTATCTGGAAGCCCCGCACCAAGCCGGGTGGCTTTGAAGGTGTCGGCGTAGAGGGCCTGAGCTGGCTCGCGCGAGTGAAGAGTGAAACCGGCATGAAGGTGGCTACTGAGGTAGCTATGCCGGCTCACGTAGAGGCTGCCATTGACGCTGGAATAGACATGCTGTGGATAGGAGCGCGTACCACTGCCAATCCTTTTGCAATGCAGGAGGTGGCCGACACCATAAGCCGCTGTAACAGAGACATCCCGGTGCTTGTGAAAAATCCGGTAAGCCCCGACCTCGAATTGTGGATAGGAGCCTTGCAGCGTCTGTATAATGCCGGAATAAGACACCTCGGAGCCATTCACCGCGGATTTTCGACCTATGGCGAGCATGTTTACCGCAACAGTCCCCGCTGGCGCATACCGTTGGAATTGCGCATACGCTATCCGCACCTTCCCATAATCTGCGACCCCAGCCACATAGGTGGCAAGCGTGAGCTGATATATCCGCTGTCGCAGGAGGCGCTCGACATAGGCTTCAACGGCCTGATAATAGAGACTCATTGCCGCCCCGACGAGGCTTGGAGCGATGCCGCGCAGCAGATAACGCCACAGTGTCTTGACAAGATAAGGCACGAGCTGATCATTCGCAACAAGCCCCTGCAGCCCGAGAGTCTGAGTGAAATGCGCTCGCGCATAGACGCCCTCGACAATGAGTTGCTCGAAATACTGGCAAAGCGCATGGAGGTGTCGCGCGAGATAGGCGAGTACAAACTGAGCCATGGCATACCGGTGATACAGTCGCATCGTTTTGGCAATCTGCTTGCATCGCGCATAGATACCGCCGCGTCGATGGGCATGGGAGATGAATTTGTGAGAAATCTTTTTTCGGTCATCCATGCCGAGTCGGTGAGAATGCAGATAAAACCTAAAAATTGAACCAATTAAATTTTATCCATGAATACCAAATTCTTACAAAAAATCAAACCATTTGTCAGACTGCTGGCAGCCGCCCCGCTGCTGATGACTGCAATGGTGGCCGATGCACAGGCGCCTTCGGGCCTTGATGCAAAGTCTTTCAAAAAGTATTGGCATGTAGAATCGGAAGCACCCGATTATAAAGTGTCGTTCAGCGGCGATACCGCCGAAATTTTCGCTCCCAAGGGTCTTACCCTGTGGCGCAACGAGAAGATGAGCGGCAACACCACCATCGAATTCGATGCCTCAATTTGCGATGAGGGCAAGCCCGGCGACCGTCTGAGCGACCTCAACTGCTTCTGGATGGCTTCTGACCCCAAATTCCCCGACAATATACGCAAGCGCGAATCGTGGCGCAAGGGTATATTCCTCAACTGCTACTCACTGCAGCTCTACTATCTGGGATACGGCGGAAATCACAACTCAACCACACGTTTCCGCCGATACGACGGCGATGAAAAGGGTGTGACCGACGCCGAGGCACGTCCGAAAATCCTGAAGGAATACACTGATCCCGCTCATCTGCTCACAGCCAACAAGTGGTATCATGTGAAGATTACAAACGAGAATGGCCGAGTGCAGTATTTCATCAACGGTGAGCGTCTGGTAGACTTCAACGACCCCTCACCGCTCACACAGGGATGGTTCGGATTCCGCACCACCGCGGCCCGCGCCCGTATAGCCAACTTCAGCTATACCACAACTCCCGTTCAGCCCGATGAGGTTCAGCTGCACCGTATAGGAGCCGCTCCGGCCGGTAGCCGTGGTGTGATGTTCGGCGTTCCCTTTGACCAAGGTGCAGTGACCACATCAACCGACCTTCAGCTGCTCAACGGCGACGGCTCGCAGATTGCGGTAGACACCTGGCCACTGGCCTACTGGCCCGACGGTTCTGTGAAATGGGGCGGATTTGCCGCCACCGTTCCCGCAGGAGCAGATAATCTGAAAGTTAAGATTGCAGGTGCGAAAAAGGGTAAAAAAGCGTCGCGCAAGCAGGTTCCCGCATCTATGGTGTGTGAGTCTGAATCGGGCATACACGTTGCTACCGGTGTATCAGATACATATATTTCAAAACAGGGCAATTCGCTGGTCGACAGTATTGTGCGCAATGGCGTGAAGGTGGCTCTCAATGGCCGTCTGGTATGTTCAACCCAGTCGGAACCCGCACTGGAATCAACCCGCCATATCGACTTCGAGAATTTTGTAAGCAAAGTTGATTCGGCCGTTGTTGAAAGACAGGGTGCCGGACATGCCGTGGTGAAAATCTGCGGCAACCACACATCGGAGAGCGGCCGCAGCTGGCTCCCGTTCATCCTCCGACTCTACTTCCACAAGGGCACTCCCGAGGTGCGTATGGTATATACAATGCTCTACGACGGCGACCAGAACGCCGACTTCATACGTTCGCTGGGTGTGCGTTTCGACGTGCCTATGCGCGAATCTCTCTACAACCGTCATGTGGCATTTGCCTGCGCCGACGGCGGTGTGTGGAGCGAGCCGGTTCAGCCCCTTGTAGGCCGCCGCGTGCTCAAGCTCCCCGGCGACACCTCCAAGGTGGCCATTCAAGACCGTCAGATGATGGGCGAACGCATACCCGAAGTTGAAGCTTTTGACGAAAAAGGCAAACACCTTATAAAGAATTGGGCATCGTGGGACGGCTACCGTCTGTCGCAACTGTCGCCCGACGGCTTCACCATACGCAAGCGCGCCAACGAAGCCAATCCCTGGATCGGCACAATGTCGGGCACACGTGCCGGTGGCTACGCATTTGTAGGCGATGTTGACGGCGGCCTTGGCATACAGCTCAAGGATTTCTGGGAATCATATCCCTCTACTCTCGAGATAAGCGGAGCGCGTACAGACCTCGCTTCAATCACCGCATGGCTCTGGAGCCCCGAGTCAGAGCCGATGAACCTGCGCCACTACGACGACAAGGCACACGACCTCGAAGCATCGTACGAAGACGTGCAGGAAGGCATGAGCACCCCCTATGGCGTAGCCCGTACTTCAACCCTCATGCTCTATCCGAGCACAGGCTACCGTGGCAAGAAGAACTTTGCCGACGAAGCAATGGCCATGAATAATTCAGGCCTGTGGTTGCCCACTCCCAAATATCTGCACGACCGCCGCGCATTCGGTATATGGAGTTTGCCCGACCACTCTACCGAGGCTCGCGCCAAGGTTGAAGAACGTCTTGAACAATATCTTGACTTCTATAAGAAAGCTGTTGAGCAAAACCGTTGGTATGGCTTCTGGGATTACGGCGATTTCATGCATGCCTACGACAAGACCCGTCACTCATGGCGCTATGATGTAGGCGGATATGCCTGGGACAATACCGAGCTTGGTTCTAACCTGTGGTTGTGGTACAGCTTCCTGCGCACAGGCCGCGACGATATATGGCGTATGGCCGAGGCTATGACCCGCCACGTATCTGAAGTGGATGTATATCACTTTGGCGATAATGCCGGACTGGGTAGCCGCCACAATGTGAGCCACTGGGGTTGCGGTGCCAAAGAGGCACGTATCAGCCAGGCCGCATTCAACCGCTTCTACTACTACCTCACTGCCGACGACCGCATGGCCGACCTCATGACAGCTGTCAAAGACAACGATCAGATGCTCTATACCATCGACCCCATGCGCCTGGCTCAGCCCCGCGAGCAGTATCCCTGCACAGCACCGGCACGCCTGCGTATCGGTCCCGACTGGGTGGCATACGCCGGTAACTGGATGACCGAATGGGAACGCACTCAGGATACCAAATACCGCGACAAGATTATGGCCGGCATGCAGAGTATCTGCAAGCTGCCCAGCCGCATCTTCACAGGTCCACTTGCCCTGGGCTATGACCCGGCCACCGGTATCATCACCTCAGAATGTGATCCCAACCTTAAGGCTACCAACCATCTGGCTACCATCATGGGCGGTTTTGAAGTGATGAACGAGCTGATGGTGCTGATTCCCGATGCCGAGTGGGAGGACGCATGGCTCGACCACGCCACCAACTACAAGCAGATGGCACGTACCGTAACACGCAATAAATTCCGTGTATCGCGCCTGCACGCTTATTCGGCATGGAAGCTTCAGGACAAGGATTCGGCTGCCGAGGCCTGGAAAGACCTGCTCACCACCAACGAGCATACCTTGGCTCCTAAATTCACCATCTATACCGTACGTCCGCCCGAAGTACCCGCCGAGTTGCACGAATGCTCCTCGATCAGTACCAACGACGCTGCAATGTGGAGCCTTGATGCCATCTACATGCAGGAAGTAATTCCTCAGGACTAATCTTATAATCATATAAACGAAAGGTTCCGGCAGCGTATGTCGGAACCTTTCGTTTATATGATCAGATTGTGTAATCAGAAGGGGAATATAAGCGGCAGGATGAATATCATCAATATGCCAAGACCTATCTGCATGGGTGCGCCCACCTTCACATAGTCCATGAATGTATATTGGCCGGCCGGCATTACCAGAGCGTTGGGCGGGGTTGAGAACGGGTTGGCAAAACACAGCGATGCTCCCACCGTTACGGCAAACAGGAAGGGCAGGCCGCTTACGCCGTATGCCGTGGCACTTGCCATAGCTATAGGAGCCATCATCACAGCCGTAGCCGTATTTGAGATGAACAGGGTCATGATTGATGTGGTGAAGAATATGCCGGCCAGCAGCCAGTGGGGGCCCAAAGCTCCCAAAGTATTGACCAGCGCGGCCGATACCATTCCCGACACACCTGTCTTTTCGAGTGCGAAGCTCATGGGCATCATGGCCGCAATAAGCACCGTACTTTCCCAGTTGATAGTCTTGTAGGCATCGGTAACGTTGCGGAAACAGCCCGTCAGTACCATTGCCAGAGCGGCTATCATCACCGAGAACACGGCCGGTATCACGTCGAATACCAGAGCTATGATCATGCCTATCATGATTATTGCCGCTACGGGTGCCTTATAGTCGAGTGTTACCTTTGACGCCTCTGAGAGCGGTTGGCCAAGCACAACCCAGTCGTCAGACTCGTTTTTCAGTTCATCAATGGCATTCCATGTGCCCTGCACGAGCAGCACATCCTCTTTGCGGAGTACAAATTCCGCAAGATTATCGGTGTAGTAGTTGCCATTGCGCAGCACGCCCAGTACGTTGACATTGAATCGGTTGCGGAAGTCAAGCGATGCAATTGTCTGCTTGAGGAACGGAGCGTGGGGCATGGGCAGTATTTCGGCCAGACCTATGTCATAGAACTGCAGGTTGCGGCGAGTGTTATCACTGTCGGGGTCGAGTATCAGGCTGTAATCCTTTACAAATCGTTCTACATTCTCGCGCGGACCACGCACAAAGAGTACATCGCCGGGGTCGACAGTAGAAGCCGCAGTGGGAGCTTCCTGCGATATGTTTCTGATAAGATGTCCAGAAGCATCGCCCATGCGGAGTTCGAGCACATCGAGTTTGTAATTTGAACGCAGAGCCAGATTGCCGAGTGTAAGGCCGGAGATAGGCGAAGATTGCGGTACACTCACACGCCACAGGTCGTCATTAAGCCCATATTCCTCCACAATGCTGCTGAGCGAGCGTTTGCCATGGGCATTGCCGGATTTATCGTCGGTCTTTTCCTTTACAAGCATTTTGCTCAGAGGAATCATCAGCAGAGTACCGGCAGCAAGTACCACCAGACCCACCGGAGTGAAAGTGAACATTGACAACGGGGTGTTGCCGGCTTCCTCCCATACTTCGGCAATCACAAGGTTGGGCGGTGTGCCGATAAGGGTGAGCATGCCGCCCATGCTCGATGCAAACGCCAGCGGCATAAGCAGGCGCGAGGCCGACATACCCGACGCAGCCGCCATCGACACCACTATAGGCATCATCAGCGCCACGGTTCCGGTATTGCTCACAAAGCCGCCAATAAGGCCGGTAGACAACACCACTACCAGGAAGAGCCTCGTAGGGCTTTTGCCGCCTACCTTCAGCAGCTTGGCGCCGAGCACTTTGGCAAGTCCGGTATTGAAGATGGCCCCGCCTACCACAAACAGGCCTATCATCATTATCACAATCGGGTTGGCAAAGCCAGAGAGAGCCTCGCCGGTGGTGAGTACTCCCGATACGGCAAGTACTGCCAAAGCTATAAGCGCAACTACATCAGAACGTATCTTGCCCCAGATGAAGCCGGCAGAAGCCAATATGAGGGTAATTACAGTTATCCACATATATGGTTATTTAATCGGTTTATATTAGAGCTTTTTAAACTCGTATTATTTCATTTTAGTGGCAATCCATGCAGGTCGGCGTGTGTCGGGGTTAAAGCCGAATTTGCCCTTGGCCCAGTCATTGGATATTTTGGCAGTATCGGCCGCATTTGGAATCCAAAGGGTGCATCCGGCAGGCAGACTGTCGGTGGCCTCGTATGATTTGACAAATCGCATGCGGTCGCCCAGATAGAAATTAGGCCAATAGGCCAGGCCGCTCTTGTTGGGTGTACCTACTATGTATATGGGGCGTTTTGTAGCTTGCAACGCTTGGAATATCTCGGCTGTCTGCTGAGTCTTGAGCGGATTGTGGAAAATGGCGGGCATCACCGCGCTGCTGTAGCATACGAGCAAGGCCCATATCACAGGCATGGCCACCTCTGAGGTGCTTCGTCCTCTGAGCCACATTATAGAAACCGCCACGGGCAGGCACAGCATAAGCCATGAGAGCCATCCGTGGAGATGGAATCCGGGGAAGAAGTTGTTTGGCACAAGCTCTACCAGAGCCACTGCCACCGGTGCAGCAATGCCTATGAAAGCCATTATCTTGCCATAGAACCGTGTGACGCTCGTATGTCGCAGGCTCTCTATCAGCACTGTTATGCCGTAGGCCATGAAGGGATAGGCCGGCAGCAGATACACGCTGCGTTTGCTCGACGGTATGCAGTAGAATATGATTATGGTGAGCGCCGCGCTTATAGAGAGCAGCCCGGCATGGCGGAAGGGCCAGTGGCGGTATGTGCGGTAACGGAACAGCGCCAGTACCCCCAGCAGAGTCCACGGCAGCATGCCTGCTATAATGGTGACAAAATTATACCAGAAAGGACGCACGTGCGACTCATAGCTCATGGAGCCGGTGAGACGACCTATATTTTCTTCCCATGCAAGGTCCAGGAACATATCGCCGCCGCGTTTCCATGCGGCATAGTACCACAGTGCGGGCAGTACAAACGAAACGAGCACCAGCGAGAACATCTTGAAAAACGATTTCCAGAAATTGTCGCCCCTGAGTAGCAGATAAATACCTCCGGCCAGGCATGGCAACAGCGAGCCTATTGGACCCTTGGTAAGAGTGGCAATTGTGAGCAGGGCTGCCGCGGCGGCATACCATCCTACATTGTCGCGCCCCTTGCGTTCGCGTATCTCATATATTATATATATCGCACCCACCATGGCCGCGGTCAGCACCATGTCGACACGGCATGCCTCGGCGGCGCGGAATACCTCAAATGAAGTGGCTGTTACCAATGCCATGGTAAGGGCAAAGTTGGTATCCTTGGCACTTTTGGCCCATTTATAGCCCATCATTATCATACCTACTGCCGCAAGAGACGATGGCAGGCGTGATACAAATTCATTGACCACACTGCCGTTGAACAACCAGGCGAATATAGCGATGAGCCATGCAAAAAAGGGTGGTTTGAAAGGTATCTCTCCGCCGCAGGTCGAGGGCAGAATCCATTCGCCCGTCTCAAGCATCGACATGGCGACGATGGCCTCGCGAGGTTCGCCTTTAGAATAGAACGGCGTTTCGCCCAGCCATGGAATCCATAGCAATATCAGTCCCATCAGGAGCATGAATCCTGTGGTGGTGAAAAACATAGCTCTTTTTTTCATATAGTTGTAAACGTCTTTGTGATGCAAAGTTAGCAATTAAAATACAGCAAAACTAAAAATATTTGGTAAAAATATGTTGCAAATCGCTAAAGCTTGCGTATCTTAGATGTAAAGAAAACAAACAGAATATGCACTTGGATTTATTAACATCGGTTTTTATGCACATCCGCCCACGTCTGCTCAGCCTGGCAGGCTCCATACTGGGCGATGCCGATGAAGCCCGCGATGCACTGCAGGAGGCATTCTGCAAGCTGTGGGGGCGCCGGGAATCCATCAGCTCCGTACAGCAGGCCGAGGGCTTGTCGATGGTCACAGTGCGCAACGTATGTATCGACAATCTTCGGCGCCGCAATACGGCATTTATCGACCGGGATGCATCATCGCTGAAAGATATTGAGGAAACGCATGACGAAAACGATGAGAAAACCGAATTGCTGAATGCCGTCGAACGACTGATAGCGACAAAACTCACCGAACGCCAGCGCCAAATCCTGTACATGCGCGATAAGGCCGGCGCCGAAATTTCAGAAATAGCCGATGAATTCGACATATCAGAAGCCAATGTACGCATGATTCTCTCCAGAGCCCGCAAGACCGTGCGCGATTGTTATTTAGACTTAAACAGAAAGCAATGAACGAAGAATATATAAACAGATTGATAGAGCTTTACTTTGACGGCTCTACCACACTCCAACAAGAAGAAGAGTTGCGGCGCATCCTGGCCGATGCACGCCCACCGTATTCGCCTCAAATCGAGTCGGCCTTAGCAGTGATGGGCTATACAGCTGTGATGCAACCGAGTCGGGCCGTAGCGCGACCCTCAATTCTGCGCCGGAGCCGTATGGCCATGATGGCCGCGTCGGTTTCGATTATGCTGGCAGTAGGTATATGCTGGATGTTCGTATCTGGCCGCTACAATCCCGACAATTCATGCGTAGCTTATGTAGGCGGCGAGAAAGTGGTCTCAGCCGAAGAGGTTATGATGATAATGGACTCGCAACTCAACAGCATTTCTATGGCTCAGGACAATTTCGAGTCGGAGCTGATGGAACAACACCGTGAAATTTCAGAGATTTTCAATCAATTATAACTCCATGAAACATATATTTCTAACAATGGTCATGATGATTGTAGCCACGGCGGCATCGGCACAGAAAGGGCTGAATGTCGACAACATCTTCGACGGGCGCTATCGCGACAACAAGGGTGCGGTAGAGACAATCATCAGAGGTGAGGCCATACGCAAATACGACCTGTCGACGTATCATTCACTCACGCTGGCCGACATGCCCGACGCGGCCGATTATATAGAGTCGTTGATTCGCAAGGACGAAGCCGATGCTCTGACCCGCGAGGTAAACTATCGCGACGGAAAGCTTTATTACGGTTTTTACCGTCTGAAGAACCGCAACGGACTGCGCCGTTATCTCTTCTACCTTAACCAACATCTCAACAAGGGTAATAAGATAATGGTAATCTATCTTGACGGTAATGCAACAACTGAATATGTAAAAAAAATGCTTAAGTAATATGAAAAATATAATCGTAATATTAATGGCTGTAATTCCTGTGCTCGGATTTGCCCAGGCAGACTCAATACCCGCCGATACAACGGTTAAAACCATCATCAAACCTAAATCTGTAGTAGTTGTAAAAGAAAACGGTGTAACGAAGCTGCACGTTACCGGCACAGCCGACGATCCTAATTATAACTACAAGTTTGAAATAAAAAACGATGAGACAACCGGGGATTCCAACTCCAACAGCACTGAGGAATGGGGCTTGAATTTACCCTTCCTTAAGAATGACGGCCGTTTGAAATCAACTTTTATCTCTGGCGGTGAAGATATTTACATCGACATGATGTGGCCTGAGGCCAAAAGCTCGGGTATGAAGACTTCATGGGAATTAGGCATTGGACGTGTTATTTCGTTCAACTGGTTGCCCGATGTAAACCGACGTGTAAAGTTCACTTTCGGTATAGGGTTGGGCGTGCGCAGTATATCGTTCAAGCACGACCGTCGCCTGTATCTCAACGACGGACACCTCACGCTCGACGCCCCGGCTGAAGGCGAAAAGGTGCGTTCATCCAAAATTCTCGAGTGCGAGGTGCGTTTTCCGTTTATGTTCACAGCGCCCATATACAAGGCGTTCAAATTCTCGATAGGAGCGGCGGGTATATGGAATGTACACTCCAAGGCCAACTCTACCTGGGAAGTGGGCGACACCAAATATACCGAGAATTTCAAAGGATTACACCAGCGTCAGCTCAATTTTGAATTGGTGGGAACTCTTGGTTTTGACGATGCAGTGGGTGTGACGGTACACTACCGTCCGCTGAGCGACTTCACCACGGTCTACGGTCCTGAATTCAAAACTATCTCACTGGGTCTTTCATTTAATTTCTAAAAAATCATGAAACGTTTAGTAATAGCCACAATATCACTGCTGGTTGCCGCCGGCGCCATTTTTGCCAATGAAAACAGGCCTGACACAATAATGTCGATAAACAATCCTGATACCATAACCATCACCGACAGCCGCGAAGCCATGAAGATAGTGGTGAAGGGCAACGATGCTGATGAGAACTTCAGGTATACTTTCGAGGAAAAATATTCTGATAACGTTAAAATCAAGTCAAATGAATGGATTGATTACGGCGCGATACGTATTGGTAATAAGAACTGCGACAGTAAGGACGATATTATCATCAGCGGCCTTTGCATAGGTCTGGTCAATGCCAACGGCGCACCGGCACAGGCCGGATTCGAGCTGGGCAAGTCCTGGGAAATCTCGTTGGTCAACATGCTCGCCTACCGCAGGCGTATAGCTGCGAGGTCGTTCTTGTCAATCGGTTTCGGTATGGACTGGCGTACTTACCGCAATTCAAAGGGAAATACCCGATTTATGCTCGATGATCAGGGCAAAGTGATGTGCGGAGCTTTCCCCGAAGGTGTGCAGGCTCGCGGTTCGCAAATCAAGGTGGTGCGCGCAGGTTTTCCAATTATGTGGCATCAGAATATAGGCCGACGCGCTAACTTCAAACTCGGTGTCATACTCAATATGACCACCCACGCCGGCATGAGCTCCAAGTGGGTGAATGAGGCAGGAAATGAAGTTAAAGAGTATAACGGTGACATCAATACACGCTTTTTCACCGTAGACCTCATAGGTGTCTACAAATTCAACAACTGGATAGGCGTATACGGACGCTGGACACCACAGTCGGTGCTGCGTACATCGGGTAACGCATCACCCGACTTCTCAAGCCTTTCATTCGGTATTACTACCTTATTCTGAGCTTCCCCCCCCCGAATACTTTCAGAGCCTGCCCGCATCGTTATTGGTGCAGACAGGCTCTGATGTGTTATAGTATCTTTATGTCTTATTCGGCGCAGACTTTACTCATCTTTATGAGGTACTGAACGAGGGTATCGTTGTCGCAGATGATTTTTTCAAGGCCGAGGATGTATGAGTCGAAGTCCTCGATGTGGCGGTGTGCCACGCCGCTTTCTTCAGCCGCACGTATTATGGCCGGTGCTACTGTGGTGAGCAGACGCGGGTCGAATGGCTTGGGAAGAATGTAATCCTTGCCGAAGCTAAGGTTGCTCACACCGTAAGCTTTAGCGATGTGTTCGGGCACGGGGGCGTGTGCGAGCGAGGCTATGGCTACGGCGGCGGCCTTCTTCATCTCCTCGTTTATACAGGTGGCGCGGCAGTCAAGCGCGGCACGGAATATGTAGGGGAATCCGAGCACATTGTTTATCTGGTTGGGATAGTCAGAGCGTCCGGTTGCAAAAATCAGGTCGTCGCGCGATGCAATGGCGTTTTCGTAAGTGATTTCGGGGTTAGGGTTGGCCAGAGCGAACACTATGGGGCGGGGAGCCATGCTGCGTACCATTTCGGTAGTGAGCACATTGGCTACTGACAGTCCTACGAATACATCGGCGCCTTTGAGGGCTTCGGCCAGAGTGCGGGCATCGGTACGCGATGTGGCGAAGTCGCGCTTGAAGCGGTTGAGGTCGTCGCGGTCGGCACTGATCACACCATGCGAGTCGCACATTATCACATTCTCCTTCTTCACACCCAGCGAGCAGTACAGGCGAGTGCAGGCCATGGCGGCAGCACCGGCACCGTTAACAACCAGTTTTACCTGACTGATACGCTTTCCCTGAATCTCGAGGGCATTGAGCAGTCCGGCAGCCGATATGATTGCCGTGCCGTGCTGGTCATCGTGCATGATGGGTATGTCGCACTCGTCGCGCAGACGGTTCTCGATTTCAAAACATTCGGGTGCTTTGATGTCTTCGAGGTTGACCCCGCCAAAGGTTGGAGCCAACGATTTTACCGTCTCGACAAAACGGGCGGGATCTTGCTCGTCGATCTCTATATCGAAGGCATCAAGACCGGCAAATATCTTGAACAGCAAAGCTTTACCCTCCATTACAGGCTTTGATGCTTTTGCTCCGATGTTTCCCAGACCCAATACGGCAGTACCGTTTGAAATTACGGCAACGAGATTGCCGCGGTTGGTATATTCGTATATGTCGGCGGGATTATCCTTTATTTTCAAGCAGGGATAAGCCACACCGGGCGAATATGCCAGCGAGAGGTCGTCGGGAGTATTATATGGCTTGGTGGGTACTATTTCGATTTTACCCGGTTTTGGATAGCGATGATAATTGAGGGCTTCCTGTTCTATGTTATTTCCCATTTTTGATATCTTTTTTACGATAGATGTTTCTATTATTAACGTTTGTTAGAATAGTTGCTATTACTTACTATTAACGTTTGTTAGAAGAAACCGGTTTAATAAAAAGTATTAAACCGGTTTGAATTAGTTAATTTTATTTATTGTATTGCGGGTCGTAGATGGTGTTGAGCACGTGGGCCAGGCGCAATCCTCCGCGCAGCAGTTGCTGTTCTATTACCGGGGTCCATGCGGCCACCTGGTCGTACATCACGTTGCTGCCGGGCCGGAAGTATTTATAGCATCGTCCTGCAATCTCGTAGGTTTCCTTACCCCAATCGTTGACAGTGCCTGAGAGTATCTGAGCTTCCTCTTCGGCGGTAGCGCGGTCTATCTGGTCCTGCCATTCGGTATAGCTCCATTTGTGGCCGGATTCCACGAGACTCGAATCCCAGATGCTGTGCAGGTTGGTGTCGCGGTTGAAGAATTTAACCTTGGTCTTGTTACCGCCCAGGTCGCTCAGATGCCCCATGTGCATAGGCTGGTGCATGTCGCCCATGCAGTGTACAAGGATTTTCATGGCCAGTGCAGCCTGTTCGGGAGTGGTGGAAGCGTCTGAAAGAATTTTTACTTGACTTTCGATGGCACGTATCACGTCGCCTTTTTCGTTAAGTGGCGATTGGTCATAATCCACATTGGCATCAATATTCTTGTAGTGCCATGTTTTTGTATAGGCCATTTCAGACTGATGCGATGCGTTGTCGAGCCAGTTGGCCCAGTAAACCATTGACTTGCCTTCGAGAATAGAATCAACCGCAGCCTTGGTGGCAGGTGTGAGGTGCTTCTCGGCGATATAGGCTGTGACATCATGACCCTTCTGGCTCCATGCCGATGCGTTAAGGAATCCGAGGGCGCAGACAATTGTAAGTATTACTTTCTTCATAATTCTTAAAAAATTTATAGGCAAAGATACAAAAAAAATAGCTTGAGTGGGACAATGTGAGGAAATTATACTTAACTTTGTGATATAAAAAAACAAATTTTGTACCATGCTCAACATAAGTGAAATCTTCAACGCCGCGGCTGTACTGAAGGGTGTTGCCCGTAAGACCGACGTTATCCCGGCTCCGAGAATTACTACCGATTGCCAACTATATCTCAAGACCGAAAACCTGCAGCTTACAGGTTCGTTCAAGCTGCGCGGTGCCTACTATAAAATCTCTCAGCTTTCTGAGGAAGAAAAGAAAAAGGGTGTTATAGCCTGCTCTGCCGGTAATCACGCGCAGGGTGTGGCTCTGGGTGCTACCCACAACGGTATCAAGGCGCTGATATGTCTGCCGGCCGGTGCTCCCATCTCAAAGGTGGAGGCTACCAAGGGATATGGCGCCGATGTATGTCTGGTGCCGGGTGTGTATGACGATGCTTATGCCAAAGCCATTGAGTTGCAGAAAGAACATGGATACACCTTTGTGCATCCCTTTGATGATGACCTTGTGATAGCCGGCCAGGGCACTATTGGTCTTGAAATACTCGAGCAGTTGCCCGACGTGGACGCTGTAGTTGTTCCTATCGGCGGCGGCGGTCTGATATCGGGTGTGGCCTTTGCCATCAAGACCCTTCGCCCTGATGTGAAAGTATATGGTGTGCAGGCTGCCGGAGCCCCCTCTATGGAGCGTTCCATTCACACAGGCGAGCCTGTGCGTCTTGAAAATGTGTCTACCATAGCCGACGGTATTGCCGTGAAACAGCCCGGCGAGAATACATACGAGCTTTGCAAAAAGTATGTAGACGAAATTGTCACCGTAAATGATGATGAAACCGCTGCAGCCATTCTTGCCCTTATGGAACGCCAGAAAGTGGTGGCCGAAGGTGCCGGTGCTGTGGCCGTAGCTGCCGTTATGTTCAATAAACTGCCTGTAGCCGGCAAGAAGGTGGTGTGCATTGTATCGGGCGGCAATATCGATGTAAATACCCTCAACCGTGTAATCACCCGCGGGCTTGCAAAGAGCGGTCGTCACTATACATTTATAATAGACCTGTTTGACAAGCCCGGACAGCTTGCAAGTGTACTTCACGCCATTGCCGACGAAGGTGCAAACGTGATATCGGTGACACACGAACGTGCCAACTCCAACACTGAAATCAACGGTTGCTCGATACGTCTTGAAATCGAAACACGCGATTCGGCCCACATAGACCAGATTCGCAACGCTTTGGTATCAAAGGGCTTTGATGTGCTGAATTGATATTGAGAATCATATAAATGCAACAGGGTGAAACTCGTGAGAGTTTCACCCTGTTTATATGCTTGAAATGGATGTGCATCATAACCTCAGTACGGTTTTCAAGCATCACCTCGCGAAGCGTTTCATTGTTTATCATAGCTGTAGTGTCTTGCTGACAGGACAAAATTAGCTATTTTTTGTCTTGTATGCAAGACACTATAGAAAAATATGTGTGACAACCTCGTTTTTCGTAACGAAAGCAGCGATAGAAGGAGTGGTGTTCTGTATTTTTCTCCCTATGTTTTTTCATAAAATATCAAAAAGTATGGATAAAATCATAAATTTTTACGTACTTTTCAAAAATTGGCAAATTAAGTAGGGAGAAAATATGAGCTTTAATCCCACACTTATAACTTCAGATATTTACCGGTGATGCTGTCGGGGCATCGGGCAATCTGCTCGGGTGTGCCTGTGGCTACGATATTACCACCGGCATCTCCGCCGTCAGGGCCGAGGTCTATGATGTGGTCAGCGCATTTTATCACATCAAGGTTATGCTCTATTATTATGAGTGTATGCCCCTTAGCTATCAGGCGGTCAAACGAATTGAGCAGCACGCTTATATCGTGGAAATGCAGACCGGTGGTGGGTTCGTCGAATATGAATACAGTGGGCTTGGCGCGGTCGTCGGCAAGGAACGATGCGAGTTTCACACGCTGATTCTCACCGCCCGACAGTGTGGACGACGATTGGCCGAGTTTGATATATCCCAGTCCTACGTCTTTGAGTGGCTGCAGTCGCTTGACTATGCGGCGCTGTATGGTTCCGTCGGTCTCAGAGAAGAACTCTATGGCTTGGGCTACAGTCATGTCGAGTATGTCGCTGATATTTTTGTCGCGGTATTTCACTTCGAGAATTTCTTTCTTGAAGCGTTGTCCGTGGCATACCTCGCAGGGTACTACCACATCGGCCAGAAATTGCATCGGTATGGTTATAACGCCCTCGCCTTTACATTCCTCGCAGCGTCCGCCCTCGGTGTTGAAAGAGAAGTACATTGGGGTGAATCCCATTTGCTTTGACATCTGTTGCGATGCAAACAGCTCGCGTATCTCGTCGTATGCCTTGAGGTAAGTGGCCGGATTTGAGCGTGATGACTTGCCTATGGGGTTCTGGTCAACCATAACAACGTCGCCCACACGGCTCAGATCGCCGCGCAGCTCGCCGTGACGCCCCGGCAGGGCCTGCTCCGTGCCAAGATATCGGCCCAAAGACCTGTAGAGTATATTGCTGACCAGGGTGGATTTGCCCGAGCCGCTTACGCCGGTGACTACGGTGAGTACGCCCAATGGAAATTTTACCGATACATCCTTGAGATTGTGTTCGGTAGCGTGTGTTATCTCTACGTAGTCTTTCCACTTGCGCCGCTTTGACGGAGTGGGTATTGACAGCTTGCCGGTAAGATATTTGGCTGTATATGAGCGTTCTGCTGCGGGCAAGAGGTCAATAGGTCCGTTGAATACTATTTCGCCGCCATGACGGCCGGCTTCGGGACCTACATCAACCAGAATGTCGGCCGAGCGCATTATTTCCTCATCGTGCTCAACCACTACCACTGTGTTGCCAAGTCCCTGGAGCTTGCGCAAAACCCCGATAAGTCGTTCAGTGTCACGTGGATGAAGCCCTATTGAAGGCTCATCGAGGATATATAATGAACCTACAAGGCTCGAACCTAATGATGTAGCAAGGTTGATGCGCTGGCTTTCGCCGCCCGAGAGCGAATTGCTCAGACGGTCGAGGGTGAGGTAACCCAGACCTACCTCTACAAGGTAGCTCAGACGGTTGCGTATTTCTGTCAACAAGCGGGCCGATACCTTGGCGTCGTTGTCGTCAAAGCTAAGATCTGCAAACCATTGTTGCAGTTTGCTCACCGGCATCTTTACGAGGTCGGCGATGGTGAGGCCGTTGATTTTGACATTCAAAGCTGCGGGGCGCAGACGTGCGCCGTGGCAGTCGGGACAGATGGTTTTGGCACGGTAACGCGAGTACATCACGCGATACTGGATTTTGTGGCGCTGAGTCTCCATCCAGCGGAAGAAGCCGTCTATGCCGATCCAGTCGCCATATCCCTGCCAAAGAATCTTTTTTTCAGCGTCAGACAATTGGAAATATGGGCGGTGGATGGGGAACGGGGTGGGGAAGGAAGCTGCATGGTGTATGAAATCGCGTTTCCATTCGCTCATCGACGGGCCTCGCCACGGTGCCACGGCATCATCGTAAACCGACTTCGAGGGGTCGGGCACTACCAGACCCTCATCAATTCCCAGTGCCATACCGAATCCCTCGCATGTAGGGCACGCTCCAAAGGGATTGTTGAAATTGAACATCTGGTCGGATGGCTCGGCAAATATCAGTCCGTCGGCTTCAAATCGTTTTGAGAAGTTGAGTCGCTGAGGTTTCTTTCCACGCTCGGCAAAAATGAGCAGTGCGCAGCGGTCGTTGCCTTCATAAAAGGCGGTTTCGGCACTTTCGGCCAAACGCGACTGTTCATCACGGTCATCGCTTACGGCCAGGCGGTCGATAAGCAAATCAAATTCGGTGGATTTAAGAAATTCAGGGTCGTTGACCGCATCAGTTATATCAATGAACTCTCCATCCTTGTTAACCAGACGCGAGAATCCCTCTTTTTGCAGTATTTCGAGTTGAGTGGCCATGTCGCGGTCTTCGGGCAGAGTCATAGGCGCCACCACTGCTATACGTGTGCCTATGCCGGCTTCGAGTGCTCCGGCCACTACATCTTCGATAGTATGCTTCTTCACCACAGCGCCGCTTACGGGCGATATGGTCTTGCCGACTCTGGCAAACAGCAGCCGCAAGTAGTCGTAAATTTCGGTAGAGGTACCCACGGTGGAGCGAGGATTGCGCGTATTAACCTTCTGCTCTATAGCCACGGCAGGTGGCAGACCGCGAATGAAGTCGCACTCGGGCTTGGTCATCTTGCCCAGGAATTGTCTGGCGTAAGATGACAGACTCTCCACATAGCGACGGCGGCCCTCGGCATACAGAGTGTCGAAGGCGAGCGAAGATTTGCCCGAGCCGCTTAGCCCGGTAAAGACTATAAATTTGCCACGGGGCAGTTTCAGGTCTATGTTTTTGAGATTATTTACCTTAGCCCCTTTTATTTCGATATATTTTTCAGACATTTCTAAGAGTGTGTTTACTTTTAACACACTTTTTGAGTTTTAATTAAAGAATGTATTTATTTTAAGAGTTTCGCACTAATCCTGAGGTCTTTTTTGATGCTTTCCGCCAAGTTTCATCAGTCACATAGCTCGCTATGCTCCTTCTTCAACTTGCGAAAATCATTCAAAAAATACTCTCAGTCTTAACGCGAGTTAAAAGTAAACACACTCTAAAGGAAAAACAGCCGGTGCTTCATTCCGGCGCATTATGCAAATTTACAAAAAAAAATTGTGTTACGCAAGTGGGTTTTGATGGGAGGATTGGGATGATAGGGGAATTAGGTTTATGCAAAAGCGCCGCGCCGCATTCCTTTGTTATAAGGAACACGGCGCGGGCTTGCTCGTCTAAAAAGAATTTACTTTGAAGCGATAGAGCAGCTTACAGTGAGACGTACGCGGCCTTTAGCACGACGACGTGCGAGCACTTTGCGACCATTGGGGGTAGACATGCGTTCGCGGAAACCGTGCTTGTTGACACGCTTGCGGTTTGAGGGTTGGAATGTTCTTTTCATTGCCGTATATGTTTATTTATTATTATTCTACAATTCGGAGGGCAAAGTTAGGGATTTTTTCTGATATGTGCAAATCATCATTTTAAAATTTATTGTAAAATCAGAAAGTTTGGCCCGTTTTCCGTGAAAATGCCGGAGCTTGCAGGCTCCGGCATGGTGTAATAATCAGAAACTTGGTGATTAGTCTTCGATTTTGCCTTTTTTCTTGGCAAGGCGCAGATAGTAGCCCGAGAAGTCTTTTTTGCCGGCTTTGAACTTGGTGTATCCGAGGTTCATGGCTTCTTTCATCTTTTCGGCTTCTTTGGGTTCGGCGTTTGCTATGATTTCTTCGGCACCGATTGTGTTGAACCATACAGCACCCTTCTCAACCTTGGCCGAACCTACTTTTTTGTATGAATATTTGTTGGTGGCGGGGTCGAGCTGCTGTTCCAGGATTTCGTATTCGTCGCCGGGAGTCACACCTTCCTTCGAGCCGATTTTGGCATAAACAAAACCGTCGGCGCACTTAGATACGGGCACGGTGGTGCGGAATACCTCGTTTTCTACCTGTAGCTTGGCCAGAGCCTTATCCATAGCGCGTGCGGTGGCGTTTGACGCAAGCTGGTCGAGGGTCTTGCTCTTGTCTTTCTTCACACCCGAGCGGGCCTTGCTCTGGCCTACGTAGGTGAGTTTGCACATACCGGCGTCGATGAGGTCCTGCAAAGTGGCGTTTTCGTTGAAAAGCACCTTGTCGCTCAGGGCCATGTCGATATCATCGTTCCACTCGAGTTTGTAGAGGTTTGTGACGGCGGTCACTGAGTACATGTCTTTCATCAGTGCGTTGGTCAGGGCCTGGGTGCCGGCCTTGGCGGCGAGCGTACCTGCCAACTGACCCAGACCGCCTAACTGGCTGCCGGCTACGGCTGCTGTGGTGGCGGCGATGTCAGATATTTCCTGCGCCACGGCCTTGTTGTTGCGGAAACGCAGATTGGTAGCCACTACAAATGTATTGTTGAGCAGTTCGAAGCCCTGGCTCGAGAGCATGGCTTTGTAGTTGGCATCTACCGAGGCCTTGGCCAGATCGGTGGCATCGGCATTGTAGAAACCGCGCTCGGTAATGAGGTTGGGGTTGAATTGCGGAGTGGCCTCGGGATTGTAGTTGTACCACTTTGCTACCATATTATCGGCTATTTTATTGTCGGCGAGGAACTTGTTGACTGCGGCGTGCATGTAGTCGTCAACTTTTTCAACGCGCAGTACCGACGAGGTTGTATCGCCCGAAGCTGTAGCCATGGCAACACCGCCCACAGCTGTGAGACCCTTTTTGAAGCCACCGCCTTTGGGGCGTGCTTCTTTGGCCTGTTCGGGAGTGATTCCGGTGATTATTTCGTCGAAATCGAGCACGCGCAGGGGCAGGTTGTGGTCGTAGAACTGTTCGGGGATGGCTATTGTGGGGAATACTTGCTTTGGCAGAACTCCCAGGCTTGAGATTCCGGCAGCCTTGAGGGTTTCGGCATATCCCTCGGGGTCAACATCCATAGCTTCCTTGTCAAGACGGGTGTTCTGTTCCTCTGAGTTAACAAGGATTGTGTATATTGAGCTGCGCATGAACTTGAGGTCTTCCTGAGCCTTCATTGCCACAGGAACTGACAACATAGCCAAAGCAATTGCTGATAAAAATACTTTTTTCATAACGATTGGTTATTGAGGTTGTTGTTTGTGTGTTTTTACCACCACCAGTGGTGTCGTACAATAGTTCGCGGACGGCTTTTAGCCCAGGCAATGGCAACATCGCGAGCTGAATTAATACGCATTTTTTCAAGAGCTACGGCATCGCGGTATTTTTCCTTGGTTTCGAAGTCGTAGTCTTCTTTTACGGTAGCACCGATTTTTTTACCCAGAGCTTTGGCCTTGTCATAGCAAGAGGCCGAGGGGTCGATCTGTGCGAGATAACCGTAGGCGGCGGCAGCACCGTCTGAGGTAGGGTCGGCAGCCCATGCGCCTTCGGCCTGAGCCAGCAGCATGGCAGCGTCGTAGTTGATCTTATCGTTGTAAATGGAGAGGACAAGGGCGTGAGCCTCGCTGTAGCCGTTGCAACATTCGGGTATTGACGATGCCCAGTACAGAGCTTCGTCGTAGTCGCGAGCTTTGAGCGAGCGGTTGGCCTTGGTGATGTATGTTGAATAGTTCTTGTTGAAGTAATCAACAATCTTGGCTTTGCCGTTTTCGACAAATCTTGCGAACTCGGGATTGCGGGCGTTGAGCGAGCTCATGGCGCGCACGAGTGCCTGCTGGTCGGTTGCACCCACACCCTTCAGCGGGATGCTTGTAGTGGCGTACACCTTCTGTCCCTCGCCGTCGCAGATGGCCAGTTGCAGGTCGGTCTTCACCAGTACGCGGCCACCCACACCGCCGGCTTGTTCTGAATATGAATGGTCAAACCTGCCGGCGATGAAGAATTGGCAGTCGTAGTCGCCTGCGGCCACACCATTGTATGTAAGTGCGCTCTTGAGCTTGGCTTCGAGCTGTCGGGCCACCTTGGCATCAACATTGTCGCCCTCGGTTATGGGGGCTATGCCCATGCCTATCTCGCAGTCGGCGGCATAGGCCGATGCAGACGCGAGTGCAAGCAGCCCCGTTATTGCTAAATGACGTATTTTCATAGCGGTAAGTTTATTTTTCTCCTATGTAGATGCGGGCTGTTCCAAGGCTCGGTGAAGCGTTTTCGGCAGTCAGACCAAGGTTCTTGAGCAATTTCTGAAGGCCTGCAGCCCAGCGTTTTGCGTCAAGTGCGCGACCGTCGCTGCCCTTGAGAGGAATGCGCACCTGGTCGTAGCGTAGCATGTTGCGGCCGCTTGAACGTTCACTGAACTGGTTGTTCACGGTGTTGTCGTTGACCCACTTGTATATGATGGAGCCGAGTTCCTCACCGTTAAATTCCTGATTCATGGTAGTGCCGGCTCCATTGTCCACGATGCGTACATCAAGACGAATCTCGCGGCCATTGGTCTGGATGTCGTCAAAGTAGCTCATAAGGGTTGAGCAGAAGTTGTCCATATTCTGGGCCATGCTGCCCTTGATGGCAACGCCCAGCGGAACGGTGCGGCGTACCTCACCGGTCTGGGCGGCTATGGGAGCCACCTGCTTGTTGCTGTAGGTGTCGATGGCGTCCATGCGCACGTCTGTCGAATAGAGCGAGCCTGCAGCGTTTACATTCCAGCCTATCTTGAGTGTGATGTCAGGTTTGGCACGTTTTACGATTTCATCAAACGAGTTTGTCTGCACGCCCGAGCCGGTTTCGGCGCCTTCAAAGGCTTCGTCAAGCATTTCGTCCTCGTCATCGCTCTCCTGCTGGGCCAGTGCGCTCACTACGGGGAAGCCGCGTTCGGCCATAACCTGGGCAATTACAGTCTGTACATTCACAAAGTCCTTGTCTATAAGAGCCTTGTCGTAGTCTTCGGTCTGACGCACCTTGCCGTTGCGTTCGGTTTCGGTATAGTAACCTTTTTCGACACACCAGGTTTTGTCGGGCAGAATCATCAGCTTTGGGGGAGCTGCCACTGCAATCTGTGCACAGCATACCATAGCGGTGGAAAGAAGTAATTTTGATAATAATTTCATGATGATTGGTTATTTGGGTTTAGATTTATAGCTCGTTCAATGAGAAGTGCCGGGAGCCAGAATTCCGTCCTTCTCGAGTTGTTGTCTGAGGGCTTCGCGATCCACGGTTACTATTACACCCCAGTTTTCTACAGAGGTACCGCGGGCTTTGATTTCAGAAGTTTCGTGCGATTTTTCCTGCTTTACAAATTTGGAATACTCGCCGCCATCCTTGAAGAAGGGATTGAAATATCGCGAATAGCGTTGACGTGCATTAACTTCTGGTACAAGGGGAGTGCTGTTGCACGGGCCTGTTCCTTTGATACCCTTGAACAGCACATCGTTGACGGCGTTTTTCTTGGCCTGCTCCACAGCGTCGGCCTTGTTGTTGCCTTTGCCCCATGCGCGCAGGGTCTGCGAGCCGTCGTGCTCCACGCCCATACATGTGGTTTCAAAATTGGTATATGCTGCCGATGAGACCACCTCGGTGGTCTTTTTGGAGCATGAGCCGCAAGCAAGCATCAATGCGATTGCGGCCATAGTGAAAAATTTAGAATTCATATCCGAGTCTTAGACATACGAAATTGGTGTACTTGGCGGTCTTCTCGCCTTTCTTGTTCAATGTGGCAAGGTCCTGACCCATATAGCTCAGGCCCATGGTGAACGCGCCGCGCGGTTCGCCGAAACGCAGCCCCAGAGTGGGACGCCACATGAAGCCGTCGCGTATGGATCCGCCCACTTCCATGCCCCAGTATGGCACACAGGTGCGGTAGGTGGAGGAGATGAAATTACCGCGGGCGGTGACAAACAGCGGCATGCCCCACTTGATTGACGTACGGCGCATGTGACCCTGATTTATGTAATAGCGGGCACCTATACCTGCACCTACCTTAATGAACTGGTTGAAGCGGTATCCGGCGGTGACATCGGCCTCGGCCAGTCCGAGATTTGAACCGCTGAAGTGACACGAAACGCCGCCAAGGGCCTCGGCAGCCATCCAGAATCCACTCTCGTAGGTGGAATAGTCGTTTTGTTCTGTATCGTTGGAATATTGCGGAATACGACGTATCTCGTTTTCCTGGGCCGTGGCTGTGCACATCAGCACAAGCGCGGCCATAAAGGCTGCAAGACGTTTCATATTACCATCCGGATTTAAGTGATTTGATAATGTTGTCGCGTTCGAGCTTGGAGCGGAGTGCCGGAACATTCACAGAAACCGTCTGGCTCACAAGGTAAACCTTGCCGCTTTTGGTAACCTTGCGTGTGTCTTCCACGATGTCAACGTACTTGGCAGCCTCGCCGCTGATGAAAAAATCGTTGAAGTAGTCGGTGTGCTGAATCTCCACATCGGGGTTGCCGGCGATTGCCGGATGATTGACCGAAGAATCAAACGAGCTGCTTTTTGACTTGTCGACCCAGCCTTTGAACAGCACCGCGCGCACTGCGCTGTTGCATATTTCGGCTGCGGTAACTTTATCGGCCTTTTTGGCAGAACAAGTCACTACAATTAACGGGCGGCCACCGTTGCCTACACCTTCGCCAAATACTGACACGGCTTGAACTTCGGGTGCTTTGTCTTTGGCGTATGAGGAAGCCTGACAAAGCATAAAGCAGAATAAAAGTAAAATAAGCTTTTTCATATTGAGTTATGAGATGAATGGTTTTATAATCAAGCTTAAGGAGCTATATTGGTTTTGAGGTTGATAGAAGAATTTTCGGTTTGAAGATTTAAGGTACTGAATAGATAAATTATTTTGCCAAAGTTATGAAAAAAGATATAAACAAACCTTAATGAAAAATTAAAATATGTTAATGATTTAAAATTTAGTTAATTTTGAACCAATTTGGTTGATTTTGAACCAATTCAAGAGTGAACAATACAGGATAAAAAAACCGCCGGTTATTTCCGGCGGTTGGCTTTATGGTCAGGTATATTATTTCTTTTTGGGTTGCTTGTTGAATTTCCATTGTACATGAAACAGCACGTAGCGCGGGATTACGTTGCGGTATGTCTCGGTGCGGGCCTGGGCGTTTACACGATACTGCACATTGCTCAGGTCGTGCAGCAGGTCGAAGCCGTCGAGCATGAATGTTAGCCCGGCCTTGGGCATGTTGTACGACAGTCGGCCGTTCCATACGTAGTTGTTGGTGTTTAGGTCGGGGTCGGAGTAGCCGCGGCGCATGTAGATGGTGAAGTCGGTTGAAATCTGGAAGTTGGCGGGCAGCGATATAACGGCCTGTGCGCCATACTTAAGTGTGGCGGCGTTGAAGCTGTTGAATTCCTTGAGCTTGCTCTCGTAGCGGTTGATGTCGCCGTCGAAGAAAATACCGGCACGGCTGTTGTGGAAATTATAGGTGAGGGTTATCTTTTCGGCCGCGCCCCAGTTGTTCACGGCGCGACGTGCCGGCGTGGTGCCGCTCTCGCTCATAAGATCGACGCTGTGTACATGGCCCAGCTCTGTGGTGTTACGGAAGCTGAATGCCGACTTGGGGCCAAAAGAACCTTGGTATTCCTGACGCAGGTTTATGAACCGGTTACCGTTTATATTATAAATCTTTGAAGTCCTGACACCGGTGGCGGGATTGTAGATATATCCGGCGGCGAGGGCATTGCTTGTACCTCCGAAATTTATGGCATAATACTGCATGGTGTTGCCGTATTTTCTGAGATTTACCGACAGGTTGTATACGGAAGCATCTTTAAGATCGGGATTGCCTTCCTTGATATTGAGAGGATTGCGGTCGTCGCGTATGTCTATCATGTTGAGCAGGTCGGGAGCTTCGTGTTTGAAAGAGCCGGTGATGCCCAACGTCTTTTTGCCGCTGAACATGATGTAAGCCCTTAGGTAAGCTTCACCCAGTCTTACCTTGCGGCGGTTGAGCACCTTGTGGTTTGAGCCTCGGGTGTAGCTTATGCCTTGATGATCAATGAGTACGGGCAACCCGACGTTCAGCGAGAATTTTTCTCTCAAGTAGTAATCCACCTCAGCCGACAGTTTGTGCAAGTCCTGCCATGTGTGGTTCACATAGCTGAGCGAGGGGTCGATGGTACTTTGGTATTCGGCCATCGAGGGCAGATAGCCCAGCGGTGTGTCGCCGAATGAGCCGTTGTAGAGCTGTTCCAGACGGAAAAGGTCAGATGTAGCCTTTGAATCCTGATAGAAGTACTCATAATATATGTCGGTGCGCAAGTTACCTGCGGGATTCCAGTTATAACCTACTGCAGCCTTGCCCGACGAGATGTGATTGGGGAAGTCGGCTATGTAGCGGTCGGCAACTTCGGCAAAGTCGGGATTCTGACCGTAATTTATACCGAAACGCTCGAAGCTGCGGTTTTTGCTCTTGGTATATTTTCCGGCCACCAGATAGGTGATGGCATCGGGTGTGCCGGGTATTACAAATCTGCCGTTGCTCCACAGGTTGGCAAAAAGCTTGTGACCCTTTGACTTGTTGGCGCTGAGATTACGGTTTATCAGGCTTTGAAGTGCCGATGTGTGTATGCCGCTGTATATATTTTCGATAAACTCGCGTGTTGCCTCGGGTTGGGGTTCGCTGAACGTTGCGGCTGTGAGGTCGCTGAGAACATCATTATCGGTATATTCAAGTTTGGGCTGAATCTGCCAGAAGTATTTCCCCTCTTTCTGTTTGGCAAATTGGTGATCGGTGTAGAAATATATATTCTTGCTCTTGGCATTGCTGTATTGGCGGTCGTGGGTATCGCCGCTCTCAAGGAAATTGGTGCGGAAAGTACGTTCTTCGTTTTGAAGTACTGAGCGGCGAAGCACAGCCCTGCCGTTTGACCACCAGCCTTCCTTGCGATTTCCCACATAATAGTCTAAACCGCCGTAGAGGTTCTTCATTACTCCGGTGCCTATGGCGTTAGGATCAAAACCGGTTTGCTCGCCGGGTTTGCGGTCGTCGTTGAGGTTGTTGAGGTTGCCTACGGCAGCCACGCGGGCGCGGTCGGAGAACCACATGCCAAACAGGCGGCCGAGATAGCGCTCGTCGGTGCCATAGCCGGCTTCGGCATTTATCATCATCCCCTGATTATACTCTTTTTTGAGTTTTACGTCCATGGCCAAGGATTTAACTCCGTATCCCTCGCCGAGCACGCGGTCGATGTCTTTCTGCTTGCGATATACTTCGATATTCTTCACGGTATATGCGCCTATGTTTTCGAGCATTACTTTGTTGTCGCCCTTGAAGAAATCCTTGCCGTTGAGCAGCAGTTCCTCCACATACTCGCCGTTTACGTAAATACCGCCGTCGTCTTTCAGTTCCACTCCGGGCATCTGGCGCAGCAATCCGTCGAGCATTGTTCCCTCGGCCAATATGAAGGCATCGGCGTTATAGACTATGGTGTCGCCTTTGTTGTAGAATTTTACCTTTGAGGCCGTAACCGATACCTCAGAAAGTACTTTGGCTGCACGAATCATCATTATCGGCATGGTGAGGTGTTCAACGCGACCCTTGAGTTTCTCCTGTTCCAAAGGGTAGTACATGGTTTCGTAGCCGTCAGCCGAAGCCTCAATCATATACGGACGGTCGTTTATAATGCCGTAAAAGCTGAATTCAGCGAGTTCCCATTTCCCTGTAGGGGTGTACATGTAGTCGTACGCTTCGGTCTCAAGCACCACCGTGCTGTCGGTCATTGACATCAGTTTGAGTTTGGCGTGAGGTATGTCTTTTTCGGTATATTTATCGAAAACCCTGCCGGCAACATAAAATTTCTTGCCGTTGTAGTCTTGTGCGATCGAGCTAAGGGGCCAGTTTATGGAAATGAAAAGTATGAGCAGGCCAATCAGCAGCCTAAAGCCGTTCATTCGTTGATTTGAGGAGAAAGGGGCAAGCGTTTTCATAATATTGTGGTTCTTAATTGATTGGTGTCATACCAAGCATGTTTTTTATGGTCGCAAAGGTAATGATAGTATGCAAATTACCCCCCCGATTTAGTTAAAGTATGTTAATATATTGAAAAAATGATTAATTCGGACATAAGGATGTGTCTATTCCTGAAAAGGGTTGTCAGATTAAGGCCGGTTTGGTTGTCAGTTTTCTGTAGAGGTTGTCAAATATTCCGCTCATTCTCTACGAATTTTATAAGTTGGTTCAACATTGTTTTCTTGCGTGATACTTCGGCGCAGTCTTTAATAATGTCAAGGTCAAAATTCAGAAGTGCATCCATATCGAAGCGTATGTCTTCTTCAAGATATTCACGCATTGATGTTTGAAATCTCAGATTCAGATTTGGAGTGAATACCATAAGATCGCAAAGGGCTTTTTCAGGAGTCGCAATCATAAATGTAGCCTCGGCTTCCTCTTTCATTGTCACTCCGATATTATAATATCTCGCCGGAACATGAATGTAATTAAAAGTCCCAATCGCATTCTCATAGTCTCTTGCAACTCCGGTAGTCATAGATTGGACAGAATAGACGGCTTCAGGAATCAGTCCGTAATATCGCAGCGCTGTCTGCATTGACACATACGATGGTCCATATATGTGATTTGCTATGAGAAACGGCGACAATTCCACACGGCTTGTCCGAGGGCTTGCCACATACAATCCCTTTTTTAACCTTATGATTTCGCCATCGCGCTCCAACCGCTTTGCTTTCGTTGCAAGATTTACGCAATCCGGAAATACAGAACTCATGTCCTGCATTCTGAATGGTGTATTTCTGAAATCTTCGAGAGTCATGATGCAAAGATAGCAAAAATATCAATAGATAATATCGTAAAAGGATATTATCTATATAAAATTGTACTATTTTTAAGAGTGTGTTAAATTCAAACACACTCTAAGATCCATTCTTTTCGTATACAAAGTTAACACTTAATATGTCAGTTTGTAAACAGAATCCCCGTTTGTACCCGAAGAAGGGTAAAAACGGGGATAATATATAGGGTGGATATCAGGCATCAGATAAGTTCAACCCCAATACCCGGGCGGTCGGGTATGGTAACCTTGCCGTCGATAATCTTTATACCGTCAAAACGGTCGTTGGCAATGAGCAGGTTACCGTCGAGGTCGGCCCAGTCAACCATAGGCGAAATTTGGGCTGCGGCTGTTACGGCGCAAGATGTCTCGGTCATACATCCGAGCATCACCTTCATGTCGAGGGCGCGGGCCAGAGTGGCCATCTTGTGAGCCTCGTGCAGCCCGGTGCTCTTCATCAGCTTTATGTTGATGCCGTCGTAGGCCTCGGCAGCGCGTTTCACGTCGGGCAGTCGCTGCAGAAATTCATCGGCGATGATAGGCAGCGGAGAGCGTTCGCGCAGCCATGCGGTTTCGGCAATCATTTCCTTGGGCATGGGCTGCTCTACAAACAGGCAGTTGCGGTCGGCAAGCCATTTGCACATTTCAAGGGCCTGATGCTTGTCGCTCCACCCCTGATTGGCATCAACGCAGATGGGTGTGTCAGAGCGTTTGCGGAATGCTTCGGTTATCTCCTTGTCGTGGTTGAGACCCATTTTAATCTTTACAACCTTGAAAGGCGCGGTCTCGTCTATCTTGGCGGCCATCTCCTTGGGGTCCTCGTCATAGCTTATGGTGTACGAGGTGTTTGGAGCTTTATCGGGGTTGAGACCCCATATTTTATACCAAGGCTGACCCATGATTTTGCCGGTAAGGTCGTGCAAGGCAATGTCGACCGATGCCTTGGCCGCACGGTCGTTGGGCGAAACCTTGTCCATGTATTCGTGTATATCATCAAAGCGGAAGGGGTCGGTGAATTGAGCCAGGTCGAGCGAGTTGAGATACTTGCAAACGCTGTCTACGTTCTCGCCCAGATAGGGGGGCATGGAGGCTTCGCCATAGCCTATGATGCCGTCGTACTCAATCTGCACCTGTACGCCGGGGGTGGTGGTGCGCTGGTTCTTTGCGAGGTTGAAGGCATGGCGCAGCTTCAGTTCGTATGGTTCGAAGCTGAGGTTGAGACGGCCCGAGCGGGGAGCGGCCTTGGTGGCCGAGCCGGCAGCCGACAATGATATGGGCGCGGCGGCAAATGCCAATCCGAGCGCCGAAGTTTTAAGGAAATTTCTGCGATTCATGGTGTGTAATTAGTGGAAAGGTTAAGAATTTGTTTTTAAACAAGCTCTAAAAATACCAGGGGTGTTCTATCACGCGGGTGATGCCCTCGGTGCCCTGGTTGCCGTTGATGCGCACCGACCACAGGGGTGAGTAGAGATAGTCAGGCGAATCGGGGTCAAGGCTGTTTCGCTTCACACGGCCCGAGCTGTGTACGTAGCGGCCGTTAGAGTCGTAGATGCCTACGTGGGTCACCTTCTGCTTGGCGGCGTTGCCGAAGAAGAGCAAGTCGCCGGGCTGATATGTGCGCCATGCATCAGCATCAAGGCGGGTGCCGGTACGGGCCTGCTGCGAAGCGTCGCGCTTCAGTATCAGGCCGTTGTTTAGATAGCTCACCTTCACCAGTCCCGAGCAGTCGGCACTCTTTATCGAAGTGCCGCCCCACAGGTATGGCGAGCCTTCCATAGAGTAGGCTGTTGTGAGGATTTTTTCGGCATCAAATGGCTGGTCGGCCCATTCGGCTACGGGAGTGAGCGAGGTACGGTCGGCCCATCCGCGTCGTCCGTCGGGCAGAATTATTTCAATGCGTCCGTCTACCGCTTCAGCGGCAGGGTCGGCTTCTACAATGGCACCGAGCACGAGGTCGGTGACAACATCGCGCGGGCCGGATGCTGCGGGTGTGGTGAATGCGTGAGTCTGCCAAAGGTCTGACACCACATATCTACGGTTGTTGGCGCGCCATGCGGCCATCTCGGTCGGAGTTTTCAGAGCCACGCTGCTCTCCGGAATCCAGGCTACGTAGCCCTCGGGAGTAACGGCTTCGTACCACTCGCCTTTGTGCTGGCGTATTGCTACGGGAGTGCCCATCACAGCCTGGGTTGACATTTCGGCCGCATGTGCGCCGCGTGTGCGCAGGCTGGCCACAGGTATTGATACCAGCCCCATGGTGTCGGTGAGCTGCGGCAGTGAGGCCGAGCCGCTCAGAGCTACGAGGAGCAGGTTTATGAATAAAAATATTTTTTTCATTAAAAGTATCAGTGTGTTTTAGTTTAAAAAGTTTTCGCGCTCTTGGCCTCCACGGGTTCAACCGATATTAGCTGAAGATGGCTGTCCCAGGCAGGATAGAACAGGTTGCCCTGAAGCACCTCCACCTCGCCCATCTGCGAGTCTACAGTCTCGGAGCGGATGTATTGCTTGGCCGGATAAAATTCCTTGCCCACGGCCTTGTTGGCCGTCAGTCGGTGGGCATCCATGCCATGAGAGTAGAAGGTCTGTATGTCCTTGTTGTCGCTTGATGTGTACCGACCGAAAGAGGGGTCTACCGGTACCCAGCCCACGCCTTCAAAGTAAACCTCGGCCCAGTCGTGAAGGTTTTTCTCGCCGGGATGCAGCATCCAGCCGCTTTCCCAACGGGCGGGGATGCCAAGGGTACGCATCAGCGAGATGTATAGCAGCGACACTTGGCCGCAGTCGCCATGCTTTTGGTCAACTACATAGCGGGGTATACATGGGATGGTGCTGTACTCGCGCGCACCGGCCCAGGGATAGTTGCTGATGATGTAGTCGTAAACCTTCTCGCTGAGCAGGAATGGATTGGTCTCATCGCCGGCAATGGCATGTGCGAGTGAATCAAGGCGCACTATATGAGGGGCTTCGGTGGCTGTGTAGCGCTTGTACAGGCCGCTGTTTTTCTTGTAGGGCTTGAGGTGCGAGAGTATGTATTCGGGCGAGAAATACTGGCCCTTGGTGTCGAATGTGGCAGTGTACTCAAAGTGAGTGGTGTCAGACGGAGCGCCTACAGCACTTTGGAAGTAAATGGTATTGTGCTCAGACTCACCATCGCTCAATATGTAAGGGTGCGATGCACTCAGAATCTTTATATTGCTCTGGCGGTCGGTCTTCACCGGCAGTGGTAGCCATACTCTGAGCAGGTCGCCCTGAATGGCCTTGTGATTGGGTACGTCTACCGAAAAACGGTAAACCACCCGGTGTGCGCCGCCTACCGGATTGTTGCCGCGCTGCCACTGCAGTACAGAGTCGGCATAGCTGATGCGGGCCGCGGATGCCGTAGCGCCGCGATGGGTGAAGTTGCTCTGAGCGGGGTCGAGCAGAGCCAGGTTGCGCAGAGCTTTCTTGAACACACGTGTTGTACCGTCAAAGTCAAGGGTCTCAACGTATTTCTTATTGATATAAGTCTGTAGCTGCTCGCGGGTGAGCCCGGGGTATTTCTGAGATGCTATTTCGTAGAACTCATCTACGGTGTAGGGAAAATCGGCACGAGTGCGCAGTGCTACAGCCGCAACCGAGTCAGTCTCGAGCCAACGGGGCTGAAGGGCGTGTGCCGACAAAGCCGACGCAGCCACGCATGCCATTATCAAAATGCGGTTTTTCATACTTTAAGAATGTCAATTAAGGCAAGGGTTATTCCAATAATACCCATAACGAAAAGAATAATAGCTATAATGCGGTTTACAAACCACATGGAGCGCACATTGAAGCGCTTGCGCAGTTTGTTAACCAGCCAAGTGATGCCGTACCACCACAGCATCGCTCCTCCCAAAATGCAAATATACACAAATATGTAGTGGTGAACGCCGAAGTCGGGCAAAATTATGCAGAACCGGGCGAACAGACCCACTATGAAAAACAAGATAAGAGGATTTGAAAACGTGAACAGGAATCCTGTGACGAGATCGCTCCAAAGGTTTGAGGCCTGCAATGGCTGGACGCTCTTGAGCGATCGGGTGGGGTTTTTCCTGAACAGATATGCCGCAAAAACAGCGAGCACTATACCACCGCCGAGTTGCAGCCACAGTTGCTGGCTCTCAATAAAGTCGGTGACAAAGCTCAGGCCCAAGCCAGCGAGCAGGCAGTAGAACAGATCTGAGATGGATGCGCCTATGCCGGTAAACAACGCAGGCCAGCGCCCTTTTGACAAAGTGCGCTGTATGATAAGCATCCCTACCGGCCCCATCGGTGCCGAAATCAGAGCGCCTATGGCCAACCCGCGTGGCAGTATGTACAGCAATTGCTCCATTCAAATAGCAAAGTTAGCAAAAAACTGAGAGTGTGTCTGAATTTAATACACTAAAATTTATTAAATGCAGACTGTGAAAAAATCGTTCAGAAGCGGTTGATTGTGGCGCGAAGCTCTGTGAGACGTTTCAGCAGGGCAGGGAGCAGGTCGAGACGCAGCATATTGGCTCCGTCGCTCTTGGCCTTGGCCGGTTCGGGATGAGTTTCGATAAAAAGGCCGTCGGCACCTACGGCAATAGCTGCACGGGCTATGGTTTCGATCATATCGGGTCGGCCGCCGGTCACACCTCCGGTGGTATTGGGCTGCTGCAGCGAATGGGTGACATCCATAATCACGGGAGCCTTGCATTCGGCCTGCATCTCGGGTATTCCGCGGAAGTCCACCACCAGGTCGCCGTAGCCGAATGTGGTGCCACGGTCGGTAACCATAACTTCGTCGCAACCCGATTCGCGCACCTTGTCAACGGCAAATCTCATAGAGCCGGGAGCCAGGAACTGTCCTTTCTTGATGTTGACGGCACGGCCGGTCTTGGCGGCTGCAATCAGCAGGTCGGTCTGGCGGCAGAGAAAAGCCGGAATCTGCAGGATATCCACAAAGTCGGCTGCCATACGGGCTTCTTCGGGCTGATGTATGTCGGTTACAACGGGCACACCTACAGCGCTGCGCACCTTGCCCAGAATCTGCAGTGCCTCGATGTCGCCTATTCCGGTGAAAGAATCAAGGCGCGAGCGGTTGGCCTTGCGGTACGAGCCTTTGAATACGTAGGGTATGCCCAGCTCGCTGCAAAGAGGAGCTATTTGGGCGGCTATGTCAAGAGCCATCTGCTCGCCCTCGATAACGCAAGGGCCTGCGAGCAGAAAGAAATTATTGTTGGGAGAGCTTTTGAGATATTCAGATATTATCATTGCAGTTGTTGTATAATATGACATGTGTCGCAAGCCACCAAAGCCGCAGTCTCGGTGCGCAGGCGGTTGTTGCCAAGGCTTACGGGAGTCCAACCCTCGGCCAGGGCGCGTGTGATTTCTTCGGTGGAGAAGTCGCCTTCAGGACCTATGAGAATAGTGGTGTCTTGCCCGGGCTTATATTCGCGGGCAAAGAGCAGTCGCGGAATCGACTCGTCGCAGTAGGCTATAAACCGGTTGCCCTCGCGGTTGGAATCGAGGAATGTTCCGTAGGGAGTCATGGGGTCAATCACGGGCAGAATGGCTTTGAGTGACTGCTTCATGGCCGATACGGCTATTTTTTCGAGACGTTCCACATTTATGTCTTTTCGCTCTGAATACCGGCACCTTAGGGGGGTGATGCGGTCGACACCGATTTCAACCAGTTTTTCCACAAGCCACTCCATACGGTCGTTGTGCTTGGTGGGCGCAATGGCTATGTTGATGTTTCCTGCCCACACTTTGGGCAGGGAAACACTCTCGGTCACATCCACAAAGGCATGTTTGGGATGGGCGTCGCGCAGTATGCACCGGTGCAGTCCGCCTTTACCGTCGACCACCTCTATGGTGTCGCCCGAGCGCATGCGCAGCACACGCACGCAGTGGGCCGAGTCGCTCTCGGGCAACATCCCGGTGGTGAGTATGTCAGGAGCAAAGAATCGTATCATTTTTCGTCAATAAAGCCCGCAGCATCATCCGACAGACTTTCAGCCTCTTTAACCTCAGCTGAAGTCACATCCTGCTTGGGCTGCTTGAAAATAAAGAAGAAAAGAACGCCGACTACGAAAGCGTATGCGGCAAATATATACCAAGATTCGCGCCAGCCTATGAGCTGCTGCTCGGCATTAAGGCCGGGAGTGAATACGTTTTTGTTAATGATGAATGTTCCGGCAAGGAATGTACCGAGTGATGCACCGAAACCATTGGTCATCATCATGAACAGACCCTGGGCCGATGAACGCAGTTCGGGAGAGGTCTTCTGGTCTACATACAAACCGCCCGATACGTTGAAGAAGTCAAATGCCACACCGTAAACGATACATGAGAGCATCAGCAACCATACACCCGAGGTGCTGGTATTGCCAAGACCGAAGAATCCGAATCGCAAAGCCCATGCAAACATGGCTATGAGCATCACACCCTTGATGCCAAACTTGCGCAGACACAGGGGAATGAGCAGGATGCAGAGGGCTTCAGAAGCCTGCGACAGCGAGATGAGGAATGTGGGGTTGGCAGCGAAGAAGTCGTCGGCATACTGTGCCACCTTACCGAAGTGCTCGATGTACATGGTGCCGTATGAGTTGGTAATCTGGAGCGATACGCCGAGGAGCATGGAGAAGATGAAGAAGATGGCCATTTCCTTGCGTTTGAAAAGCTTGAAGGCGCTGAGTCCGAGCGAGTCGGCCAATGAACCTTTTGCCTGGCGGTTTACCGGGCAGGGCGGCATGGTTAGAGAATACAGTGCGAGCGCGAAGCTGATGATACCACAGGTAAAGAGCTGGTAGTATGTGCTTTGGATGGCGACGCCGTCAATTTTGACAAAGTTTACGAATAATTCGGCCACGATGAAACCCACGGTGCCGAAAACTCGGATAGGCGGGAATTCCTTCACGGTGTCCATGCCGTGTCGTTTCATGGCGCTGAATGCCACCGAGTTATTCAGTCCGATAGTCGGCATGAAGAATGCTACAGAAATGGTATAGAGTGTGAACAGGGGTCCAAACTGAATGTCGCTGCCGGCGCTCATGGCATACCAGCCGGCTGCAAACATGAAAGAGCCGGCAATTACATGGCACAGGCTCATCATCTTCTGGGCCGGGATGAAGCGGTCGGCTATCATACCCACCATGGCGGGCATAAACAGCGATACGATGCCCTGAACGGTGTAGAACCAGAATACATAGTCGCCAAGACCTACTGAGCCTAAAAAGAGACCCAATGATACGAGGTAAGAACCCCATACGGCAAACTCAAGGAATCCGAGAGTGGCCAATCTTATCTTCAAACTTTTCATATTTTTCGGTATTAAATTTATTAATGAGTTTAGATTATACGGTAGGTTTGTGAAATTAAGGTGTTAATTTAGTGGCAGAGAGAAAACGGCATCAGATTTCGCCTCTTTTTTTCTTCAATATTTGGCTGATGCGGGCGGCTTCCTCATAGTTCTCGTCCTCTATAAGTTTGGCGAGCAGCTTTTCCAATTCTTCGAGGGCAAATTTTTCAGGTTTCGGTTCGGCCATAACATCATCGTCTGGGGTAATAGACGATTCGGATTCGCCGTGATTGTCGCCAGCGACCTCCTCAATTATGAATCCTGTTTCTTCCAATATGGCGTGTGTGGTCCATATAGGAGCCTTGCATCTCATGGCTATGGCTATGGCATCGGATGTGCGGGCATCGAGAACAATCTGGCGCTCGCCGTCGGTGAAAGTGAGTTCAGATGAGAAGATTCCGTCCTCAAATTTATAGATGAAGACTTCGCGCAGGCGTATGCCGAATGCCTGGGCGAAACTCATGAAAAGATCGTGTGTGAGCGGGCGAGGGGTGGTTATGCTCTCGAGTCTGATAGCTATAGACTGAGCTTCGGCCGCCCCTATTACAACCGGTATGCGGTATGGACCATCTACCTGAGCCAGCAGCAATGCAAACGCACCGCTCTGCAACTGGTTGTACGACAGGCCAAGTACCGTTAATTTAACTCTATCTTCCATTTGTCTGTGTGTTAACTTATTGAATGTTCTGGCCGGTTATAACGCCGGAGCCAAGGCATCTGTGCGAGTCTTTGTCGTAGAGTACGGCAAACTGCCCCGGTGCGATACCCTGTACTTTGCGGTCGGAAGCTATTACATACTCACCTTCAGCACCCAGACGTGTGAGGTGCCCGGGAATGAATTCGGGCATGTGGCGGTTCTTGAAAGTAATCTCCACATTGTCGCAGTCGATGCCTTCCCACGGGTCGAGAGTTATGAATTTAGTCTCGGCCAAATGGAGGTAGCGTCCGTACTGACGGTCGGTGTCGTAGCCTCCGCTTACATATATAACGTTTTCCACGACATCTTTCTTAACCACATACCACGGACCACCGCTCAGCCCAAGGCCCTTGCGCTGTCCTATGGTATGGAACCAGAAGCCTCGGTGCTGTCCAAGGACCTTGCCGGTCTCAAGCTCAACGATAGGCCCGGGGCGCTCGCCGAGGTGGCGGCGGATAAAGTCGTTGTAATTTATCTTACCCAAAAAGCAGATGCCTTGCGAGTCCTTGCGCATGGCATTGGGCATGCCGGTGGCGCGGGCTATCTCGCGTACCTCAGCCTTGGGTATGTTGCCTATGGGGAAAATTATGTGCTTGAGTTGATCGTATGTTATGCGGCCCAGAAAGTCGGTTTGGTCTTTCACGGGGTCAACAGCCGTTGTGAGCCATTTGTTGTTGTCGCTGTCAATTTCGGTTGAAGCGTAGTGTCCCGAGGCTGTGAGGTCGAACTCGTGTCCCCATTTCTGTTCGAAAAATCCGAATTTTATAATGAGGTTGCACATCATGTCGGGGTTGGGCGTAAGGCCACGGCGCACAGTGTCGAGGGCGTAGCCCATGACATATTCCCAGTATTCATCGTGCAGGGGCACAATCTCGAGCGGGAGCTTGTATCGCGCTGCTATAAGGCGGCACATCTCCACATCTTCTTCGTACGAACAATCGCCAAGACCGTCGTCGCGGCCTATCTTGATGTAGAAGAGGTGCACATCGTGCCCTTCTTCGACCAGCTTGTGGACGGCCACCGCCGAATCCACGCCACCTGATATAAGAGCTGCAATCTTCATCGGTCAGATGCCGGCGTTTTGGCGCAGCAGGGTGAGTGAGCCGAGCAGGCCGTTGATGTTAGTGTCCTTGATGAGCAGCTTGTGGCGCGAGTCAAGCAGATAGATAGAGGGCTTCTCGCGCAGGCTGAAGTAGTCAGCGGCAGTTTCTGATGCGCCCACAACCCAGTCGCTCGGGTAAGATGCGGCTTCGGCTTTCCACTCCTCGGTTGCGGCTCCGGGGGTGATGCACATCACGGTGAGAATGCCTGCCTTGATAAGGGCGGTGGCATTGATGTCGGCCGACAGGCGTATGCGGGCAAGGCTGCAATCAGAGCAATCGTTCTCGTTGAAGAATATCACAATCATCTGTGTGTGTATGTCGTCGAGCGAGCTCTTTGTGCCCCGGGGAGTGATGAAGTCGAGGTGTCCTACAATGTGTCCGGTCTGGGTGTTTTCTATAATCTGCACTTCGCGGGCAAAGTATTTGCGCTCGGCGGCAGGGACTTTTTTATTTGTGGCTGCTGCTTTGGCAAAAGGCAGGAAAATTTCGTCGCTGAAGTACTGGGCGGTGTCGCAGTGTGTCCAGTTACGGGCCATACGAGCCATTTCGAGTGTCTGGTCTCCTGATTTTTCCACCTGTTTGATTACACGGGCTATTGCTGCGTGTACGGTGTCGGCGGTGGCAAAGGGCATGAACGAAATCCAGTCGCCGAAGGTTGAGTTAAACTTTTCTTTTTTTGACAGAGCACCCTTGAAGTTGCAGTGATTCCAGAATTTGCTCACGAGAAAGTCGCAACGTTCTGTGAGCCCTGTCATATCGTCGGTGGGCTTGGGATAGGGGAAAAGATCGCCGTCGGCGGCACGGCAGCCCAAGGCGAGCGACAAAATGGCAATGATATATATGAATGCGCGTTTCATAAATGACAATGACAATTAAGAATGACAATTAAGCATATTTAATATGCAAATTTAGAAAAAAAACGTGATTAAACCAAATTGGCACGCAGTTTGTTGACTTTTTAAATACACGCATAAAAAACAACCCAAATATTAAATCCTACATGAACTTTAATAATTTCACAATTAAGTCGCAGGAAGCCATTCAGAAGGCTGTTGAGATTACACGCGGTGCCGCAACTCAAGCCATAGAGCCTGTAGCGCTTCTTAAGGGCGTCATCGACGAGGGCGACTCGCTGGTGAAGTTCATCTTCCAGAAAATAGGAGCCAACATAGGGTCGGTAACCAATGCCATCGACCGCGAGATATCCTCGTTGCCCAAGGTGAGCGGCGGCGAACCCTACCTGAGCCGTACTGCCAACGATGTGCTGCAGAAGGCTCTCGACATCGCCAAAAAGCAAGGCGACGAGTATGTGGCTCTCGAAGCCATGTTGCTGGCTCTGTTTGAAGTAAACTCACCCGCCTCGGCCATACTGAAGGATGCCGGACTAAACAAGAAAGAGCTTGAAGCAGCTATCGAAGAATTGAGAAAGGGCAAGAAGGCCACCGATCAGAATTCGGAAGAAACCTACAATGCCCTGTCCAAGTACGCCATAAACCTCAATGAACGTGCCCGCAGCGGTAAACTCGACCCCGTTATAGGCCGTGACGAGGAAATACGCCGTGTGCTGCAGATATTGAGCCGACGCACCAAGAACAATCCCATGCTCATAGGTGAACCCGGTACAGGTAAGACCGCCATAGCCGAGGGCCTGGCTCACAGAATTGTGCGCGGCGACGTGCCCGAAAACCTGCGCACCAAGCAGATTTACTCACTCGATATGGGTGCCCTGGTGGCCGGTGCCAAGTACAAAGGTGAATTTGAAGAACGCCTTAAGGCCATCGTTAATGAGGTGCAGTCGAGCGACGGCGAGATTATCCTCTTTATAGATGAGATACATACCCTGGTGGGTGCCGGTAAGGGCGAAGGTGCCATGGATGCCGCAAACATCCTGAAACCTGCCCTGGCCCGCGGCGAGCTGCGCAGCATCGGTGCCACCACTCTTGATGAATATCAGAAATATTTTGAAAAAGACAAGGCGCTCGAACGCCGATTCCAGAAGGTGATGGTCAACGAGCCTGATGAACTCAGCGCCATAGCCATTCTGCGCGGACTGAAAGAACGCTATGAGAATCACCACCACGTGCGTATCCGCGATGAAGCCATTGTGGCTGCCGTACAGTTGTCTGAACGCTATATCACCGACCGTTTCCTGCCCGATAAGGCCATTGACCTTGTGGACGAGGCCGCTGCCAAGCTGAAACTTGAAATCGACTCAGTGCCCCAGGCTCTCGACGACATCACCCGCCGCATTGCCCAAAAGGAAATAGAACGCGAAGCAATCAAGCGCGAGAACATGCCCGAGCGCGTGAAGGAAATCGAAAAAGAAATCTCCGACTTGCGCGACGAAGAAAAGGAATTTTCGGCAAAATGGCAGGCTGAGAAAGAGCTTATCAACCGCATTCAGCAGAATAAGGTAGACCTCGAACAGCTTAACTTCGATGCCGAACGCGCCGAGCGCGAGGGCGACTATGCCAAGGTGGCCGAGATAAGATATTCGAGTATCCAGGCCAAAGAGACCGAGAACCAACAGCTGCAGGAACAGCTCCGTATGATGCAGGGCGACAAAGCCATGATCAAGGAAGAAGTGGACGCAGAGGACATAGCCGATGTAGTATCGCGCTGGACCGGTATTCCCGTCAACAAGATGGTGCAGAGCGAGAAAGAGAAGCTGTTGCACCTCGAAGAAGAGCTGCACTCGCGCGTAGTGGGTCAGGAAGAAGCCATCCGCGCCATAGCCGATGCCGTGCGCCGCTCGCGTGCCAGCCTGGCCGACCCCAAACGTCCTATCGGTTCGTTTATCTTCCTCGGTACCACCGGTGTGGGTAAGACTGAGCTTGCCAAGGCACTGGCCGAATACCTCTTTGACGATGAGAACATGATGACGCGCATAGACATGAGCGAATATCAGGAGAAACACAGCGTGTCGCGCCTGGTAGGAGCGCCTCCGGGATACGTAGGCTACGACGAAGGCGGACAGCTCACCGAGGCTGTAAGGCGCAAGCCCTACTCGGTAGTGCTCTTCGATGAAATCGAGAAAGCTCACCCCGATGTGTTCAACATCCTGCTGCAGGTACTCGACGACGGTCGTCTAACCGACAACAAGGGTCGCAACGTCAACTTCAAGAATACTATTATAATCATGACCTCAAACATGGGCGCACATCTCATCCGCGACAACTTTGCCAAGATGACCGATGAAACCAAGCCCAAGGTTGTGGAAGAGACCAAGGAAGCCGTGCTCGAGATGCTCAAGCAGACTATCCGACCCGAATTCCTCAACCGTATCGACGAGATCATAATGTTCACACCGCTCAACCGCAACGAGATTGAAGAAATCGTAGGCTTGCAGATCAACAGCATACGCAAGATGCTTAAGGCATCGAGCGGCATCGAGCTGAGCATCACGCCCAAGGCTCTCAGTTTCCTGGCCGATGAAGGCTACGATCCCGAATTCGGCGCACGACCCGTCAAGAGGGCTATCCACAGGCTTGTGCTCAATCAGCTCTCAAAGGACATCCTCGCCCAGAAGGTAGACCGCGACAATCCCATTGTGATTGATGTGGATGCCGAGGGACAGGATCTGGTATTCCATAATTGATAAATTGATAAAACAGTAATGAGCAGCGTACGTTTCATCGCGTACGTTGCTTTTTTTATAGGTTTTCAGAACTTTAGCTCGGGTAAGATGGTTATAGATATTGAACTCATACATATATGTGGGTAAAACATTAACTAACAAAACAAACTAAAATTCACTGACACTGTTATGAAAAGACTCTTCTATTTATTTGTGTGCGCCCTCCCGCTATTCTTTGTTGCATCTTGTGACGACGAAAAGGATTTACCTAACGTAGACTTCGCAATACAGATATCAGGCGGACAATTTGTGGACGGAGAGATTTATGTCACTACCGACACCGTTTTGACCGTAGACTCTGTTGACGTGATCAACAACGAGCCGGGCAAGAAGGCTATCATCACCCAGGCTTCTTACTTCTGGAACTCTCGTTTCATAGGCCAGAGTGTAATAGCTCCATACGGAATCAACATCGAGATTCCCGCCGATATGAAGCCCGGTCGCTATAACCTTCAGATCAATGCTCCAATCTACGCAGTAGACAAGACTCCGGCATACGCATGCGTACTCTATAAAGTAAACATCGTGGAATCTGCCGACCAGATACCTTCAGGCGGCAACGTAGCCCATCGCACATCGCCTGATATTCAGGAAAATGAACCCTCAATCAAGTAATTATGAAATACGACACTAAAAAAATAGTTGACCACGTGGTCGACAGTTACCGACAGGCCGGCAAGGCCCTCGAAAAAGCAGAACGCCATAACGGCGGTGTAATGGCCTCATGGATGAGCGAAGACACCTTTGATGAAGATGCCGATGCTATTCTCGATGCCTATAATCAGGGAAAGTTTGACGATGTGGATGCATCGCAGCTCGACTCCCTCATGGAAAAGTACGGCGCTCAGGACGTATATCATCTGATGGCCTCTTACTTCAACGCAACAGGAAAAATTATAAATATCAAAGAATAATTTGAAATCTGTACGAATACTGTTTACTTAACTTTCACGGCGGAACTTTGCCACACAACGTATCAAAGTTCCGCCGTTTCTTGCTGTTTGTTTCCAAAAATATTTTGACCGCTGATAAGGAATTTGTAATTTTGCATATTGTTTATAAATATTTATGAAAATCTTAAGAAACGCTATATTGGGTATAGCTGCCGCCACATTATGCGCACCGGCATTTGAAGCCCACGCTGTCATTGACAATCCAATTACTATCGCTGTAATCAAGGTATACGATAAAGAACTGCAATCAAACCCCAAGAACTACATGGTGTGGTTTCGCAGGGCAAATGAATATTACCGCCACAATGAGTATGATAAGGCACTCAACGATGTGAACAATGCCTTGAAATATGTACCGACAAGCGACACCGACCTGCGCTTTCAGGCATACATGCTGCGTGCGTCCATCTACGAGCGCACCCACAAGCTGCACGAGGCCCTGAGCGACCTCAATTCAGCCGTGACACTCGACCCCGAGTCGTATGCCGCTGTATATCTCAGAGCCAACATAGAATATGAACTTGGCGACTATTCAGCAGCCCGCACTGACTATGCACGCCTGCAGCGTTTCAATTCGCGCTCCCTGGAGGCTGTTCTCGGTCTTGCACGATGTGCCGTTAAGGAAAATAATCTTTCAGCAGCAAACGACTACTTGCAGCAGGCTGTTGAATTTGCGCCCACCAATCCCAAGGTTTACGTGCGCCGTGCCTCGGTACGCAAAATGATAGGCGACGACAACGGTGCTGTTGACGACCTTATCCTGGCTCTGAGCCTGCAATCTGACGACAAAGACGCTGTCGCCGCCCTCGTTGAGTATGGCAACACCAATTATGCCGCCACTATCACCGCGCTCACAAATGCCATGCAGCTCGCTCCCGACAACGCTCTCTACCGCTATCTGCGCGCCATGATTGCCGAGGCTCACTATAATTACCGTGCCGCTGCCGACGACTTCAGCTATATACTTGACAACAAGCTCTACAATTATCATGGCATCAATGCCTCACTGGCCCGCTGTCTGTACGGGCTCGGACGCTATGACGAAGCACTGGCTCAGATAGACAATGCCCTGGGGCAGGTAGATAACGTGGCAGAATACTATGTGCTGCGCAGCCGCATACTGCGTGCATTGGGCCGTGGTGATGACGCCATCAACTCCGCTGCCAAAGCTCTGGCTGTTGACCGCACCTCGGTGGCCGCCCTTCAGGAAATGGCCATGAACTATGTGGATAAGAAAAGCTACCGCCAGGCCTCTGACTTGCTCGCCGAGGCTTCGATGGACGATGTGAACAACCCCGAGGTGTATCTGCTGCGCGCATGGCTTCAGGGCAGCAAGCAGGGCAACGCTTCAAACGCGCAGACCCTCAACAGCCGTGCTCTCGATGTAGAGGGCTACACGGCTGCCGATGTACGCTCGCTGCGCGGATTTGCTCTGCTCAATCTCGGCCGCGAACCCGAGGCCGACCTGTGGATGGAAAACCTCACCGACAATGTGGCCGACAACGACGGACTCATCAACTACTACGCCGCCTGCTACTACACACTGCGCGGCAATACCGCCAAGGCTCTGGAGTGTGCATCAAAGTCGATGGAAAAGGGCTACAGCAACAAGCACAACTGGCTGCACAACAACGACGGCCAGATAAACGTGTCGGCTCTGCGCAGCAATCCCGAATTCATCAAGCTTGTGGAGAAATATTAAACAAACTCCAAACAGCGCAGGTGAATGGCGCTGTTGCATTATCGTGAAGATGACTTCCGCAGGAAGTCTGCCACACCGTAACCCTGTATGCACGACCGCAGGGAGGGCATGCCGGGAAGGGAGCTCGTCGTATGGTGGCATCCGGCAGGATGCTGTATAATAGTCCGGGTATATGGTACTTTAGAATATGGCTTCCTGCGGATGCCATATTACGGGAGTAAGGTTCTGCAACACCCGCTAATAAGTGTATTTCACCGTAAGCAGCAGCTCGAAGGGGCGCAGGGCGAAGGAGTAGTAGTACAGGTCGGAATCGAGCATGTACGAGTAGCTGTACTCGCGGGTGTTGGTAAGGTTCTTGGCCGACAGCTCCAGATCGAAGCGTTTGAGAGAGCTTCTCACGTAGCAGTCAGCAAAAAAGCTGTTTCTGACCACTCCGGTACCCGTAAGGCTGCGGCTGTAGTGGCCGCCCGCTCCCAGTTCAAGCCACGACAATGGCCTGGTTGCCAGGGTGAGCTTGCCCAAGAGGGCGTCGGTGTGGCTGCCCGACGATGCGCCTTGCACTTTCTGCGATGTGCGTGAATATTTTAGCGTAAAATCAGCAATCAGATAATTATTTATCGGGTTGCTGTTTACGTTCAGGCGCACATTATATCCGTTGATGCGCATGTTCATCTTCACATTGCGGCGCATGATGTCGCGTTTCATCAATTCATATCCGCCGTCAATGCCAAACGAGGTGCCCCAGCCGTAAACTTTCTTTGAGAACGAGCCGTTGGCCGAGAAGATATTGCTGCGGTTGTCGATACTTTTATAATCCGACTCCAGATTGCCGTCTGACACATTGAGGTTGCCAAGGCGGTTGGCCAGGGTGTGGCGGTAGGTGATTGATGCCGACGAGAACAGCCCTTCTACCGTATTGCGGTAACTGAGGTTGGAGGTGGCGAAGTACGATGTGCGCTGTCCCAGCAGGGCGTTGCCCAGAGTGCTTTGTTGGCGGAATGTGAGATATACAGGTTCGGTGATATAGTCGGATATGGAACCGAGATGGTTGAGACGGCCTGCCGAGAGGGATGTACGCAGATTGAACGGAGTGTTGTAGCGTATGGTGGCGCGCAGGTCCACATCAAGGCGGTTGGTGGGATAATGTCGGCCTGTCGGCAAGTTGTCAAACTTCAGGTTGTGCAGCCGTATGGGAGCTTTGAGGGTGAATGTCACTCCCCTGTTGAATTTGTACTGATACGACGGCTCTATGGTGGTGGCTATGTCGTAGCCGCGTATGTCGTTGGACGGAGAGCTGGGCGGAGTGTCGATTATAGAGCGGTAACGTTCGTGTGCAAGCTGAAAGATAAGATTGGCCGCAATGTACGACCTGCTGTTTATGTTCCACGAATATCCCAATTCTTCGCGTGTGCTGAACAGGCTTCCTTTCACATTCTGCATTATTATGGGGGTGCCTCCGGCCTCGCAGGCATGAAGACTGCTTACGGGAGTTGAGCTGAACTGTATGTTTGACTTGAAATTTAGCATGTAGCGCGATATGCTCAGTATGCCGTTGAACCGGTTGCTTATGTTGTAGTCGCGTGTGGAATTGGTCTGCGATATGCTGCGGTCGCTGACTATTGAATATCGGTCGGAGTTGAAGTGTCCGGTGAACGAGAGTTCGTCTTTAAGATAGCGTTTGGGGTTGTTGTTCTCGAATTTAAGTTTCAATTTGGCCTCGCGCGAGTGCGGCCGGTTAGCCACACTCTCGCTTATGGTTGTGCCTTGGGCATTGTCGGTGGTATAGGTCACGGCCGAGCTGTTGTCGTAGTTGTTAAGCTCGTCGGTGTAGTCGGCCGTGATGTTGAATGTGCTGAATTCGCTCAGGCGGTTGATGGCGTTGACCGATGCCGACACCGAGCGGTTGTCATAATATCGGGCGGAGGGTATGTCGGCCTTTCCGAAAGGTATATCCGGATAGATGCCGAAAGCCTGTGTGGGTGAGTCCTCAAGGTCGGAAATCAGATTTTTGGTTTCGTTTATGTACGACACCCCGGCGCGGTTAGCCTTGGCGCTGAGCAGCATCTGACGCGTGGGAGTGATCAGAAGCGAGAAAGCCTCGCCCAGCCACAACACATCGTCGGCATCGTTCAGTCCTATGCCGCCCTTTACATAGCCTATGGGCTTGAGCATGCTCTTCTTCTTAAGCTTGAGGTTCAAGGCCGCATTTTCGCTGAAAACCACATCTTTCAGTACCCGCGTGGGCTGGTGATTCTCATAGATGTTTACCGCTGTTACATCGTCGGGCGAAATATTGCGGCTCGCCAGGGCATAGCGACCCGCGAGCAGGTCGAGCCCTTCGATATAGAATTTGTTGATAGGCTCGCCGTTGTAGTATATGCGGCCGTTGTCCTCCACGCGTATGCCGGGCAGCTTGCGTATGATGTCTTCTATAGAGCGGTCAGATGCGCTCTTGAATGAGGCCACGTTATAGGTAAGGGTATCGCCTACCGACGAAATCGGGGCATTGCGCACCGTCACCTCCTTCAATACAATGTCGGTTTCTTCCATCACAAACGCCGCATTGTCGCGCAGTTGCCGCAGCGGCATTGAAATGGTCTTGAATCCAAGGCACGAAAGCGTTAACCGCAGTTTTGAGGCATCCTCATCCTGATATGATATTGAGAATGCCCCGTTGCGGTCGGTTATGGCGTATGCCACATTGTTGTCGTCGGCATCTTTTATCAGCACCATTATTCCCGGCAGGCCTTCGCCTGCGGCATCCTTCACCGTACCGCGTTTCTCAACCTCCTTGGCCGCGATTGACAAAGGAAATACAATCAAAAGGAATAATGTCAATAAAAGATGCTTCATGTTATTCAAGTTCTATGGGGTTGAAGAACATCGGTTTAAAGTCTGTTTTGGGTGTTCCGTCAGGATTCTGTACCATTCCTGCAACCATCACTCCGGGGTTATTTTTGTATTCTGCCAAGGCTTCGTTAAACTTCTTGCGTGTGGTTTTGGAATAGTCGAAATCATGATAGCCGAATTCTTGGGATTTTTTTCGCAATGAAATAGCTTCAAAAACATGCTCTCCTTTAGAATCCTCAACACGGAGAATCAGACCGGGCAGATTACCGAATTTCCAAGGGCCGTTGTTCAAAGGGATGTCGCAATACCATGCCGTCCAGTCACGACCGCGAAAATTGGCGGTAGCCTTTTTACAGGTATATCCGCAAATTTCCCGAGTACCTTTTTCAAGATGCCATTTGATATTAGGGGTCGGTTCTGAGTAGTAATAGTGGTCAATGAAGACCCTGTCGTAGGTTGTTACGGTATTATTATGAAGGTCTTTTACCGTGCAGTGATAAGAAGGTTGGTATTGTATGCTGAGACGTCTTAAGTCAATGCTTTTCAATCCGTTTGGATATATTTCCTTTATTACAGAGTCTTGTCTGTAACCTCCATAATCATTATATGCACTGAAATTATTACCTATTTGCAAAATATAGTGCATTTCTTTTGTTTCGTCTTTTTTAGGGTCAAAAGTTTTGTGGGAGTAAATACACTCCATATTGCTTTTGTCAATAGTGACAATACTTGAAGGATGTACAATTTTATCTCCCCCGGAAACGTGACTAATCTGAGCCGATACTGAGAGGCAGAAGAAAGAAAGTATGGTTAAGAACAGATTTTTCATGTGGGTAAAGTTATTCAAGTTCTATGGGGTTGAAGAATTTAGGTTTATTATTCGGTTTAACAATATTCCCATTCATATCTTTTATAGCTAAACCGGGTTGAGCTAAAAGAGCTCCGGGATTTGTCTTGTATTCTGCAAGTGCTTCATTGAATTTTTTACGTGTGGTATGTATGTAATTAAAGTGTTTAGGGCCAAATCTTTTTGAACCTTTTCTGATTGATATAGCCTCGAAAATATGTTCTTTTTTGTCATCTTCCGCTCTTAAAATCAATCCTGGAAGATTTCCGAATTTCCATGGACCGTTTTTAAGGGGGATGTCACTATACCACACAGTCCAATTTCTGCCTCTAAATGTTGCAGTAGCTTTATGACATATATGTCCGCATATTTTCGTCGTTTCGTTATGCAGAGACCATTTGATGTCCGGCTTTTTTTCTTTATAAACGTACCGATCGATCAATACTCTGTCGTATACACTTATAGAATCTGAATTTAAGTTTTTAATGAGACATTCCCAGGTGGCATCATTTTCATGACTAATGCGGAAAAAATCATTGCGCGTTAATTTTACGGCGTATGTCGTTTCGATTAAAGAATCAACTTTATATGCTCCGTAATTAGAATAGGAACTATATTTTTTGCCGACCTCAAGAATATCGAACAATTCTCGTGTTTCGTCTCTTTTAGGGTCAAAAACAGAATGAGAATAGATACACTCGATATAGCTCTTGTCAAGCAAATCTCTTTTGGTAGGAGTAAGCGGTTCGAGCCCTTTACTCCCAACCATTAGCTGTCCACTTGCTGTGAATATAGACAGTATAAAAAACATAAGTATTACTTGTTTCATATAATTATCATTCAATTGATTTATATTATAATAATTTGCTAAATGGTAATTATTCATCTCTCCCTCAACTTGATTTTTTTATTAGCTGAAGGAGAAATGAATTATAAGAACTTAGGGAACGATAGTATATGATCCTTTTGAACCGCAAAGATCTTCGGTGAGATCTTCATAGAACTCTCTGGCATCTTCTGGATTTTCGAAATAATCTTCAGAAGGTGTGCAGACTTGTACTCCACACCAGCTTATGAAGCCGACAGAGGCAGATGCGCCGATAGCGGCGGTGAGCAAGATTGCTCCGAGCATGAATTTCTTTTTCATGTTTCGTTGTTTTTAAGTTAATAAATTGGGTTAGTTTATCTGAATCCAGCCTTTGAGACTGAATTCGTTTGTATCAATATTGATTTCAAAAGTACCTGAAAGTGAGAACAGCATTTCAATGAAAAGGCTTTCTTCTGAAGTTGAGCAGGCACACTGGCCGTCCTCATTATATATAGAATATTGTACTATATCTTCCTTATCAGTGCCGGGTATATCTATACCTTGTTCTTGACTTACAGTTATAAATATAGGACGAGACGGGATTCTGTTACCTATAGGATCTGATTCAGGTTCCTGGGTTACAAGTTCATCTGTGATGCTACAGCGTATAGTATACATATTATCGCCATTTTGGCCTGTTGCATAAACAAAGATGTTTGTAAATATAAAAAGGATTACAAAAAGCAAATGTTTCATGTCTGTTTTGGTTAAAATTGTTTTTGCAAAGGTAAGCTGCAAAACATGTAATTTGCAAATAAAAAAGTGCGGAAAAAGTGCGGTTTTTATATTTCCGCACTTTTTCCGCACTTTTTTAGTGAAAAAACAGGCTAAATTATTCGGATAATTCTGTCGATGGCTTTTAAATTGAGTTTTTCATCGAATAATTTTTTACCAAGATTCTCGCGACGTGACGAGACTGCACCTTTGGTTCGGATGAATAATTTGGCTATCTTCGATGGCGAAACTCCATATTTGATAAGAATGGCAGTCTGTATATCGTTAGTATTAAGAGGAACGGTAGACAGCAGATGAAGCTTATTCAAGAAGTCCGGATAATGAGTGTTTAAGCCGCTGTAAAGTTCCGTCCAGATATCAGAGTCGTTTTTCAACTCGGTTCCGGCAGCTATCATTGCCATTAGTTTATTGTATGCTTCGGTCTGCATTAAAAGATTCGGTCCAGGCTCTTTGCCTGATTTATAAAGATTCAACAGTTCTTCTCTCAGTCGCTCGCGAGCGCCGGCTGTATCATCATCAATGACACTAAGCGCAGGTTCAATACAAATGATGCCATTGTCATCGTTATACCGAGATACATTATTATGCTTTTTTCTTATATACAAAAGTATCAGCCCAAATATAATAATGATTATAGCGGCTATTATAAGGCAATAGGTCAGAATACCGGTGCGTCGTTCGGCAATGGCACGCTTGCGGTCGTGGTCGTCATAGTTGAAAGCCGCCTGATGGATAATAGAGAGTTGATTTTCGTTATTATCATAGAGCCCCATAATGGTTTTTGTATAATTGGCGGCATATTTATATAAGGAATCAGGATTGTTGAGCGAACTCAGTTCCTGCGAAAGCAGTATCTGGTATGCGATTTCTTTCTGACTCGGGTTGTCGCTGTCAATGATTTCTTTGGCATAAATATATGCGGTATCTAAAATTCCGGCGGTGAAATATATTATTGACGCATGGATCAAAGCGGTGTTGCGTGATAAGGCAGGTACTTGGTCGGGAGTATCGCGTATCAATTGCAGCGCGCGGTCGTTGTCTCCTTTTTGGTGGTATGTGGCGGCTTGGCTCATCCTTGTACGGGCATTGACATCCTGTGGTACTCCCGGGCTGAGCTTTTCGGCTTCATTAAGACATTCTTCGGCAAGGTCGGGCTCGGACTTGCGTAGATATATGTTGCTCAGCAATTGCATATCGTACACCGCATTGACGCTGTCTTTGCACAGAGTGTTGATTTCGATTGCCGATTCTAGGTTTGGTACGGCTTCGTTATATAGATTCAAGTGATTGAGCAGTCGGCCGTTCTGACTGAGTATGCGGCTCCTGAGTCCGAGAGATTCATCTGACTCGGGGCAAGTATTCAGGGCTTTTTTGAAGAATTGCAATGCGGCCTTATATTGCTTGAGGTCGGCGTTTACCCTGCCACCGTAGTACAGGGCTTCGGCGTAGAGGGTTTGGTCCCAGTTATCGGCTGCATAATCTATTACGCGGTTGATAAGGCTGTCGGAATGGTGGGTGCTGTAGGTTTTGTCGGTGAGTTTCACTTTAAGGAAGTCGTACAGATAGCGGTCGTCTACAGGCAATGATGACGGATTGATACTGCGCAAAGAATCATAGGCGACTGCCGGAATGGAGTCGGATAATTCTTGAATGTAGACCAAGCGTGAATTTGGCGAGTGGGTGCAAGCCGCACAGAGAAGTATTACGCCAAAACAAATTAAATGATAAACTTTGTATGGGTACATATTAAAAATGGCCTGGAGTGTGTTTGATTATGTCACACGAAAATTGGTTATAACGTAGAATTGAAGATTATGAGAGTTAAACAAAAGACCGCGCATAAGTGTATATAGCGCGGTCTTGGTATTGGTTATAATCGTGTTGTGTGCGGGTGGATTATTGTGCGGTGTCGTCAACTCCGGCAAGGGTGGGGTCGATCATTATACGACCGCAGTATTCGCATACGATGATTTTCTTGTGCATGCGTATTTCCATTTGTTTTTGCGGTGGAATACGGTTGAAGCAACCGCCGCAGGCGTTGCGCTGCACGTACACGATGCCGAGGCCGTTGCGTGCGTTCTTGCGTATGCGCTTGAAAGCGGTGAGTGTGCGCTCGTCGATTTTGGGCTCAAGGTTCTTGGCCTTGGCGCGCAGAGCTTCTTCTTCCTGGCGGGTCTCGCTTACAATTTCGTCGAGCTCGCTCTGCTTTTCGCTGAGGATGTGTTCGAGGTCGGCAAGGCGTTCGCGAGTAGCCTGAATGTCGGCCTGGCGGTTGTCCATAGCGCGTGAGTGGTCGTTGATATGTTTCTGTGCAAGCTCAATTTCGAGGGTCTGGAATTCAACTTCCTTGTGGAGCAGGTCGTACTCGCGGTTGTTGCGCACGTTGTCCATCTGCTCGTTGTACTTGGAGATGAGAGCCTGGCAGTTTTTGATTTTTTCTTTTTCAGCTGCCACCGAGCGCGAGAGGTCTTCAATTTCGTGAGAGAAATTGTCGATACGGGTGTGCAGGCCTGCGATTTGGTCTTCGAGGTCTTTAACTTCAAGGGGCAATTCGCCGCGGATAGTCTTTATACGGTCGATTTCAGAGAGAATGGTCTGGAGCTCGTAGAGAGATTTAAGACGCGATTCTACTGTAAGAGTGTCATTTTTCTTTTCTGCAGCCATGGCTGTTATAGATAGTTTATGGAATTTCTTTCTGACTCTGATTTATAGACTGCAAAGTTAGGAAAAAATTCTGATATTATGTTATAAAAAATCTGTTTTGCGCACTCTTCGCTCTCAAAGTGGCCGATGTCAGTCAGGAAGATGCGTTTTCCGTAGTCAACGAAGTCGTGGTAGCGAGTATCGGAGCACAGGTATGCTTGGCACCCTGCGCTGATGGCCGCGGGTATGAATTCGCCGCCCGAGCCGCCGCATATTCCTATACGCGATATGGGCCGGGGTGTGGGTGCTGAGCAGCGCACTACGGGCGAGCCGAATGTGTCTTTGATGCGCGCTGCAAGCTCGGTGCAGCTCAGCGGTTGTGCAAATCGTGCCACCACGCCAAGGCCGGTGCCCTCGGTGTGACCGGGGCTGAGCACGCTCTCTACCTCGGCGCCGAGCATCGAGGCTATATGCCATGATATGCCGCCACGGGCGCTGTCGAGGGCGGTGTGGCTGGCAAAGACCGATATGCCGGCGGTGATGGCGCGGATAACGGTGTCTTCCATAAGGCTGTTGCCGGGGCAGATGTGTTTGAGCCCGCGGAAGAGCAGGGGATGGTGCGAGATTACCAGATTGCAACCCCGGGCTATGGCTTCGTCGATTATTACAGGTGTGCAGTCTACACAGAGCAGTACACCGGTGCATGCAGAGTCGATGTCGCCGACCTGCACCCCCGAGTTGTCCCAGGATTCCTGGAGCGACAGGGGTGCGAAGCCGTTGACAGCGTCAATTATTTGCCGTTTGGTAATGGCTTGCAGGCTCATTCCTTGGGCAGATTGATTTCGAGGTTAAGCTCGTCGAGCTGCTTTTGGTCGAGTGCGGCGGGAGCGTCGAGCATCACGTCGCGGCCCGAGTTGTTCTTGGGGAATGCGATGCAGTCGCGTATAGAGTCGAGTCCGGCGAAGAGCGAAACCCAGCGGTCGAGACCGTAGGCCAGACCACCGTGGGGAGGTGCGCCAAACTTGAAGGCGTTCATCAGGAAGCCGAATTGCTCCTGAGCCTTTTCGGGAGTGAATCCGAGAATCTCAAACATCTTGGCCTGCAGTGCGGCATCGTGTATACGTATAGAACCGCCGCCAACTTCCACACCGTTGATCACCATGTCGTAGGCATCGGCTCTCACGGCTGCGGGGTCGGTGTCGAGCATGGGTATATCCTCGTCTTTGGGGTGGGTGAAGGGGTGGTGCATGGCCATAAGGCGCTGCTCTTCGTCGCTCCATTCAAACATGGGGAAGTCAACTACCCACAGGCAAGCAAACTTGTCCTTGTCGCGCAGGCCCAGCTGGCGGCCCATCTCAAGGCGGAGTTCGCACAGCTGCTTGCGGGTGCGCATGGTGTCGTCGCCGCTGAGGATGAGGATGAGGTCGCCGGGAGCGGCGTCCATCTTGCGGGCCATCTGTTGCAGCACTTCCTGCGAGTAGAATTTGTCAACCGACGACTTCACGGTGCCGTCTTCGGCAACGCGTGCATATACCATGCCCTTGGCGCCGATCTGCGGACGCTTAACGTACTCGGTGAGGGCATCGAGCTGCTTGCGTGTGTAGTGGGCAGCGCCCTTGGCGTTGATACCGCCTATGTATTCGGCGTTGTCAAATACGCTGAAGCCGTGGCCTTTGAGCACATCCATCAGCTCTACAAAGGTCATGCCGAAGCGCAGGTCGGGCTTGTCGGAACCGTAGTACTTCATGGCATCGGCCCAGGGCATGCGCAGGAAGGGCTCGGTGAGCTCTATGCCGCGTATTTCCTTGAAAAGGTGCTTGGCCATGCCTTCAAAGAGTTCGATAACATCGTTCTGCTCTATGAAGCTCATCTCGCAGTCGATCTGAGTGAACTCGGGCTGACGGTCGGCGCGGAGGTCTTCGTCGCGGAAGCATTTCACAATCTGGAAGTAACGGTCCATGCCGCTCACCATCAGCAGCTGCTTCAGGGTCTGGGGCGACTGGGGCAGTGCGTAGAACTGTCCGGGATTCATGCGCGAGGGCACCACAAAGTCGCGGGCGCCTTCGGGGGTTGAGCCTACCAGCATGGGAGTTTCGATTTCGAGGAATCCCTTTGAGTCGAGGTAACGGCGCACTTCCATGGTCATGCGGTGGCGCAGTTCGAGGTTGCGGCGCACGGGATTGCGGCGGAGGTCGAGGTAGCGGTAACGCATGCGCAGGTCGTCGCCGCCATCAGTATCATCTTCGATGGTGAAGGGAGGTACTTCACTGGTATTGAGTATGCGGAGTGAGTCGGCGAGAATCTCGATATCGCCGGTGGGGAGGTGGGGGTTCTTTGACGAACGTTCGGCCACGGTGCCTGTGATCTGTACCACGAATTCGCGGCCAAGGTGGTTGGCTGCTTCGTTGAGTTCTGAGTCTGAGGCATTATTGAACACTACTTGGGTAAGGCCGTATCGGTCGCGCAGGTCGACAAATGTCATGCCGCCCATCTTGCGCACTCGCTGGACCCAGCCGGACAGAGTCACTTTCTTGCCGGCATCGGAAAGACGAAGCTCTCCGCAGGTATTGGTTCTGAACATTTTATATCAGGGATATTTTAAGATTTAACAAGCAAAGTTACAAAAAAAATCTTTATGACACCGTGGCCGCAGGGCATTTGTTGCTAAATTGTTAAAATTTGATTATATTTTTCGGACAATAATGCCGTTTTTGCCAATGATTCGTACTATCACCGGCGACTTTGGCAGGGCATCGGCCGGGCATCGGCGCCCCGTGAGGTCGTAGACTTCAATACGGGCATCTTCAGCGCCGGCAACCTCAAGGCGATTGCCCCGGCGGCGCACTACTGTAAGCTCGTCAATCAGCTCGCGGTCGGCAATGCTCTGAGAGCCGAGTATCAACCGCAGTCCGGCCTCGGCGTCGATCAATCCGGCTCCGGTGCGCAGCTGATCGGAGTCGTGCAGCGGCGATGCGCTTGCAATGGCTATCTCGCGCAGCTCAGGGCCGGTAAGGGTAGGGTCGGCCTGAAGCCACAGGGCAAATATTCCGGCGGCATGGGGCGTGGCCATCGACGTGCCGGCCTCGGCATAGTACAGATGTCCCGCAGCAGCATTGCTCGCAGCAGCCACACGGCTTTCAACCTCGGGATGCAAGGCATGGTAATGCCGGCTGAGCGATGACACTATCATTGCTCCCGGTGCGCAGAAGTGGGGCAGAGTACGACCATCGGGCAGTGTACCCCACGATGAGAAATAGCTCACGGTGCCCGGGGTGAGGTTGTTCCATGCCATGATGTTACCGTCGATTACGGGAGTCTCGGCCCGGGTGGTGGCCGCTCCTACGCAGATGGTATTGTGTCCGCAGGCTAAGGAGCTAACCGAGCAACGGGCATCGGGTGCCGAAACTTCGTTTGGAGGGCCGAATGTGAATTCACATTCTCCCTCGATGAATGCGTCGGCCCGGGCACCGTCGGCTCCGGCTATGTCTATGATTATGGAATAACGGCTCCAGGGATGGTCGGGCAGCATCTCGCGGCAGTGTATGCCGAAAGATATGGAAATGTTATAACGGCTGTTGGCCGGATTAACCTCGGCGGCCGCCTTGATTTCGCCGTCGTAGAAGCGTGAGAATTCAGGGTTGGATTCAGATGAAATCTGCCATATTTCCTTATCAATAAAATTAATCCACGCCGTGGTGAATGCTGTCTCCTCATTTATTTTGTCCCATGCGCGCAGACGCATCCTCAATGGGCGTGAATCGCTGCTCCACACATCGGTGAACGCATTGTAGACGGTTACATCGTCCCAGAATGTGGAGCGCAGTCGCATCGACAATACAGAGTCGGCATCACTGAAAGATTTTGATACGGATACGTGCATGTCGCCGTTATTTCCGGCAGCCAAAAGTATAGCGGCATCGTCGGCTGCGCAAAGGTCGAGGTAGCGGCAGAAGGCATCGGTGCCGTCGTGCGGACCGATTTTGCTGCCCAGCGACAGGTTTATGACGGCCGGACGCCCACGTTGACGTGTATATGCTATAATGTCTTCAACGCCTGCCAGTATGCCTACGTCGTGCAGTATCGAAGTGGAAGCAAATATGTCGGCCTCGGGAGCCACGCCATAATATGGGGTGGAGCGGTCGCCGCCGGCCATTATGCCGGCCACGTGGGTGGCGTGGGTGCGGTGGGGATTGTCGGAAATATCATTATACACACTGTCGAAGTGCTGCGACAATGCCAGGGTATCAACATAGTGGCTCATGCCTTTTATACGCCCGCTGAAGTTGATGTGCCCGGGGTCGAAGCCAACATCTGACAGTCCCACGACCACGCCCTTGCCGGTAAAAGCCGACGGCAGCCCGGCTGCGGTGTGTGCGCGGTCGACCATCGTGGCGCCGCGGGCCTTGTCGAGATTTACATTGAGGCGTCTCGACATGGTAGCTCTCATGAGCGACGGCCACGAATCAAGCCCCGAAATCATGTGCTCGGGCACGCATGCCAGGGCCATGTTGCCACGGGTGTTGTATATTACTATGCCGCTGTCGCGCAGTTGCTCAAAGCCCTCGGGCGATGAACATTCGATAATCATGGAACGGAAAATACCGCTGTCGGCCGATCGCGATTTACCAACAGGCCGCGAGCTTGATTCTATGCGTGCCATAGGGTCGAGAACTCCGGCAAAGGCCGCTGCCGATGTCAACAGTAATGTTGTTAAACAAGCTATAAATGATTGCATATCGCGAATTTAAGAAAAAAAGCGATATGATGCAAAAAATCCCCGATTCTTCTCGAGTCGGGGAGTTTTTATTTAATCAAAAAGAATATTAAACAAAAGTTTGTTGGGTTTATTAATCGTACTTCTGCCTTTTAGACGTATCAGAGAGGGTAAGGTTTAATTCTTATTCACAATTTAACTCTTTTTAAGAAAAACAGTGCATTTCTCAAACACGTCCGAACAACTTCCCTGCCTTTAGGGCCTTGCGATAGTCAAGAAAGAACTTGAAACACAGAGCGGTGATTACGGCACAAGAAAGCACATCGTACCACTGCTCTTCGTGCATTATAAACTGCCAAGTGCGTGCAATGAGCGATACTGCGCTTATTATGGCGAAAGTGAGCCATACATTTCGTTTAACCCGGTTGCTTAACATAATATTCAGATTATTTTATTCATTAGACGCAGCTGTATGCAAAAAATCTCTCAGAACAATAAAAATCCTGCAAGGCCGGCCATACAGATGATGAAAATTGGGTGGATTTTGGTGAAAAGATTCAGCGCAAGCGCACTTGCGGCAATGATTATGCTCTTGCATACGTCGCCTGATTCAGTACCGAAATTCTCGCTGTTCATGAGCAGCAACGCGGCAGATGCTATAAGACCTATAACCACCGGGCGCAGTCCGCGGAACATACCCTTGATGGCCTCGCTGTTTCGATGCCGGCGTATGTAGTGGCCGGCGTATGTCACCAGCAGGAACGACGGAATGATGACCACAAGCGTACATACGATAGAGCCGAGTATGCCCCATAAGATTGATGCGCCGGGCATCTCCTTCATCGGTGCCACGAAGCCAATGTATGTCGCCGAGTTTATGCCTATGGGGCCGGGAGTCATCTGCGATATGGCCACAATGTCGGTAAACATCTTCTCGGTAATCCAGCCCGGAGATACAATCTCGTTCTCGATGAGGACAAGCATGGCATAGCCGCCTCCAAAGCCGAAGAAGCCTATCTTGAGATAGCTCCATATAAGTTTCAAATATATCATCATTTCTGCACCTCCTTGTTGTTAACCGTGTGTTTACGAACATTATGCAGCTGCCACCAACCCAACAGCCCTCCGAGCACTATGTATATGATGGGATTTGATATTACAGGCAGTTTAGACCATATAAGCAGTGCTACAGCAAGCGGAATCCATGCTGTTTTCCATCCTAATTTGGCAGCTTTTGCCGATGTGATTACCGGTGCTACAATCAATGATACCACTGCAGGACGTATACCCTTGAAAATGGCCGACAGGGTGGGGTTGGTGGTTATAAGCTCTGGGGTAAGGAAGATGGCTATGGTGAGTATAATCAGGAAACTGGGCAGTATTGTGCCCAATGATGCCACTATACTGCCGCGCATTCCACGTAGCTTGTCGCCCACGCTTACAGATATGTTCACGGCCATGACTCCGGGCAGCGACTGCGCCACCGCAAGCAGGTCGAGAAATTCTTCATTGCTTATCCAGCGGTATTTTTCAACCACCTCGCGCTGTATGATGGTAATCATCGGCCAGCCGCCACCGAATGTAAATGCTCCGATTTTAAAGAATGTGAAGAATAGAGTCGGGAGCAGGCTCTTGTCATTTTTGGAACTCATAGCTGTACAACTGTAATACCGGCGCCGCCAAAACGCACATCCTCGTCGGAAAAACTTTTGACTGACGGCACTGTGTCAAGATATTGTCGTATGTATTGTCGCAGTATGCCGTTGCCCGTGCCGTGCAGAATCCTTACACGCGAGGCGTTGAACTGTATGGCATCGTCCATGAAGTAGGTGACGGCTTGCAGGGCTTCGTCCACACGCATGCCCCTGACATCGATTTCCTGCTTGAAATTGAGTTGGCGCTGACGGCTTTCCTCGCTTGTGTGGGCACTGACTATTGCCGGGGCCTTTATACCCGAAGCCGGCTTGCGCAGGGTGGGCGTAAGGCGCGAGAGTTTTACGGTAGTGAGTAATTGTCCGAAAACCACCACGGCCTCTTTGCCACGTATTTCCTGCACGGTGCCGGGCACGCCCGAGCCGTCGAGCAGCACGTAGTCACCGGCCGCTATAACCTTTACGTCCTTTGCCGGTTTGTCGGTTTTCTTTGGCTTCTTTGCTTTGGGAGCCTTTGCCAGCAGAGGATGCTCCGAGGTCTTGTCGTCGTTGGCGAGCGAATGTTTTTCGCGTGCAAGGCGTTGGCGGGCTTCGAGGGTTTGTTCCCGCTCGGCCTGGGCCTGACGTATGTCGTGTATGGTGCGCTCGATGGCTGCATTGGAGCCTTCGAGAATCTTGCGGGCCTCGTCCTTGGCTTCGGATATTATCACGCGGCGTTGCTGTCGCAGGTTTTCGGCATCGTCTTCGTAGCGTTGCAGCACCTCTTCGATGCGTTTCTCCTTAAGGCGTATCTGCTGACGTTTGTTTTCCCAATACCTACGGTCGCGGGCAATGTCGAGAAGATACTTGTCGAGGTTCACATAATCGCTGCCTACGATTTCGCCGGCCTCGGCTATGATGCTTTCGGGCAGGCCGATTTTGCGTGCAATCTCTATGGCAAACGAGCTGCCGGGGTGTCCTATTGCAAGCGAGAACAGCGGCTGCATCTTCTGACGGTCGTATAGCATGGAGCCGTTTACAAGCCCGGATGTTTCCTCGGCAAATTTTTTGAGATTCTGGAAGTGGGTGGTGATCACGCCCCACATGCCTTTTTTATTAAATTCGTTGAGCAGTGCCTGAGCTATGGCTCCGCCTATCTGAGGTTCTGTACCGGCTCCGAATTCGTCTATGAGTATGAGTGTACGGCTGTTGCCGTGGCTCACGAAGTAGCGCATGTTGCGCAGGTGCGATGAGTAGGTAGAAAGGTCGTCCTCGATAGACTGGTCATCGCCTATGTCTATGAAAATGCTTTCAAATATACCCATGTGCGAGTTTTCGTACACCGGAGGCAGCAGGCCGCATTGCAGCATGTATTGCACTATGCCTACAGTCTTGAGCGTTACCGATTTGCCACCGGCGTTCGGACCTGAAACCACAAGTATGCGTCCTTCGGTATCGAGGGTTATATTGAGTGGGACGATGTCTTTGTTCTGCCTTATAAGGCTGTCGCGCAGTACCGGGTGGCAAGCGTGATACCATTCGAGTTCGGGCTTGTTGTAAATATGAGGCATTACTGCTCCGATCTCCAGCGCCCACTCGGCCTTTGCTCTGATAAAATCAAAAAGAGCGAGCAGCGAGTAGCTTTCGAGCAGTTCGTCGATATGCGGGCGCAGTTCGGCGGCGGCATTTATCAGCACGCGTATCTCCTCGCGATGCTCCTCCATCTTGAGCTCGCGCAGACGGTTGTTGGCCTCGACTACCTCGGTAGGCTCTATGAAAACGGTTTTGCCCGACGCACTTTCATCATGCACAATACCCGGTATGCGGCGTTTGTTCATAGGCAGCACCGGAATCACCAGGCGGCCGTCGCGTACCGATGCGGTGGTGTCTGATTCAAGATAACCGTCTTTTACGGCATTTGCAATCACACGACGCATCACCGAGTTTATCACACCGTTCATCTGTCCCAGACGGTGGCGTATATCGGCAAGTTCGGGCGAAGCGTTATCCTTTATATTGCCCCAACGGTCCACAACCCTCACAATGGTGCGGGCCAGGGCAGGGTAGCTTTGCAGCTTGAAAGCAATCTCATCCAGGGCAGGCAAGGGCGAGGACCCGTCTTCATTGCGCTTGCTGTTGAAGAACGAAGCTATGGCACCCATGGTCTGTATGGTCACGCCCAGGTCTACAAGCTCCTCGGCCGTGAGATATGTGCCTTCAGGACGTATTGATTTCAAACGGTCGGTTATATCGTGAATGGATCCTGCCGGGAAGGAATCCTCGCCTGAGAGAATGCGGCAGAATTCGTCAACCCTGCGCAGCTCTTTCATCACAGTGTCGTAGTCGGCAGAGAAAGTCATCTCGGCTACGAGGGCTTCGCCTAATGATGAAGAGCACTTTGAGGCTACCATTCGCCTTACGGCATCAAATCCTATCTTGATTTCTATATTTTCGGGATATATCATTTAAAATGAATGTCTTCGTGTCTTTTTTGAAAAGTTTTGCAAAGTTACAAAATAATTTACACACTAATCAACATAATCGGCAGCTTGAATGTTATAATATAAATTAACTAAAAAAACAACAACATCAACTAATATAACACATTATGAAAGCTTTTAATTCTACTTATCTCGGAACGACCCGCGCATGGTGGGCAGTTCTGGTCGTCGGTATTCTGATGGTGATATGCGGTTTCGCATATTGGTTCTGGCCACAGGCCGGTTACGCTATCGCATCTCAAATTTTTGGTTGGCTTCTGTTGCTGACCGGTATCGTACAGCTCTGTGTATCATCGGGTCCTCACCGTGGACGCGGCTGGGGCTGGTGGCTCGCCGGAGGTGTTATTAACATCTTTATCGGTTTCATGCTTGTAAGAAGCATTCTTCTCTCAGAAGAAGTGTTCCCGTACTTCCTTGCAATGTTGTTTATCTTCTGGGGCGTCGAGGCTCTGATATCAGCCTGCTACCGTCAGGGTAAATACTGGTGGCTCGGTATCATCAACGGTATTCTGCTCCTTCTTATCGGATTCTTCTTTATGGAAGCCGGTTGGGTAAGCGATATGCTCATGGTTTCGTTCCTCACCTCTATCGCATTCATCTACTGGGGCTTCTCTCTTGCAATAGGCAGCTACGAACTGCGTCCTGTGGAAGAATAAAATATTCTGAATAACTAATAAAGCGATGGTCTGCACGAATAATGCAGGCCATCGCTTTTTTATTGTGGGTAATCAGATTTTGAACAGCTTGCGGGCGTTGAGCGTGGTGGTAGAGTCGACTGTTGCAAAGGGTATCTCCATCGACTGGGCTATATGAGCTGCTATGTGTGGTATGAACGCGCTCTCGTTGCGATTGCCCCTGTGGGGCACGGGTGCCAGGTAGGGCGAATCTGTTTCAAGCAATATTCTGTCAATACCTATTGCCGGCAGGACGTCGCGCAATTTTGAATTCTTGAAAGTCACTATGCCGTTGATACCGAAGTAAAAATCGCCAAGAGCCCTTATACGGTCGACATCGGCCTCAGTGCCACCAAATGAGTGGAAAACTGCCTGTACACCCGGATAATCCTTCAGTACCTCAAGCACCTCGTCGAGTCCCTCGCGGCAGTGGATTATCAAGGGAAGACCAAGTTCAACGGCTTTTGCGGCCTGAAGTGAAAATGCCAGCATCTTGGCATCACGGTATGTCTTATCCCAATACAGGTCAATTCCTACCTCGCCAATAGCCACATAGCTGTTGCCGGAGCCGATGATTTCAAAAATACGGTCGAGATTATCTTTCCATTTATCATCAATTTCGGTAGGATGCAGTCCCATGGCACATGAAATTTGGTGGGGGAAGGCAGCTGCCAGTCGCGTCATGGGTTCTACAGTCGTGAGGTCTACGTTAGGAAAAACAAGATGCTCCACGCCTGCATCCAAGGCGCGTTTTACTGCAGAGGCTTCTCCGTCCTCCTCAAATTCAGGTAAATAAAGATGTGTATGGGTATCAATCATAATTCTATAAAAATACACTCGTGAGTGGAAAATCACGAGTGTAAATCAGTTTGATTACTTATTATCAAGAATTTCTGTGACTCAGTTTTTTAGCCAGATCCACAAACCATTGGCGGTCGGCATCTGAAATATGAGCTTCTGAAATAGCGTCTACCGCCTCGTTGTAATAGTCCTGAATCAGCAAGTCGCAACGTTCAGAGAGGTTAAGGCGGCGATAAATATCGGTAACAGCTTTTACGAGTTCTTCCCTGCCGGGGTTGTCTGACAACGCGGCGGCCATGTCGGCCGGAGCTTCGTTCAGCGCGTTTATGAAGAGCCAGGTTTTTTTGCGGTTTACAATGTCTCCTCCAATGCGTTTGCCGAATACTGCGGGGTCGCCGAAGGTGTCGAGCCAGTCGTCGCGCAGCTGGAAAGCGAGACCCAGAGCCTTGGCGTAGCGGTAGAACGCATTGACAGTCTCGCGGTCGGCTCCGGCAACTATAGCACCAAGACTGATGGAGCCGCAGAGCAGGGCCGAGGTCTTGAGGAAAATCATGCGCAGATACTCATCTACCGTCACATTGTCGTCGCTCTCAAATTCCATATCGAGCTGCTGACCTATGTAGACTTCCTGAGCTGTATCGTTGAAACAATCGAGTACGGGGCGCAGCTTATCGTTGTCGCACATCATAACGCGGGCAGTAGCCATGGTGAGCAATGCGTCACCCGACAATATGGCCTGTACATCGCCCCACTTGGCATATACCGTGGGACGTCCGCGGCGAGTGTCTGAGCGGTCCATAACGTCATCGTGTATCAGAGTGAAGTTATGGAACATCTCTATGGCAATTGCCTGGTCGAGCGCTTTCAGCGGATCGCCGCATACAGCCTGGCATGCGGCAAGACACAGCGCGGGGCGCAGACGCTTGCCTCCCGAGCTTAATGTGTAATCTACAGGAGTATACAACCCGCCGCACTCGCCGGGGTATTTTATGTCGGCGAGTGCACGGGCTGTGATATCAGACAGATGTTGCAGGTCTATCATTTCTTGCTTACGATAGCTTCGGTGTCGCGGGCGATCATGAGCTCTTCGTCAGTGGGAATGACGCACACCTTGACCTTTGAATCCGGGGTAGAGATTACGGTTTCTTCACCGCGTACCTTGTTGGCTTCGGCGTCGATTTCAACACCCATGAATTTCAGGGGTGCGCATACGTTGGCACGGAGACCGGTCTGGTTTTCGCCTACACCACCTGTGAATACGATGATGTCAACACCTCCCATCTCGGCTGCGTATGCACCGATGTACTTGGTGATGCGCTGTTCGTACATGTCAAGGCCGAGCTTGGCGATTTCGTCACCGGCGTTTACGGCAGATTCGATTTCGCGCATGTCGCTCTTGCCTGCGATGCCGAGCATACCGCTTTCCTTGTTGATGATCTTCTGGAGTTGTTCGGCGGTAAGGTTGTGCTTGAGCATAAGGAAGGTGAGCGCACCGGGGTCAACGTCGCCCACACGGGTACCCATCATAAGGCCTTCGGTGGGAGTGAGGCCCATAGAAGTGTCTACGCTCTTGCCGAATTCAACGGCTGTGATAGAACCACCGTTGCCCACGTGGCAGGTGATGATGCGCTGGGTCTTGATGTCAACGCCGAGGAATTCGCATACACGCTGCGAAACGTAGCGGTGGCTGGTACCGTGGAAGCCGTAGCGGCGCACGCCGTCTTCCTTATAGAACTTGTAGGGAAGGGCATACATGAACGACTTGGCGGGCATGGTCTGGTGGAATGCTGTGTCAAACACACCTACCTGGGGTACATCGGGCATCAGGGCTGTGATGGCTTCGATACCGGTCATGTTGGCGGGGTTGTGCAGGGGAGCCAGGTCGTAGCACTGACGTATCATGTCTTTAACCTCGTCGGTGATGAGAACGCTCTCGGTGAATTTTTCGGCGCCGTGTACCACGCGGTGGCCTACTGCGTTGATTTCGGCATAGCTCTTGATGCAGCCTTCGTTGGGGTCGGTGAGCATGTTGAGGATAGCCTTGATAGAGCCTTGGTGGTCGGTCTTGCCCAGTTCGAGAATGGCTTTTGAACCGTCGTTGCGTTTGTATTTGAGGAATCCGTCGGGAAGACCGATTTTTTCAACGCCGCCTTCGGCCATTGTGTTGCCTGAAGTGGTGTCGATGAGCTTATATTTTACCGAGCTGCTGCCCGAGTTGATTACAAGTATTTTCATGATTATAGAAGTTTATTGTTGCTTGGCACCGATAGCCTGGCAGCATGTGAGGATGATGGTTTTATAGATGTCTTCGGGGAAGCAACCGCGTGAGAGGTCGCTGACAGGAGCTGCAAGACCCTGGAGGATGGGGCCGATGGCCTCAGCTCCGCCTATGCGCTGTACCAGCTTGTAGGCGATGTTTCCTACTTCGAGCGAGGGGAATACGAGCACGTTGGCCTGACCGCTGAGCAGTCCGTCGGGAGCTTTCTTGTGGGCTACAGAGGGAACGAGGGCTGCGTCGGCCTGAAGTTCGCCGTCGAGGATGAGAGTGGGGTCGAGCTTGTGAGCCAGCTCTGTGGCGCGGATAACCTTGTCAACGCGTTCGTGTTTTGCAGAACCCTTGGTAGAGAACGACAGCATGGCCACTTTGGGAGTGATGTCGGCAAGGTCGCGGGCAGTCTGGGCTGCGCACACTGCAATCTGAGCAAGTTCTTCGGCAGTGGGGTCGGGCACTACGGCGCAGTCGGCAAATACGAGAACGCCGTTGTCGCCGTAGGGCAGGCCTTCGGGCAGCAGCATGAGGAAAGCACCCGAAACAACATTGATGCCGGGGCGGGTCTTGATTACCTGGAAAGCGGCGCGGAGTACGTTGCCGGTAGTGTTTTGCGCACCGGCTACTTCACCGTCGGCATCGCCGGCCTTTACCATAAGGCAACCCAGGAAGAGGGGATTGGCAGTGGTGAGGCGAGCCTGTTCTTCGGTCATGCCCTTGTGTTTGCGCAGGTTGTAGAGCAGGGGGGCATAGCGGTCGATGATGTGGTTGTCGTTGGGGTCGGCGATGGTGGCTTTGGAAATGTTGTGAAGTTCCATTTCAATAGCCATACGCTTGATTTCTTCGGGGTTACCGATAAGGATGATGTCGGCGATTTCTTCAGCGAGAATCATGTCGGCGGCCTTGAGGGTGCGCGATTCTGTTCCTTCGGGAAGCACGATGCGCTGGCGGTTAGCCTTGGCTTTCTTGGTAAGTTGGTCGAATAATTTCATGACTTAGGTCAATGTATTTTAGTTGGTTTTGGTTTTCATGATTGATTGAGGCGAGATATTATACCGCAAATTTACAAAATTTATTTATGTTATTTATGTAAATTTGTACATAAATTGTTGTATAAATATATGAAAGAATTAATATATAGCTCGTTGATGCTGGGTGTAGCTTCGATTGCAGGCTCGGCAATAGGATTTATAGTTAAGAAGATACCACATCGTCTTAACGACATATTTTTAGGTTATTGCGCAGGTATGATGCTTGCTGCGGCCATTGTTTGTCTGGCAATTCCGGCTGTTGAATCGGCCGGGGATGGTAATCTGTGGCAGGTGGCTGCAGGTATCATCGCCGGTGCTGTGTTCATAAGTATGCTCGACCGCCTCACTCCTCATCTGCACAACCTTACGGGGCTTGATGCGGAGGAGCATCGCTCCAATGCGTCGCTCAACCGCGTGCTGCTGTTTGTGATAGCCATAGCGCTGCACAAGCTGCCCGAGGGTATGGCTACCGGTGTGGCCTTTGACGGTTCTTCAGCGGCAAATGCCGAGACTCTGTCGCTCTCTATAGCATTGCAGAATATACCTGAGGGCATGGTGATAATAACCCCACTGCTCGTGGCCGGTGTTAAGCAATGGAGAGCCATGGTGGTGGCTTTGTTTGTGGCCGGACTCGAAATGGCCGGAGTATTCTTGGGATACTGGATAGGATCGCTGGCAGGAATACTGTTGCCGGCGCTGATGGGTATGGCTGCAGGTGCCATGCTGTATGTGATATCTGATGAAATGATTCCGGAGACGCATGCCCACGGCTATCAGAAGGCGGCTACGTTTGCCTTGATAGCGGGATTTGTGACACTGCTGTTTCTTGAGTGATGGCACCCTTAGATTACCACAGATTGAAGCGGTAGCCTACTGCGGCCGATAATGAGATGTTGGCACCGACAAACATTGTTTTTCGTTCTGATACCAGTGAGATGTCGGCTTTGCCCACCACGCCTATGAACCAATGGTCGTGGTTCCACACGGCTGAGGCTTTTATGCGGTCGTACAGCGAGAAGGTTGTCTTTTCGGTTTCGCTGTTTATATATCCCTTCCTCACACCTATAGTGGGGGAGAAGCTGCCGCATACTATCCAGTTGCGCCCTACGACCCAGTTGTAGCCATATCCTACGCGCAGGCCGTAATTATGCGTTTTTACCTTGTAATGATAGTTAGGCCAATAGTCGGGGAGCAGGCTCAGCATGTCTTCGTTGAGTGAGGAGAAGTCGAAGTCGTAATCCTGTGCATAGATCGAAATACCTGCATAGAGCGATCCTTGGCTTCGGCGTTGTATCTTACTGAAATTAAATGCCGCGGCCTGCGAATACTTCTTGTGGTTGAAAAAGTAATACGCATCGATACCCCATGAGCCTATCTTGATTCCGTCGAAGGGTATATTGAGGTCGGTGAAAGGCCCGAAGCGTTTTAGTTTTGTACCCACATCATTGTTTTCCCAATACATCTCCACTCCCAGCAGGCTGCAGTCGAAGCCGAAACGGTATCGGCTTCGCGCATGTTTGACTCCGCCAAACAGATTGCTGATGTTGATATCGTATCCGACTGACACTGCCAGATATGTGGCGTATGCACCTATCGAAGTCGACGGGTCAGACTGTAAGTCTACTTTATGATTGCCCGGAAGTGAGAAATAATACTTGTCGAGCCACGAGTCGGTAGTGATTTTTACATTGAACTTGGTGCCTGTACCCACTACATAGAGCGAGTCGTATGAATTGAAAAATTTATCGCCCCAACGGTAAGTATTTATGCAGAAACGGGGAAATTTGCCCCATTCGGCTATGGAGTCGAGATTGAGCGATAAAGCCTTTGCCTGAGGTACGATAAACAACCCCAGGAAAACGAATAAAATCACTTTTAGAAGCTTGTTTTTCAATTCTGCTTAATTTTCAGTCTGCAAAGTTACAATTTTTTTTGTATTCAATTGTTGATTTTTGTAACTTCGCATTACAAACCATTTCAGACGATGAAAAAAACACATATAGTTATACTTCTGATACTCAGTTGCGTTATCAGTGCCTTTGGTCTTAATCCGAAAAGAGAATTTCGCGGAGCGTGGCTCCATACTGTCTTTCAAGACCAATATAAACGACAAAATGAACAACAAAACAAGGCATATCTGTGCGCCCAGCTCGACAGTCTGCAGGCGGCCGGATGCAACGCCGTTATATTTCAGGTCAGACCCCAGGCCGATGCTTTCTACCCGAGCGAGCTTGAGCCGTGGAGCCGTTTCATAAGCGATAACGGACGCAATCCGGGCTGGGATCCCTTGCAGTTCATGATAGATCAGACCCATGCCCGCGGCATGGAGCTGCACGCATGGCTCAACCCTTACCGTGTGACCTCCAATTCAAAGCAGGTGCTTCCCAAGAGCCATATCTACCATAAGCATCCCGAATGGTTTGTGAAGTACGACGGCAAGTTGTACTTTGACCCCGGAATGCCCGGAAGCATTGATTTCATCACCAAGGTGGTGAAGGATATAGTGAGTCGATATGATATAGACGGTATACATTTCGACGACTATTTCTATCCGTATCCGGTCAAGGGTAAGGAATTTCCCGACGCTAAGTCGTATGCACGCTATGGCAAGGGCAAGAACCGCAACGACTGGCGCCGTGAGAATGTTGATAAACTTATAGAAACTCTGCATAAGGAAATCAAGGCCGCCAAGCCTTGGGTGATATTCGGAGTAAGCCCGTTCGGAATATGGCGCAACAAGTCTTCAGACTCAAGAGGCTCTGAAACCAACGGTCTGCAAAATTATGATGCCCTGTATGCCGACGTGCTGCTGTGGGTGGAAAAAGGCTGGGTTGACTACCTTATGCCGCAGCTATACTGGGACCTTGAGCACAAGGCAGCATCGTACCTCACACTGGTTGACTGGTGGAACCGCAATGCCGGTGGCCGACATCTTTATGTAGGCCAGGATGTGGACCGAACAATGAAATTTGCCGATATAGGCTATTCCACCGAGAAGTCGCAGCTTCGCCACAAAATCAACCTTACACGCAATGCCGACAATATACAAGGCAACTGCTGGTGGCCCGGCTATCTTATAACCAAAAATACAGCCGGGGTGGCAGATTCTCTGAAAATAGATTTTCAAGCTACAATATCGCTTGTACCCGAATATCCGTGGATAAGTTCCAAGCGGCCGGCCAAGGTGAAAGGGCTTAAGAAAACCGGCGATAAGTTGATTTGGAACAAACCGAAGATTCATTCCAAGGCCGATGATGTGGTGAAATTTGTGGTTTACCGATTTGAACCGGGCGAGGAGATAGATCTTGAAAACACCGAGGCTATAGAGTCGGTGACTCCGAATAACGAATTTATCACAGAATATCCGGGTGTATATGTGGTGACTGCCCTGAGCCGAGTGAATTGTGAATCCGACCCCACGGCACCCATAACAGTAAACTTTTGATAATGGTTAGCATCGTCGTTCCTGTATATAATGCCGCGAAATATCTCGAAGAGTGTATCGCAAGTGTATTTTCCCAATCGTTTGATGACTGGGAACTGATACTTGTTGACGACGGCTCTTCTGACGGCAGCGGCCTTATTATCGACAGGATGGCAGAAGCAGACCCGCGTGTAAAGGCTATCCATCGCGCTAACGGAGGTATGTCGGCTGCAAGAAATACGGGGATAGCTGCCGCCCGCGGAGAATTTATGTACTTTCTTGATGCTGACGACGTTCTGCATCCGGATGCTCTTAAATTGCTTTTTAAGGCGTTTGAGAATGAGGGCGTCGGTATGGCCATAGGCGGTGCTGTGATTGGAAAATCGTGCCGGTTCAAAAAATCAAACGGATGCGATTTTATTATAATGAGTCCTGAAGACGCTATAGCTGACAGCCTTTATCAAAAGAATATACTCCATGCGCCTTGGGGAAAAATATACAGGAGGAAGCTCATGGAGAAGGTTGGCTTTACCGACGGACTGTGCTACGAAGACCTCGACTTCTTCTATCGCTACTGTCTGCTGTGCGATAAGGTGGCTTATACGCCTGCGAGTTTGTATTTCTACCGTCAGCATGCCGAGAGTGTGATGCACGTGTGGAAACCACGCCGGCTCGATGTGCTCGCTGTAGTAGATGATATTGAGCGTTATATGGAGCAGAATCATCCGTCGCTGGCCGGGGCAGCCCGCGACAGAAAGCTCAGTGCCAATTTCAATATTTTTCTGCTTGCCACCCGCTACGGTCAAGCCGATGTGGCCTCAAGGTGCTGGGAGGTGGTGAAAAAGTACAGATACGCCTCGTTGATCGACAGTAATGTGAGGGTAAAGAACAAGCTTGGCATACTACTGTCATACTTCGGCCGACGATTTTTCAGCGCAATAGCTTTGAGATAATAAGAGTGCGGTACTTAAGATAGATGCTGTGAGGGAAAACCTCCCATCCGGCTATGCACAATATTACGAAAATCAATGTATTGGCAATTATTGCCGAAATGGGATTGAGAGAATTCCACAATAGCGATTGTCCGAACCAGGCAAGTACGAAAGCCACTGTGGGAATGAGCAGCGGCGACATCATTAGCCTGATGATGTGCATCGACGACTGTTGGCTCACCTTGGCGTAGAAGGCTATGTGTACGGGCACTATTATAAGAATTACGGCTGTCTGCGACCACGCTACGGCTATTAGGCCGAAGGGCAGGGCGACAACCAACAATATGAGTTGTAACACTACCTCAAGTATTGTTATGTTGCGTATGGTGCGGGCGTGGCCGTAGGCTTTGAGTATGGCTTGGAAAAATTGCTTCAGCGAATACATTGTGCCGTAGATAGCCAGAATACGGAATACGGGGATTGATGCGTCCCATTTATGCCCGAATAGCACGTTGAATGCCGGACCGGCCACAAGTATAAGAATCAGCGCCATGCCGACATTGAGCAGCGACATCCACGAAATCATGCTGCAGCAAAGGTCTTTTTTCTTTTCAGGATCAGGCTCGTTGGAAAGAATCGGAAAAAAAGAGTTGGAAAAAGTAGATTCCATAAATGTGAAAGGTACTTCTTCCATCTTCTGCGCTTGCGAGAACAGACCGGCTGAATTGGCGCTCACACGGCCTAAAGCGAAGTTGCTCACATTCTTGCCCACTGAGGCCAGGATGTAAGACAGCATAAGATTGAATCCGTAGCCAAACAAAGCGTTGAACGAATCCTTGTAGAACGCCACCCGTGGCATCCATCTTACAATCAACACAGTGTAGAAAAATATGAAGAAAGACAGGAATACCTGCGTAGAGACCAGTGCCCAGTAGCCATAGCCGTTGAGAGCCAAATAAAGGCCGAGAATAAGAGCGGTGGATGATGAAAGTATATGGATGATAGCGAGTTGCTTCATCTTCAGCTCTTTGCGCAGCCTGGCCTCCTGTACAAATGTAAGGGTCTGGAAAAAGAAACATACGCCTATGCAGGTGAGGATGTTAACCAAGGCCGGTTGTGAGAAAAACTTTGACAGGGGATGGGCCAAAAGTACAAACAGCAGACAAAAGAACAGCCCGAATGCTCCGTTAAACACCATCACGGTGGAGTAGTCGCGCTCAGTGGGATTCTCCTTGCGAATCAGACCGTCGCTCAGGCCGCAGCTCGAAAGATTATAGGCCAGAGCCGAGAATATGGCTACCATGGCCAAAAGACCGAAGTCGGTAGTGCTGAGCAAGTTGGCAAAAATAATGTTGCCACCAAGACCGATGGCCGCAACGACAATGCGGTCGAGGGCGCTCCACATATATATCTTGCTGTTTGAATTTGCCATACCGATATAACGCAGACCGCTATGAAATATTGTGCAGCCGCATCAGCCCGTTGTCATTATCCCCGGGCTGAAATTTTGCTAATTTAGCCGGGTACCGTCATATAATTAATGGAAAGGGAAATCTAAGAAACTGTTTAAAATTTATTTTATCTTGTCATTGAGAGTCTTGTCAATGTATTTTAGATATGGATTCAGTCATTTAGGAGCCACTAAACTCCATCATCAATATCAAAAATCCAATTGACAATCCATCTCAAATCCTGCGACAAATAAATTTAAACAGTTTCTAAGAGCTTGATTTTAAACAAGCTCTTAAAAATGGAGTCTTACCCGAGCTCCATCATATCGAAAAACATTAGGCGAGTTTCATCGCTAATTGTCTGTGGCGAAAGAATTTTGAAATGATTCTTCTCGTAGAATCCGATAGCTGATAGATAAGCATCCACGGTAAGATAACGAAACGCAGAGTAATTTGGATTACTGTTTAGCATATCTTTGAGCATAACCATTAGGTCAGTGCCAATGTTCTGCCCTTTGTACTTCTGCGAAACAGCGAATCTGCCAATTTTTATAGCAGGATAACTGCTGAAACGCTTACTCTCCGGAAACTCTTTTTTTAACTTTTTCCATTTGTTGTTGGAAGATTCTTCTTGGCTGACTTTGTCATTCAACAAACAGAAGTATGCCACAACGTTACTCTCGTCCACAAGCACAAAAGTGTTGGCAATGCGCTGTTCTATAGAGTTTAGCGCATCGTCTTTCAAGAATTCGTTCAGGTCAGAGTCTCCGCAATCAAAATCAGAGAGATTGTGCTGAGGCGTAAGTCTTACAAGATCCATTTAAATACAGATTGTAATTCTTTGTTTTGCCTTAGCTACGGCCTCTTTCAACTTGCGAGTATTCTCAGCACGTTGTTCCTTGGTAAGGCTGTCCACCTCTTTTCTCATACGTTCAAAGCGGATAGCATCTTCGCCTGTCAGTATCGGGGTTTCTGCAATTGGTCTTGCCATGATTTTTATCTCCTTTGCTTATAGATTACAAAGTTACAACAATTTTTCGAGATTATAAGATTTTAAAACCATGATTTTTAAACTGTTTATGATAATGTAGATTGATATTAAGAAAACCCTCTGATAGAACAGCAGCTGAAATTTTGCTAATTTATATTAAATGGCTTGCAAATGCACAATAAATTATGTAACTTTGTAAGAAGATGAAAAGAATACACCGACATATCATTTTTGCAGTTCTCGCAGTGTGTGGGTCGATGGCCGCGGCGGCATCGCCCAATGACCGCTTCGGGCAGGATGATATTGCTGCTGTTGAACGTGTGGATCCACAGGTGGCAACCGGCAGTCAGTGTATTGAGATTACCGTAGCCGACAACGAAAGTCATGAAGTAGCAATATACGCCCTCACCGGTCAGCTCGTGAAGCATGTGGCGATTACCGAGGGCAAGACACATATTGAACTCAAGCCCGGCTACTACATTGTCCGTATTGATGGACAATCAAAGCGTGTTGTTGTTAAATAACACCTGATAAGAATATATCAAGCACCGCTACCGGTGTGTCCATGAATTACATATTATACTTACTTACACATATCATTCAAAATAATGAACAATAGCATATCCAAACTTCTGGCCGCTACCATTGTAGCCGGTTCTTCGATTTATGCTTCAGCTCAAAATCCCGATGCCAAGTACGACAACTGGCCTACCTACGACGGATCTGATCTTGAACTTCTGGTAGATAACAGCGGCACACACTTCACTCTGTGGTCGCCCGAGGCGCAGGCCGCCAAGGTGCTTCTATACGACACCGACCGCAATACGCCCGCTACCGATACCCTCGACATGAAAAAAGCCAATCAAGGAACATGGAGAGTGTCGGTTGACAAACCCCTGTACGGCAAGTTCTACACCTTTACCATCAAGCACGACGGCAAGTGGCTCGATGAGACTCCCGGCGTTTGGGCCAAGGCAGTGGGCACCAACGGCAAACGTGCGGCTATCATAGACTTTGCAACTACCAATCCCGAAGGTTGGAGCTCTGACAAGGGGCCCAAGGTTGATAACATAACAGATGTTGTACTCTATGAAATGCACCATCGCGACTTCAGCATGCACCCTAACTCGGGAATCGCACATAAGGGAAAATTTCTCGCTCTTACCGAGCCGGCCACTACCAATCCCGACGGCCTTGCCACCGGCATAGACCACCTCAAGGAACTTGGTGTGACCCACGTGCATATTCTCCCCTCATACGACTACAACTCGGTGGACGAGGCCAACCTGCCCGCCAATACTTACAATTGGGGCTACGATCCCTACAACTACAATGCGCCTGAAGGCTCATACTCAACCGACCCCGCCAATCCTTCGGCCCGTGTGCGCGAGATGAAGCAGATGGTAAAGGCTCTGCACGATGCCGGCATTGGTGTGGTGATGGATGTGGTATACAACCATACCGCCAACAACGACGACTCCAATTTCTCGCTCACAGCTCCCGGATATTATTACCGTCATCGTGCCGACGGCTCATACAGCGATGCCTCGGCATGCGGCAACGAAACAGCTTCTGACCGCAAACAGATGAGCGACTACATCGTAAATTCAGTAAAGTACTGGGCCGATGAATACCATATCGACGGCTTCCGCTTCGACCTCATGGCAATCCACGATACCGAGACAATGAACCGCGTGGCTACTGAGCTTAAGAAAATCAATCCTTCGATTTTCGTGTACGGCGAAGGTTGGACCGCCGGTGATTCTCCACTGCCCGTAGAACGCCGTGCACTTAAGGAGAATGTAAGCAAAATGCAGGGCATAGCCGTTTTCTCAGATGATATACGCGATGCCATCAAGGGACACTACTCTAATGCCGAGGATCGCGGATTTGTTACCGGTAAACCCGGAAACGAAGAAACCGTAAAAATAGGTATAGTGGCTTCAACTGCCCATCCTCAGGTAGATTACTCAAAGGGCAACAACTCCAAGTTTGCTTATGCCGAATCGCCTGAAATGATTATCAATTATGTGAGCTGCCACGACGATCTCACACTCACCGACAAGCTTGCCAAGTCGATGCCCGGCAGCACCGAGGCCGACCGCCAGCGTGCGGCCCGTCTTGCCCAGACTATCGTATTCACCTCGCAGGGCACTCCGTTTATGTTTGCCGGTGAAGAAGTGTTCCGCGACAAGAAAGGTGTGCACAATTCCTTTAAATCGCCCGATTCAGTCAACGCCATCGACTGGGAACTCAAGACCAAGAACGCCGGTCAGTTCAACTATTACAAGGAGCTGATAGCTCTGCGCAAGGCTCATCCTGCATTCCGCATGACCAACGCAGCTGATATCGCAAAGAACATCGTATTTGACAAAGTTACAGAGCCTAACCTCATCTCTTATTCTATAAAGAACAACGCCAACGGCGATGAATGGAAGGAAATCAAGCTCGTGTTCAACGGCTCAGACGAACCTCGCGAGGTAAAGATTCCCAAGGGCGACTGGACTGTGATAGCCCGCGACGGCGACCTTAAGGCCACCGGTCTTGGTACTGCCAAGGGCGGCAAGATGACCGTAGAGCCTACAAGCGCCTTGATACTTGCAAAGGTGAAATAATCGTACTGTATAAATAAAAATGGCCGGTCCCAGAATCGCAGGAACCGGCCATTTTGCTTTGTAATATGTATCGTTTACCAGATTACAACACGTTCAGCTTCGGGGCGGAACATGGGTTGACCTTCGGTGATGTTGAATGCCTTGAAGAAGGGTTCAATATTGCGGAGCGATGCGTTCACGCGCCATTTGCCCAGTGAGTGGGGGTCGGTCTTGGTGCGCTTGAGAATTTCGGCTTCGCGGATGTTTCCGGCCCATACGTTTGCGTATGAGAGGTAGAAGCGCTGGTCGGGTGTGAAGCCGTCGATAACTTCACCTTCGTTGCCTTCGCCCAGAGCATTGTGGTAAGCGGTGTAAGCAACGCGCAGGCCTCCCTGGTCGGCAATGTTTTCGCCGAGGGTGAAGCGGCCGTTGGCGTGTACGCCGGGAGCAACTTCGATAGCGTCGAACTGGGCGGCAAGTGAGTCGGCCAGTGCGGTGAATGCCTTGGCATCTTCTTCGGTCCACCAGTTAGAGAAGTTACCGTCCTTGTCGAACTGACGGCCCTGGTCGTCGAATCCGTGGGTCATTTCGTGGCCAATTACAACACCGATAGCACCGTAGTTTTCGGCATCATCAGCATTGGGATTGAAGTAGGGTGCCTGAAGGATACCTGCGGGGAAGCAGATTTCGTTGGTAGTGGGGTTGTAATAGGCGTTTACGGTCTGAGGCGACATGTACCAGCGGTCTTTGTCGACGGGTTTACCGTAGTCGGCGAGGTTGCGGTTTTGGTTGAAGATAATAGCCTTCTGTATGTTAGCCCAATAGCTGTCGGAAGGATCGATTTCGAGTGCAGAGTAATCAATCCACTTGTCGGGATAACCGATTTTCACACGGAAGTTTGACAGTTTTTCGAGAGCTTTTGCTTTGGTTTCGTCGCTCATCCATGTGAGGTTGTTGATGTGCTGGCCGAGGGCGGTCTGGAGGTTTTTAACCAAGGTGGTCATCTTCTCCTTTGATTCGGGCGGGAAGTATTTGGCAACATAAAGTTCGCCGAGAGCTTCACCCATCATGCCGTTGGGTACAGAGAGAGCGCGCTTCCAGCGGGGCTGCTGTTGCTTTACGCCCGAGAGAACCTGCGACAGGGCGAATTCGGCATTTACGAAATCATCGCTCAGGTAAGAACCGGCTGTAGATACGTATCCTGCTGTAAGGTAATCGCGGAGTACCTGTTCGTCGGCTTTGCCAAGGATGTCGTTAACGGCTGCAAGGCTCTTGGGCTGGCCTACGATAAGGGTGTCGATCTTGTTGATGCCCTGGCTTGCGAAATAGCGCTTGAGATCAACGTTGGGATATTGCTTTGCGAGGTCGGCGATGGCCATGGGGTTGTAAGACGCCGCGGGATTACGAAGTTCTTCGCGGGTCATGGCTGCGTTGGCCAGCTGTGTCTCAACCGACATTACGTTTTCGGTGAACTCACCTGCGCGTTTTTCGTCATATCCGATAAGTTTGGCCAGGGTAGTGAGGTAAGTCTTGTAAGCGTCGCGTACTTGCTTGGCGTTGTCGGTATCTTCGAGATAGTAATCGCGGTCGCCGAGACCGAGACCACCCTGCTGCCAGTACATGGTATTGCGCTCTACATTGAGCATGTCGGCTTCAACGCCGGTGCCGAAGAAAGCGCTGATACCGGGCATCTTGGCCATAAGGTCAACAACGTTTTCGCGTGTTGCGCCGTTGATTACGGCGAGGTCGGCCTTGATAGATTCGGCGCCTTCCTTATTGAGGCGCACGCTGTCCATACCCATTGCGTAGAGGTCGGCGATTTTCTGTGCATTTGAGCCTTTCTCGGCAGTGGATGCGTCGAGTCCCTGAACGAGTTCGCGCACCTGAGTACGGTTGAGTTCGCCGAGCTGGTCAAAGGTTCCGTAGCGTGAATATTCGTCGGAAAGGGGATTGGCTTTCATCCAGCCGCCGCAAGCATACTGGTAGAAGTCATCGCCGGGTTTTACCGACTCATCAAGATTGGCTCTGTCGACACCGCGCGGTGTGTCGTCTACAGCCTTGGTTGAATTGGAGCAGGAAGCGAGAGAGATAATACTCATGGCTATTGCTGCTGAAATAAAAGTTTTTTTCATATCAATGATTAGTTTGATGTGCAAATATAGGTAAAAAAAACGATAATTTGACTAAATTTGCACATATAAAAAGTAAGAGGATAATAATGGCAAGTTTTTTACAGGTAGAGAATCTAAGCAAGAGCTATGGCGACCGTATGCTTTTTGATGGTGTGACATTCGGAATCAACGAGGGCGACAAAGTAGGTATTGTAGCCAAGAACGGCACCGGTAAGTCTACGATGCTCAGCATACTTGCGGGTGATGAAGATTACGACAGCGGCCGCATAGTGTGGCGCAATGACCTGCGTGTAGGTTATCTGGCGCAGAAACCTGCTTTTACCGGTAATCCTACCGTGGCCGAGGCCGCTTTGCAGAGCGATGATCCCATTGCCGTGGCGGTGCGCGATTATGAGGCTGCACTTGCCTCGGGTGATGCAGCCAAAATACAGGAAATGAGCCTGCACCTCGACACCGTAGGCGCGTGGGACTATGAGGATCGCCTGCGGCAGTTGCTGGGACAGCTCGGCATACACGACCTGAAGCAGCGTGTCGACAAACTTTCGGGCGGTCAGCGTAAACGCGTGGCCCTGGCTGCGGTGTTGATGCGAAATCCCGACTTTCTGATTCTCGACGAGCCTACCAATCATCTCGACATTGAAGTTATAGAATGGATAGAGAATTATCTCAAACGCTCGCGCATGACCCTGCTGATGGTGACTCACGACCGTTATTTCCTTGACCGCGTATGTAATAAAATCATAGAGATAGACAACCGTCAGATATATTCATACGACGGCAATTACAACTATTATCTGCGTCGCCGAGCCGAGCGTATCGAAGCCATGACTGCCGAACTTGCAAAGGTGAAAAACACCCTGCGCAAGGAGCAGGAATGGATGAACCGGCAACCGCAGGCCCGTGCCGGCAAGGCTAAATACCGCATTGACGCTTATTATGATCTTGTGGAGAAAAAACGCAATGGCATAAGGGCCGAAAAGGATGTTAACCTCGATGTGAAAGCATCATACATAGGTTCGAAGATTTTTGAGGCGGAACATATATCCAAAAGTTTTGGCGAAAAGGCCATACTGCGCGATTTTACCTATACCTTTGCCCGCTATGAGAAGGTGGGGTTGATAGGAGCCAACGGTGTGGGAAAATCCACTTTTATAAAGCTCCTGCAGGGGCTCATACCCGCCGATAAAGGCAAATGGAACGTGGGACAGACAGTGCGTTTCGGTTACTACAGTCAGGAGGGTATCTCGTTCAATCCCGGCAAGCGTGTGATTGATGCCATAACAGAACTGGCCGAGGAAATTGATACCGGCGAATATAAACTTTCGCCCATGCAGTTTCTCAACCGATTCTTGTTCAGCCCGGCCGATCAGCAGAAATACATCTCAACTCTGAGCGGCGGCGAGCTTTGCCGGCTCCATCTCGCCACAGTGCTGATGAGGCAGCCCAACTTCCTGATTCTCGACGAACCGACCAACGACCTCGACATTGTTACACTCGGTATTCTTGAAGAATATCTCACTGAATTCAAGGGCTGCCTTATAGTAGTCAGTCACGACCGTTATTTCCTCGATAATATCGTTGATCATCTGTTTGTTATGACCGGCGATGGTGAAATCAAAGACTTCCCCGGCACTTATAGTGAATATGCAACGTGGCGCAAGGAACAGGAAGCTGCCGAACGCGAGCAAAAGCCTGCTGAAAAGCCTGCGCAGGAACGCGTAAGAGCCTCTCGTCCCGAAAAACTATCCTTTAAGGAGCGCAAGGAGCTGGAAGCCCTCACCAAAGAGATTGATGAGCTTACAGCCGAAAAAAATGAACTCGAGGCCCGTTTCAACAGCGGAGAGACCCTTACCGACGTTGCTGCCATGTCGCAGAGATATGAGCAGGTGAAAGACTTGCTCGACGAGAAGGAAATGCGCTGGCTTGAGCTTTCGGAGAAAGAGTAGCAAACCAATCGCTGCGACGGAATGTTTCTTTTAGAGTATGCTCAATTGCTCAATTGCTTGATAAATGAAAAAGAATCAGATGATATTATGGCTGGTGGCCTTGGCTGTCGGCGTTGGAATAGGTTTGGCCGGAATAGCACCGCTTGACAAGGCTATGGGTGTCATTGCCATGATTTTCACACGTCTGTTCAGATTACTGGCAGTGCCTACTATTGTACTGGCTGTGGTCACCACACTTGCATCGCTGGGTGGCGGGCGCGAGATGGGGCGAATGTTCAAGACTGCCGTAACCTATACGCTGCTCACCACCACAGCAGCTGCTGCCGTGGGTTTGATTCTTTACATACTTATTGCGCCCGGAAATGTACCTCCCGAATTGATAAATGCCCAGAACAGCTCTACGGTTGCTCCTGTAGAGCTGTCGTACACCGACCATCTACTGTCGGTGGTTCCCGACAATGTTGTCAAGCCATTTCTCGAAGGCAACGTGCTGGGATTGCTCGTATTGTGCTTCGCCGCAGGCATTGCCCTGTCAAAGATGCCCGATTCTGATGCCAAACGCACTGTGATCAACGGTTTGAACGGCTTGCAGGAGCTGATGTTTATACTCATAAAATGGCTAATTGCCATTTTGCCCGTGGGTATAGTGGCTTTTGCGGCACAACTTGTCTCGGAGGTGTCGGGCGGAATGATGCTCGACTCGCTTGGCAAATATGTGCTTGTGGTTATAGCCGGTAACTGCATTCAGTTTTTTATAATTCTGCCTTGTTTCCTTTTGTTTAAAGGCTTGAACCCTATCACCACGCTCAAAGGTATGAGTCAGGCCGTGCTTATGGCGCTGTTTACCAAGAGCTCGGCGGCTACATTGCCCGTGACTATGGATAATGCCGAGAAAAGGATAGGTGTGAGCCCCAAGGTGGCCCGCTTTGTACTGCCTATATGTACAACGATCAATATGAACGGCTGTGCGGCATTCATACTTGTCACATCGCTGTTTGTGATGCAGAACAACGGCATGCCCATTACGGCTGTCACCATGATAGTGTGGCTGCTGATATCAGTGCTGTCGGCCGTAGGCAATGCGGGAGTGCCGATGGGTTGCTATTTCCTTACGCTCTCGCTTATGTCGGGAATGGGAGCCAACATTGTATTGATGGGCGTTATCCTGCCGGTCTATACTGTGATTGATATGATAGAAACCGCCGAGAACGTGTGGTCAGACTCGTGTGTTTGCGCCATAACCGACAAGGTATTGAAAAAATAAGGAGAAAAAGGATGTTAGAAAAATAATTTGTACCTTTGCATATTACCATGTGATAACGCAGACAAAAACTAAAGATAATTTGATATGGATAGACATGAATTAAAGAATAGAATAGAGTATATTGTTGTCTGCGTCAGTGAATTCGCCAAGCGTTTTAATCTGACTAATCAACAGGCATACGCATATCTGCGTCGTTTTACCGGAATTGACTTCCTCAACGATTGTTATGAGGTTGAACATACCCAATCTATTGATAGTGCTGTTGACGATTTGCAGGTGCTTTGCTATAAAAAGGGAGGTCGTATTTCATGACAAAGTTACATCATGGTTCATACATGGACATTGACACCATTGATCTGTCAAAGAGTAAACCGGGCAAGGACTTCGGCAAGGGATTCTATCTTAACCCCGATTATGACCAGGCGCTCCTTTGGGCTGAATCAAGAGTAAGGATGCTACAAGAGGGCGAAGCTACTGTAACTTCCTACGAATTTGACCTTGACCGTGCACTTGAATGCGGACTTAACGTGAAAATATTCGCTGACTACACTGAGGAATGGGCAGAGTTTGTTGTCAATAACAGGCGTAATGCCTCCGACTCCCTTAATCACTCGTATGATATTGTGATAGGTCCTGTTGCTGATGACAACGTTGGCCGCCAGATACAGCTCTATATGCAAGGGTATTGGTCAATCGCCCAACTAATAGAGAAGATAAAATATACAGTTAAGAAATCCACACAATACTTCTTTGGAAGTGAGGAAGCATTAAAATTTTTAAATAAATTATAATGAAAAAGGATATCAGGATGGAGGTGGAATTCCTTGCCACCGACCTTACTCAAATGCTTATGGAGCATTATGGATGGGATATGATGAAATCTCTCGATGTACTGTATGGCTCGGAAACATTCGCCAGATTGAATGACCCGGAATGCGGTTTGTATTATCAAGGTGCGGTATATGTTTTCTCATTTCTGAAAAATGAAATTGAAACCGGCAAAGTTTGGTAAAATATTTTGAGGTTGAGAGTGACGGGTCTCCACAACTGATGGGATATTGAAAAAATAAGGAGAAAACTCTCGCGAGTTTCCTCCTTTGTGATTCGCACAGGATTCAAACCTGTAACCTTCTGATCCGTAGTCAGATGCTCTATTCAGTTGAGCTAGCGAACCGTTTTGCTTGGTTTTGCGAGTGCAAAGTTAAGGCAAATTTTTGAAATGTGCAAATATTTTTTTGTTAAAATGTTGAACAAAATTAGAATTGCCTGATTTTTAAATATTTAGAATTTTAGATTCTTAGCAGCTCTTTTGCGGCTTCTTCCCAGTCTGAATTGATTTGGGCGAGATGAGGGTAGGGTAGACTGTCTTTTCTACAGCCATAAAGAATCAGTGTGGGGATTGAAAGACTCGCTGCCTTACGATAAATTGCATCAACGAGTTTGCCGCCGCTCGCGGTCTGCCTGTCTACACATCCCTCGCCGGTGATGACAAGTTCAACATCCTCCCAATTTACATTTAACGATTCCACCGCCGCTTCTGATCCCGACATACATTCGGCTCCGCAAACCGATGCCAGGGCATAGCCAAGACCGCCGCCGGCACCATCCCATTCAGAGTGACCGCCAATTACCTTGCTGAAGTGGCTCATGGCATTGGCAAGTGCGCTCAGGTCTTCGCCGGGCAGAGCTTTTTGTTGCGCGAAATCAAGAGCCGTAAGCTTTCCCTCGGTGAGAGAAGCGCGAACATCGATTATGCCTTTGAGCTTGTATTCTTTGATTTCCGACAAATCAGCGCGGCATACGCTTGAAAGGGTGGCCGGGCACAAAGGCTCTGATATAAGCTTGTCATCGGCATCATAAAACTTGGCACCGAGACCCTGCAGAAATCCCGCGCCGCAATCTGATATCGCCGTGCCTCCTACAGCAATCAATGTATTAAAGCGGTGGTTGACAGCTCTGCCCAGTGCTATGGAAGATCGTTGCATAAGGGGTATTCCTGAATCTTTAAAGGCGTCAAAGCCAATGATCTCGCTCGATACGAGCAGACGTGTGTCGCCGTGTTGGTATACGCCTTTGGCTATCTCTTTGCCTTGGGGCATGAAGGCGTGTGCGGCACCTTCGCCGCCGTCTGACACAGGTGCGAGCCGTAAGGGCCGATTAATCCCGGCCGCGCTGAGTCTGCCGGCTGCCAGACTGCATATTTCGGCTGCCGTGTATGTGCCTTTGAATTTATCGGGAGCAATCAAAATCATGGACACAAAGTTAGGAAAAAATACGTTTAAAAATGTTGTTTTGTTATGCTAACTCAAAAAAATTGACTAAATTCGCGCTATACTTATTGACATGAAACGACACACAATATTATCAATTATCGGAGCCGGTATTTTCAGTGCCGTAAGCGTAATGCCAATACAGGCAGAGCGCCTTGTGCTCCTTCATACTAATGACACTCACTCTCAAATCGACCCCGACGATCTTGATGATCTTGGCGGTATCGCACGCCGTAAAGCTTTGGTCGACAGTGTACGCAACGTTGAGAAAAATGTTTTGCTCATAGATGCCGGCGATGCCGTGCAGGGTACTCTTTACTTCAATCTATATGGAGGTGAAGTGGAGCAGAAGGTGATGAACGCCCTTGACTATGATATGCGAATCCTTGGCAATCATGAGTTTGACAATGGCGCAGACTCGCTGGCTGCCGTGATGAAACTTGCCGATGCCGAGTTGCTCGCCACCAACTACGATATGAAAGACTCGCCGCTCGGCAGCATGTTCAAGAAGTACACCACACGCACCTACGACGGACATAAGATAGGTTTCATAGCTCTGAACCTTAACCCCAAGGGTATGATATCCGAGGGTAATTACGATAACGTGGTATATAAGGATGCGCTCGAGGCGGCCAATTCTGCCGCATGGTGGCTTAAGAATGTGGATACCTGCGATATGGTGGTGGCTATAACGCACATAGGCTATCAGCCGTCGGTGCCCCCGGGTGACCTTTTCCTCGCCGAAAATTCACGCGATATAGATGTCATTATCGGTGGACATTCGCACGACCTCATATTGCCCGGCCATAGCGAGAAGTCATGCTATGCCACAAATCTCGACGGTAAGAAAGTGCTCGTGACCCAGGAAGGCAAGGCCGGCAAACATGTGGGGGAGATTGACATTGACCTCGACAGCCTTACAGCCGACTATAAGGTGCATCGTATAGACAGCCGTCTCGACGACCGCCTTGACCCGGCGATTGCCGAAATAATAGCGCCATACCGTGCAGGTGTGGACTCACTGATGCGTGTGCCCGTTGGCAAAGTGGCTTGTGAACTTACAAAAGACTCGCAGGTGATGCTCAACTGGGGTACAGACATGGTGCATGCCATTGCAAAGAAAATGAGTCCGGATGTGGATTTCACAATACTCAACAAGGGCGGCCTGCGCCGTAGTCTGCCAAAGACAATCACCGAGGGGCAGATAAAGACTTTGATGCCATTCAACAACAGAATTCAGGTGATAGATATAAAAGGCAGCGAGCTAATACCTGCATTCCGCCAGATGGCCAATATTGGCGGCAACGGTGTGAGCAAAGGTGTGGTTGTGAAGTACAGAAAGTCGCAGACCGCAGGCGAAAAGCCAGAGATTGAAAGCATAACAATCAACGGCCAAACACTCGACCCCGAAAAGACATATCGCGTGGCAACAATCGACTATCTGGCCGGTGGCGGCGACTATATGCCCACACTCGCCAATCATAAGCTGGTGAAAGAGAGCGAAGATGTACTCTATAATGATGTGCTGAAATACATACGCTCTTTCAAAAACAAAAAAATGACTCCCACCTCGGAAGCCCGTTTCTTTGAGGTGGAATAGTCAGGGGTAAGCGGGAAACGTCCTGTAACGGAGGGTTGAGAGTGACTGCATAACCCTCCGTACTGATTTATGAACTTTACTTAAAAAACATACTTTGATGTTCAAAAAATTATTATCACTTTTGCCGGTATTGATTATTGCATTTGGGATGCAAGGCGGCGAAACCAATCTTATCAAAAAAAACGGCCGCGACAGATGCGAACGTTGGGCCGACTCAGTTTACAACACGCTCACCGAGCGCCAGCGCGTGGCTCAGCTGGTATTTCCTAAAGTCGGCCCCAACCGTGGCGAAAGCTCCAAGGCTCAGATCAAAAAGCTTGTGGCTACCAATCAGGTGGGCGGCCTGCTCTTTGCCGAAGGGTCGCTGGAGCAATATGTAGAGATGACCAACTATGCGCAGTCGCTTGCAAAAGTGCCTTTGCTGATGACTTTTGACGGCGAATGGGGGCTGTCGATGCGCATTCCGTCCACTCCCAAGTTCCCGTGCAATATGGCTTTGGGTGCCATCTCCAATACCGACCTGCTGTATGAATACGGCCGAGAGATGGCCCGCGAGTGCAAGTTGGTAGGGATTCAGGCCAATTTCGCACCCGATGTGGATGTGAATTCCAATCCCGCCAATCCTGTAATCGGCTTCCGTTCATTTGGCGAAGACCCCAAAAGGGTTGCTGCACTGGGCCTGGCTTACTCCAAGGGGCTTGAGGACGGCGGTGTGCAGGCTGTGGGCAAGCATTTCCCCGGCCACGGTGACACCAACACCGACTCGCACAAGAGCCGTACCGTTGTCAATCATTCTCGCGCTACACTCAATGATGTAGACCTTGTGCCGTTCAAGGCGCTTGTCGACGGAGGTGTGTCGGGTATCATGGTGGGTCATATCGTTATACCGGCTATTGACGGTTCGCGTCCGGCTTCAAGCTCAAAGACCATAATCACCGACCTGCTGCGTAAGGAAATGGGATTTGACGGCCTTATATACACAGATGCCATAGGCATGAAAGGCGCCAATCTTACAGGCAATCTGCGCCCGGCGGTTGAATCGCTCAAGGCCGGCGCCGATGTGCTCCTCTCGTCCAATACTCCTATTGACGACATCAACGCCATCATAGCCGAGGTTGAGAAAGGTAATATTTCCAAAAAGATAATCGAGGACCGCTGCAAGCGCGTGCTTCGCTATAAATATGCCCTGGGGCTGGCTTCAAAGCCCGCGGCAATAGACATTAACGGCCTCGCGGCGCAAATCAATCAGCCCGCTACCCGCCAACTCATAGACAAACTTGCATGTGCCGGTATAACCCTGCTGCGCAACGACGGAGATGTGCTGCCCATAGGTCGCCTGGCCACCAATACAATAGCAGTGGTCAACATAGGCGCGCCTGCAAATAACGATTTCGTAAAGGTTTGCCGCAAATATGCCCATGTTGATGTGTACACCCCCACCGATGGTACATTCACTGCAAAAGCCCTCAAGGAAATCAAGGAGCACAGCATTGTGATAGCAGCTGTTTACGACGACAAACTTGCAAGCCGCAACGCATTTGCCCGACTCGACGGAGTGAAAAATCTGGTGAGCGTGTTTATGGTTAATCCGTATAAGATGAACAAGTACCATGCCTCGCTCGCTCACAGCAGGGCCATAGTTCTGGCTTATGATAATCTTCCGGAGATAAGATCGGCTGCCGCCATGGCTCTGTTCGGCGGTATAGAGGTTAGTGGCAAGCTGCCTGTGGATCTGCCTAATGTAGCACCAATGGGAACCGGTATCAAGCTGTCGAAAAGCCGTCTGGGCTATACATCTCCCCTGGCCGAAGGTCTGAAACCGGAACTTACCGACTCGCTGGACTATCTTATGAATAAAGCTTTGGCCGACGGTGCTTTCCCCGGTGCCCAGCTGCTTGTGGCACGTCATGGCAATGTGGTGTACGACAAGTCTTTCGGAGTGCTTACAGCCGGTGGCGCCAAGGTTGAGGACAATACACTATATGACCTTGCTTCGGTATCAAAAGCTACAGGAGCACTCCCGGGTGTGATGAAGGCTTACGACCTTGGTCTTTTTGACCTTGACAAACCCGCTGCCGACCATATTCCGGGCTTGGCTGCTGCAGGCAAGACTTTCACACCTCGCGAGATGCTGTTTCACGAGACCGGTATGCCCGCTTCAATCAATGTATATGGCCTTATGATGGATACCGCTACCTACAAGGGGCAGCTGTTCGTTCCTAAAAAGGATAAAGATCACACAGTATTTCAGATGAAGAATTGTTGGGGATATACCACTGCAAAGATCCGCCGTGATATTACCTCGCCTGCACCTACATCAGAGTTTAATATCGAAGCCGCCAAGGGACTGTACATAGCTCCGCAGACCATAGATACTGTACTCAACTTTATCTACAACCGTCCGTTGCGCAAAAACAAGAATTACAATTATTCCTGCCTCAACTTCATACTGCTCGTGGATATGGAACAGCGCCTTACCGGAATAAGCCATGACAAATGGGTACGCGACAGTATTTTCGCTCCACTCGGCATGTACAACACCGGTTATCAGCCCTCTAGATATTTCGCAAAGGAACGCATAGCTCCCACTGAGTACGATGCCATGCTGCGCAGTCAGCTCGTTCACGGATACGTACACGATGAGACAGCTGCAATGCTGGGCGGAGTGAGCGGTAACGCCGGACTTTTTGCCACTGCCACCGACCTGGCCAAACTTTGTCAGATGTGGCTTAACGGCGGTAAGTATGGCGATGCACAGGTGCTGTCGCCCGAAACCGTAAAGCTCTTCACCACTGCAAAGAGCCCCACATGCCGTCGCGGACTCGGTTTTGACAAGCCCGATGTGGAAAAACCCGAGAATTCGCCTACATGCGATGAAGCCGGCGCCGGTGTATACGGTCACTTAGGCTTCACCGGTACTGTATTCTGGGTAGATCCCGAGGAGGAACTGATATTCATCTTCCTCAACAACCGCGTGAATCCCTCGCGCGACAACGCTGCGTTCAACAAAGCAAACCTGCGCCCCGAGCTGTTCCGCCAGGTCTACAAAGCAATCAACGATTGATCTGAACAGACTCCATACATAAACATCGGCCGGAATTGTCATTGATTGACATCCGGCCGATGTTTATACTTTATTATTTTCAATAATAAAGATAAAAGCACAATGCCATGCACTGTGCTTTTCTTTGTGGCGGGAGCCGGATTCGAACCGACGACCTCTGGGTTATGAGCCCAGTGAGCTACCACTGCTCTATCCCGCGATTTTTCGACTGCAAAGTTAAGGACTTTCCTGATACCGTGCAAGTACTTTAACTTATATTAACATAATTAGGCCATTATATCATTAATTAAAAAGAAATGGCAAGGCTAATTGGGTTTGATAATACAAAATTAAGTATTGTCGCGGTAATTTTTTGCGAAAAACTTTATAACTTTGCATTCAGGCTTTTTTCGCCTGAGCTTTTCAACCATAGAAATTGAATTCATTTTTATGACAGACAATATAAATAATTCAGAAAACGAAGTAAAATCCGGCAAAGCCACCCGACGCTCATGGGGCAGAAGAGTGATGCGCACCCTGTGGTGGGTGTTCGGCATTGGGGTTGTCGTCCTTTTTCTCTTTTTTATACTCGCATACAATGGAGTGATTGGTTATATGCCTCCGGTGGAGGAGCTGCGCAATCCCCAGGATAAGTATGCGTCGATAATCTATACTGCCGACGGCAAGGAAATGGGACGATACTTCCGAAATTCAGGAAACCGCGTCTACGCCGACCTCGACGAAATTTCGCCGAATGTGGTGAATGCCCTTATAGCTACCGAAGATGCCCGTTTCTTCGACCATTCGGGCATAGATATGAAAGCCCTTACACGAGCAGTGGTAAAGACTGTGCTAATGCAGCAGAAGAATGCCGGCGGCGGCTCCACCATCACCCAGCAGCTGGCCAAGCAGCTGTATACACCCCCGAGCGACGGATTTCTGTCGCGTGCGGTGCAGAAGCCTATCGAATGGATGATAGCCGTGAAGCTTGAACGATTCTATTCAAAGGACGAGATTCTCAAGATGTATCTCAACCAGTTTGACTTCCTGTACAATGCCGTCGGTATCAAGTCGGCCGCCAAGGTATATTTCAATAAAGATGCCAAAGACCTTGATATAGTTGAAGCTGCCACGCTGGTAGGAATGGTGAAGAATCCGGCATATTTCAATCCCGTGCGCCGTCCCGAACGTACCAAGCAGCGCCGCAACGTGGTGCTCGAGCAAATGGAGAAAGCCGGAATGATTTCCGAAGCCGAGATGCGCGAGCTTCAGTCAAAGCCTCTCGAACTCGATTTCCACCGTGTGGACCACAAGGAGGGCATGGCTCCGTATTTCCGTGAAGAGCTGCGCCGCTATCTCACCGCTCACAAGCCCGAGCGCTCGCACTATCCGTCGTGGGATCAGCAGAAGTATGTGGACGACTCCATTCAATGGGCCATCAATCCCCTGTATGGCTGGATTGACAAGAACCCCAAGGCCGATGGTACCAAATATGACATCTACAGCGACGGACTGCGCATTTACACCACCATTGACTCGCGCATGCAGACATACGCCGAGCAGGCCGTGAACGAACACATGAGCAAGCTGCAAGGCCAGTTCTTCCGCGAAAAGCGCAATTCAAGCACCGCCCCCTATACTTCAAATCCGGCCGAGCTTGATGCCAAGACCCGCGAGAAACTCATACGCACAGCCATCAAGCAGAGCGAGCGCCACCGTGTAGGCAAGCTCGCCGGTCTGTCGGAGGAGGAAATCGACGCTCAGTTCAACACTCCCACCGAGATGATTGTATTCAGCTACAACGGCCCGGTCGACACCACCATGACTCCGCGCGACTCGATACTCTACACCAAGAGCTTCCTGCGCACCGGATTCATGAGCATGGATCCCAATACAGGTTTTGTTAAGGCTTACGTGGGTGGCCCCGACTTCCGCTTCTTCCAGTACGACATGGTTTCTACCGGTCGCCGTCAGATAGGTTCTACAATCAAGCCGTTCCTCTACACATACGCAATGGAGAGCGATTTCACCCCCTGCGACCAGTTGCTCAACGAGCAGCCCACATTCTACGATGAGAATGGCCGACCGTGGTCGCCGCGCAATGCCGGCAAGTCAAGGATTGGCGAGATGGTGGACATACGCTGGGCTTTGACTAATTCAAACAACTGGATTTCGGCCCGACTTATGGCGCAGCTTTCGCCCGCCGAGCTGGTCAAGAGAATGCACTCATACGGAATTACCAACAAGATTCCGGCAGTACTGTCGCTGTGTCTTGGCCCCTGTGAGGTGTCGGTAAAGGAGATGGTGACAGCCTACAGCGCATTTGCAAACAAAGGCATGCGTACCGACCCGATGTTTGTAACAGCTATTGCTGACTCAAATGGCAATGTGATTTCAGACTTCACTCCCAATCAGACAGAAGTAATTACCGAAAAGGGCTATTACCGCATATTGTCGATGCTGCTCAATGTGGTAGACGGCGGTACCGGTAACCGCCTGCGTCGTCCTCCGTTCAATATCACCGCACAGATGGGAGGCAAGACCGGTACCACTAACTTCAATGCCGACGGTTGGTTCATGGGCTTCACCCCTGATCTTGTGTCGGGCGTGTGGGTAGGCGGTGACGAACGCTACATACACTTCAACTCAATGGCCGAGGGACAGGGTGCGTCGATGGCATTGCCCATATATGGTAAATATATGTCGCGCGTATATGCCGATCCCAACCTTCCCTACGACCAGTCGAAGCGCTTTAATTTCCCGGCAGACGTAAGTCTGTGCGACAGCGGTTTCAGCGAACCCGAAGAGCCCGAAACAGCCGAGGAATCGGTTGAAGGCGTATTTGACTGATAGAAAAATAGAGAAATAGTTTGAACTGCATCCCGAAAGTTTTATTGTATAACTTTTGGGATGCAGTTTAATTTAAAGATATTGATGTATTAATAAGTTGTATAATTCATGAATAAGTCTTAACTTTGCGATAAACCTCAAAAAAGATGAAAGCAGGAAGAAAGAAACAACTCCTTACTGAGAAAGAAGCCGAGATCATGAATATGCTCTGGGATAAAGGCCCTCTGTTTATCAGAGAAATGGTTGAACTTTACCCGGATCCCAAACCACCGTTTAACACAGTGGCTACCAACGTGCGCACTCTCGAGGGAAAAGGATATGTGAGTCATGAGGTATTCGGGCCTACACACAGGTTTTTCCCGGTCGTAAAGAGAGAATACTTTAGAGAAAAATCATTCGCAGAGTTGATAAGGAATTACTTTAGCAACTCATATAAGAATGCTGTATCGGCGTTGGCTGAGGAAAACAAGATAACACTTGAAGAACTCCAAGAGATTATAAAAGAACTCGAATCAAAAAAAAGGCCCGATTGAAATGGGATATATTCTTTCATATTCACTTATTTCAAGTGTAGTATTGCTGTTTTGCTACCTGCCATACAGATGGTTTATGGGAAACAGAAAGCAATATGGATTTAACAGGCTGATTATATTAACGATATATGGATTGTCGGTGATTTCTGCATTCCTTCTTTTCAGTGATTTCCCGGCCTCCGAAAAGATCAATAATATAGTGTCGATTGGTGTGCCGCATTCTCAACTCCGGGGCTACGACAATATCCATGTTGATGATGGAGGAGATTTATTTGGTAAAATTCTTGTAATTGCATATTACATAGGGTTGTCAGGAGTCTTGCTTTCATATTTGTGGGGAAGTGTCAGAATTCTGTTTATCATAAGAAGATCGCAGCGGAGTAATGAACACGGAAATAATATTGTAATCTCTGACAATGATAAAGTGGCGCCTTTCAGCTGGGGAAATTTAATCATCATGAGCAAACGGTTATACGAATCCGATAACAGATCGGTGGTCATAGCTCACGAATCAGCACATATCAGAAAATTGCATTGGGTGGATTTGTTGTTTTCCCAAATAATGATCTGCTTTATGTGGTATAACCCGGTGGCGTGGATGCTGAGGGATTGTCTAAAGGAGATTCACGAATTTCAAGCAGATGAGAGTGTGCTGATGGAAGGTGTAGATCCTCGCAGGTATCAATTGTTTCTTGTGTCATACGCATTCTCTTCTCAATTTAATCTTCCGGTAGATTTTCTAAATGCCGGAAGTATCAGAAAGAGAATCTACATGATGAACAAGGGGAATACTGCTGATAAGAGATGTATAGCGGTTGTTGTTTTGTTTCCGTTCCTGTCAATCGGGTTACTTGCTTGCAATTTGCCCCCTGTGCGAATCTTTGTAGATCAGATTCAAGCCGTCAACATCTCCGACCGTAGTAGTAATGAATACATTTCCTCTAAAACAATAGTGAAGCAGGAAAATAATGATGCAGATCAATCAGTTGAAAAGATTGCAGTAGAATCAGAGCAAATTGATGGCATCTTTGAAGAGGCTGAATACTATGAAGGAAAAATGGCTTTGATGAAATTTTTGATGAATAATGTGAAATATCCAAAAGAAGCTGAGCAGCATCGTATGGAAGGAAAGGTAGTTGTGTCTTTTCAACTTTCCGATAAGGGCGAAGTGATGTCTATGCGTATCGCGGAATCAGTGGATAAATATTTGGATGAAGAAGCATTGAGAGTTTGTGGCAAAATCTCGAAATTCAAGCCGGCTTTATTAAATGGAGTACCTGTTTCAAGTACATACAATTTGCCGATAACTTTCAAACTTTCACCGAATTGATATAGAAACAAAGACGCATTGTAGTTGCTGATTAGATATGTCTTGAATCAGTAAAAGAAGGTTTTTATTAATAATAACGTATAAATAAGTTGTAGAATTTAAAAATAAGTTATATCTTTGTGGCATGAAAAAAACTTGTAAATAAATCATGTCAAATGAAAAAGCTTCTCAATTCAGCGGTTTTAAAACACATTCTCATAATGCTTTTTGTTTTTTCATCTTCGCCTTTGGCAATATCACAACGAAAGGACACGGATGCTAAAGTTGCTCTTTGGAACTTCAAAAAATGCAGAGAACGGGTTAGCACAGAGAAGGCGTCAATACGCATTCTATATGCTTTTAATGCAGAAAACATAAAAGACAAGGATACTTGGATTGATGAAGGACAACTGAAAATAGGCAAGAATATAACTCAATACAGCAGTCGTTTTGTTGAACTTAACGAAGATAGTCTTGCCAACTGGTTAAATACGCATCCCAAGTCAAATGTCTGGCCGGCTGCACGGTGGCTTCAAGGCTATAAACCCGGACATTGGATTGAATACCAATACTCTACAATACTGACTAAGAACAATCTACTGGAAGAGTTTGCGACAATGCCGGATGCAATAGAGTCGGACAATCAAAAATATGCTGAGCAACTTCCTTTGCAGGACTGGAGCATTTTAGATGAAAGCAAGGAGGTTTGTGGCTATACTTGCCGGAAAGCTGTCTGCCATTGGCGTGGACGTGATTATGTGGCGTGGTTTACTACAGATATCCCCGTGAGTGCAGGGCCTTGGAAATTTGGAGGACTGCCGGGTCTTATAATGAAGATAGCAGATTCTACAAATACATATTCATGGGAGGCTACTGAAGTTAAAAATGGTACATTCCCCATTTACGAACCTCGAGGAGCCAAGTATAAGGAATCAACAAGGAAGAACGTTCAAGAGCTTCAGAGAAAACTTAATGAGAACTACTTCAAGACCACCGGAACGGAAGTAATCCAATATAAGACCGGGAAGATCATGAACTCAAGGAAACATCCATATTCACAGCTTGAACTTGAATAAACAATGCACAGATGTCATTTCATATTTACGCTTTTAATGCTATTGTTGGTCGGACACAATCTTTCTGCCCAAGTAGTTATATCCGGGACTGTCACAGATAAGTCCGGCGAACCGTTGCCCGCCATTGTTTCCGTCCTTGCAGGCAAAAGCGTGAAAGGATTTGGCAATGCTGATGGAAATGGTAAATATTCCATATCATTTTCAACGGATGCAGATTCGGTGACCGTCAAAGCATCCATGATGGGGTTTTCCGCCTCATTAAAAACGGTGCCCGCAAGAACTCAACAGCTGGATTTTGTTATGGAGGAAACGGATATGATGCTAAAAGAAGTGAGCGTCGTAGCCGACAAAATAACCGAAAAGGGTGATACCCTGAGTTTTAATGTGGGAGCCTATAAGGATGAAAACGACAGGGTGATTGCCGATGTCATCAAGAAAATGCCGGGGCTTGAAGTTTCAGACAAAGGTAGCATTTCGTTCAACGGAAAGACAATCAAGAATTTCTATGTAGAAGACATGGACCTTCTGCAAGGAAGATACGGTATTGCCACAAACAATATCTCAGCCAACGATGTGGCGTCGGTTCAGGTATATCAGAACCATCAACCGGTGAGGGCTCTTAAGAATTGGAGTCCTACTGAAGATGTAACCATCAATCTCAAACTTAAGTCGTCAGCTAAAGGAGTCTTTACCATGACCGGAATGGTGGGTATCGGATATAAGCCTATGCTATGGGCTGCCGAGGCTACAGGTATGTATTTCGGGAAAAAAGGCCAGTCAATTACAACCTACAAAGGGAATAACAGCGGAGATAATGTTTCAGCCGAACAAGAGAATCTGACCGGTGATGGAGGAATGCAGTTTTTCAATCAGGCACCTCTTGGCATCGTCACCCCCGGAACACCGGGAGTGAAACAGAAGCGTTATTTACGCAACCGATCGAACACCGTGAGCACAAACAATATATTGAAACTTGACTCGCTTTCTTCCTTATCACTTTCTTTGTCGTATGTCGACGACTTGCTGAAGAACGAAGGTTCATCAATCACCGAGCAATATCTGCCCAACGGTTCGTATCGCACAATGTCGCAAATTATTGAGACGAAAAACTATGTGCACAGACTAAGCGGAGGTGCAGTCTACAAGAAAAACACTGACAGGGTTTATGCGGTGAACAGCCTTGATGTCAATGTATCATGGGACGAAAGCAATGGCATCAACACACTTGCTACAGACTTCTCTGACATAGACCAGACTGTGAATCAGCATCTTGATAATCCGGCTTTCTCTATTTCAGACAAAGCGGATCTTATCTTCAACACAGGAAATAATGCCTGGAACGTTTCTTTTGGAGCCGGTTGGAATCACCGTCCCCAAAAACTCAGTGTCAGTCCTGCCTCGATATTCCCGGACAAAGCTGAAAAAGATATTGTTAGCCAAAACTATACATCAGATGACTTTCGAGGACAAGCCGAGACAGGATATTTTATAAGATTTGGTGAGTTGAGAATAAATACGTTCATATTCGGTAATGTCGACATTGAATCCGTGAAGTCTGACCTTGATGGCTTTGATTTGTCGGATTTAAAAACTGTCAACAGATACTCATTCGGAAAAGTTGAAGGTGGCGGAGAAGCACGTATCGGCTATCCTAAAAGCAATTCATATTTTGAGCTTACTTTACCGCTTTCGTATAACGGACAATGGCTTAGTGATAAGGAAGCCGGCGATAGGAACAGAGAATGGAACTATATCAACTTCAACCCTGCGATAAAATATACCTATCGTCTCGGCAAAAGTTGGAGCGGCTTGAATGCGTCATATTATAAATTCAGAAACAATTCCGACCGGGCACAATCGGGTGTTGTTATGACCGATTATCTTACTTTCCGAGAATCGCTTGTAGAACACACATTGGTTGACAAGTCGCTCAATATAACCGGGGAATACCATTATTCCAATGCAATGGCGCAGCTTTTTGTCAATGCCTCCGCATCATGGCAACGGTCAAGCTGCAATACAATGGTCGGATATGAATATGATGGCATAGCAACGGTGAAGAATGCCATTGAGCTGCCATACGTTTCAAACCGATACGGAGCTAAAGCCAATGTTAGCAAGGGAATGGGTTTCTGGGAGTCAACGTTTAAGCTTACGGGAAATTATAGCCTGTACAAGAGCAAGCAATTGATCAACAGCCTGCCGGTTGATTACAAGTCGCAATATTGGAGTGCAAATCTTGTATATTCTGCTACACCGGCTCCTTGGATGGGAATGGCTCTTGGTTTGGCATACGGAGAGAACAAGAGTTTTACGGAAATAAACAAGAACACAGTGGAAGCTGTAAGGCAATGCACCGGTCGATTGGATCTAAATTTCTTTCCGATTAAGAGGCTCATACTAAATGTAGCCTTTGAAGAAAATTACACCAATATGACTGAAAAAGGACGGCACACGTGGTTTGGCGATGCCCGTATAACCTACAAGGCAGGACGCTTCGACTGGGAACTGGAGGCAAACAACATTTTCAACCGCAAAGAGTTTTCACGCGTCAATTACACAGATATGGATATATACCGGAGCACCTACCGCCTTCGTCCATTCAATGTAATGCTTAAAGTTAGATTCAATATTTTATGATATATGTGAGGCAGGATCATATCACACCGGCAGTCGGCCGGGTGCGGTGGCTATGTGAAAGAGCAGGTCGCCGAGCATTTTGTATGGATCCTGTCTTGAGCCTGAGCCTTTGCTCATGGCGTCGTATTTGCGGATGGCATCTATTATCTCTATTATCTGAAAGGCGTTGTAGTTGCTCATACCTTGTTTTATGCGCTTAAGGGCAAATGAATTCCGCAGGCCAAGTTCCTGCTGTATTCCGCGGTCTGATCTGTCTTTGGCATAATAAGCCTGCAAAAGATCGGCAAAGAAACTGAATATGCTCGACGCTGTCACTACAAAAGGATTCTGACGGCTGTTGGCCTCAAAGTAGGCGGCTATGCGCATCATCTTGGCAAAATCTTTTGCGGCTATGGCATCAATAAGCTCGAAGTTATTGTAGTCTTTGCTTATGCCGATATTGCGCTCTACCGATTCGGGAGTGATTGTGGCGCCCGGGCCAAGTATTTCGGTAAGTTTGTCAATCTCATTGTACAGACGGCTCAGATTGGTGCCTATATATTCGCCGAGCAGGTCTATGGCACGCGGTTCGGAATTAAGGCCCTTGTCTTTGATATATCGTTCTATCAGAGCCGGAACCTGATTGGCATACACTTCCTTTGATTCAAATACCACTCCGCGCGAGGCTACAACCGCCTTGGCAAATTCCTTGCCCTTTATTTTGTCGCCGCGCGATGCCACTACAAGTATAGTGGATGGAGTGGGGGATGAGGCGTATGCAGCGAGCTTGTCGATAAAATCGCCGCGCACCGACTGGGCCTCACGAACAATCACAATCTGGCGCTCGGTCATCATGGGTATCTGACGGCATATATCTACTATGGCCCTGGGATCGGGCACCTGCGGCGCATAGATATTGGTAAGGCCGTATTCGCGGTCTTCCTCGGGCAGTATATTCTCAAATGCTTTGACCAACTCATCAATGTAATAGCCCTCCTTGCCATGAAGAAGATATACAGGTACCAGGTTGCCCGAGCGTATTGCCCGGCGCAATGCATCGAATGAGATAGGGTCTGCTGCCATGTTAGAATATAATGAGAGTGTGTTTACTTTTAACACACGAATTAATTATTAATTAAAGAATGTATTTGTTTTAAGTGTTTCGCATTAATCCTCTCAGGCTTAACGCGAGTTAAAAGTAAACACACTCTTAAAAAATTTGTGTAAATTTACGCAGATTTTTCCAAAGGACACATTAAAATCATAAAAATGTTTGATAAGCTGAATTTACCTGCCTTCCAAATACGATTGCGTCGCGAGCCCGACGGAGCTGTAAAGGTGTTTGATCCCTTGCGCGACAAGTGGCTTGTGCTGACGCCCGAGGAGTGGGTACGTCAACACTTTGTCAACTATCTGATTGAAACGCTCGGCTATCCGAGGAGCATGATTGCCAACGAGACAGGCCTTAAATTCAACAATATGCAACGGCGGTGCGACACGGTGGTGTTTCGCCGCAACCTCACTCCGGCCTGTATCATTGAGTATAAGCGCCCCGATGTAGAAATCAATCAGCGGGTGTTCGATCAGATAGCACGATACAACAGTGTGCTCGGTGCGCCTTATCTTATGGTTTCCAACGGCCTGAGGCATTACTGCTGCCGTTTTACAGGTACGGGGTATGAATTTCTGCACGCTATGCCATCGTATGAGCAGATAGCCGGGCCTGTAGTGTGAAATATTTTTCTGAAAAGAAGAGAATTGCAAAGAAATACACTTTTTGGGGCAATTTTTAGAAAAATTGGAAAAATTTTCTTAATTTTGCTGACAAATATCTGTATTACCTTGAAAACATGAGAGTAAAGCTAAATAAGGGCTTGAATCTTCGGCTGGCGGGTGCTGTGACAGACTTGACGCCGGTCGAGGTTAAGGCTTCAAAATATGCAATAATACCCGATGATTTTCCGGGCTTTTTGCCAAAGCTTGATGTGAAAGAAGGCGTGGAGGTGAAAGTCGGAACGGCAGTGATGCACGATAAGACAAACCCGGATTTATGCCTTGTGTCGCCTGTCAGCGGCCGTATCACAGCCATAGTCCGCGGTGAACGTCGCAAAATACTTAGGGTAGAAATTGAAAGTGACGGTCTTCAGACCAAAGAATCATTTGATTTGAAAATGCCTTTGGCCACGCTGCTTGCCCGCTGCGGGCTATTGGCTATGTTCCGCAACAGACCATACGATATAGTTCCCGATCCGACACTGCGGCCCCGAGATATATTTGTTACGGCCATAGATTCGGCACCATTGGCTTTGCCATTGGCGGCCATGCTTGATAAAGACGCTTCAAAAGTACTTGCCACGGCGGTAAAGGCGCTGAAGTCTCTCACCGATGGTTTGGTATATGTAGGAATCAATGACGAATGGCCTTTTGACTTTATAAAGGATGCTGAGACAGTTACATTCGACGGTCCTCATCCCATAGGTAATGTAGGGATTCAGATAGCGAATGTATCGCCGGTCAACAAAGGCGATAATGTATGGACCCTTGATGTTGTCACCCTGTACAAGATAGGCAAACTGCTGAGCAGCGGTGAGATAGACAGCTCAACATTAGTGGCCGTTACCGGGCCCGAGGTCGCGGCTCCGTATGTGGCTTCGGCCATAGCCGGTGTTGAGATGAAAGCATTGCTTGCCGGCAGGCTTAAAGATGACGGAGCCAATAAACGTATTATTTCGGGTAATGTATTGACCGGCAGTTCGGTAGGTATGGATGGCTACTTGCGTTCGCCTTACCGACATGTAAGTGTGATAGCCGAGGGCGATGATGTTGACGAGTTTATGGGCTGGGCCTCGCTGTCGCTATCAAAGCTAAGTGTAAATCAGGCAATACCATTCCGCCGTCTGCGCAAGCTCTTCTCGCCCGATGCACGACTAAACGGCGGCCGCCGAGCCATGATACTGAGCGGGGAATACGACAAGGTGATGCCTGCCGACATATTGCCCGAATACCTGCTTAAAGCCATCATCAGCAAGAATATAGACGATATGGAGGCTTTGGGCATATACGAAGTGGCACCTGAAGACTTTGCTTTGTGCGAGTTTGTGGATGCATCGAAGCTGCCCATACAACAGATAGTCCGCGACGGACTCGATTATTTACGTAAAGAACTCAGCTGATAAGAGCTATGAAACCGATACGAGCATTTCTCGACAAGGTGCGCCCCAACTTTGAGCCCGGAGGCCGTATGAGTGCCTTAGGCTCGGTGTACGAGGGTTTTGAATCGTTCCTCTACACACCGCGCACCACTTCCGCCCCAACGCTTGCAACGCATATACATGATGCTATAGACTCAAAGCGGGCAATGATTATTGTAGTATTGGCGCTGATGCCATGTTTCTTCTTCGGAATGTACAATACCGGATACCAGCATTGGCTGGCGGCCGGACAGAGCACATTCCCCTTCTGGTCGCTCATGTTCTATGGCCTGCTGGCAATACTGCCCAAGGTGGTTGTCACATATCTTGTGGGACTGGGGATAGAGTTTGCAGTCGCACAGGTAAAAAAAGAAGAGATTCAGGAAGGATTTCTTGTAACAGGTATTCTGATACCAATGATATGTCCGGTGGAGACTCCGCTGTGGATGTTGGCCGTAGCCACTGCTTTTGCAGTAATCTTTGCAAAAGAAGTATTCGGAGGCACCGGATATAATATAGTGAACGTAGCCTTGGTAGCCCGAGCATTTCTGTTCTTCGCATATCCGGCACAGATGTCGGGCGACGATGTGTTTGTGGCCACCGGCACCATGTTTGGCTTCGGTCCTGAGGTGGCCGACGGATTCACCTGTGCCACTCCCCTTGGACAGATTGCAGCTTCATCGGGTCAGCCCGCAGAGCTTACCGGTATTGGCGGACACCTGATAACCATGTGGGACGCCTTTATAGGACTTATACCCGGTTCGTTTGGTGAAACCTCCACGTTGTGCTGCATGATCGGTGCCGCCATACTGCTGATGAGCGGCATAGGCTCGTGGCGCATAATGCTTTCGGTGCTTGTGGGAGCATTGTTCATGGGCTGGATAGCCAATGAATTGGCGCCACTGTATCCGGCGTCATATCTCAAACCCGGCGAACAACTGCTTTACGGCGGCCTTGCCTTTGCCGGAGTGTTTATGGCAACTGATCCCGTGACAGCCTGCCGCACCAAGTTGGGCAAGCTTATCTACGGCTTCCTCATAGGTGTTATAGCGGTTATAATCAGAACATACAACAACGGTTATCCCGAGGGTGCCATGCTGGCTGTACTGCTCATGAATGTGTTTGCATCGCTTATCGACTGGATGGTGGTGCGCTCAAATATCAACCGCAGGCGTGCACGTTTAATTTCAAAAACACAGAAGGTATGAAAATAAACAAGCAAAGCAATTGGTACACGATACTTTATATAGTTGTACTCGTGGTTGTAGTTGGCACCGCGCTTGCATATACAGCCATGAGCCTTAAAGACAAGCAGCAGGAAAACATTGCTAACGACAAGATGCGTCAGATACTTGCATCGCTGCATGTCACAGCTCCCAAAGACAGTATAGCGGCAGAATTCTCGCGCTATGTCACACGTCAGTTTATTGTAGACAGTAACGGCACTGAGATTGAGGGCGATGCCTTTGATGTGAATGTGGCCGCACAGTCAAAATTACCTGACGAGCAAAGGCAGCTGCCTGTGTATGAGATATCCATGCCCGACGGCTCACATAAGTACATACTGCCCGTATACGGCGCAGGCCTGTGGGGACCTATCTGGGGATATGTAGCCCTGGACTCTGACGGCTCCACCATCTACGGTGCCTACTTTGACCACCAGGGCGAGACTCCGGGCCTGGGCGCGGAAATTGCCAAACCGGCTTTCAGCGACCAGTTTGTGGGTAAACACCTCTTCACGGGGTATTACCTGATACCGGTGGCTGTGGTGAAGAAAGGCCAGAAGTACAACGGCAGTGAGTATGTCGATGGAGTTTCGGGTGGCACCATAACCTCAAAGGGTGTCAGCGCCATGCTGCAGAATTGTCTGAGACCCTATGAGAATTTTTTACGTACACTCAATAATACAGAAGAAAAATGAGCGAAAAGGTTACAAATAAAACTGTTTTTTTCAATCCTTTTTCCAAGAACAATCCGGTGATAGTGCAAGTGCTGGGTATATGCTCTGTGCTTGCCGTGACAGCCAAGCTCGAGCCGGCTATTGTGATGGGATTGAGTGTGATAGCCGTACTGGCTTTTTCAAACGTGATAATATCTCTGATACGCTCTACCATACCCACCTCCATCCGAATCATCGTACAGCTTGTGGTGGTGGCCGGCCTTGTGATTATAGTGAGCGAACTGCTCAAGGCATACGCCTACGAGGTGAGTGTGCAACTGTCGGTGTTTATCGGCCTGATAATCACCAACTGTATTCTCATGGGACGACTTGAGGCCTTTGCCATGGCCAACAGACCGTGGCCTTCGTTTCTCGACGGGGTTGGCAACGGCATAGGTTACACGATAATTTTGATAATAGTAGGTTTTTTCCGCGAGCTGCTGGGGTCGGGTACATTGCTCGGCTATCAGGTCGTGCCTAAGAGTTTCTATGAAGCCGGCTATGTAAACAATGGCCTGATGATATTGCCCCCGATGGCTTTGATAGTGGTGGCATGTATCATCTGGGTACACCGTTCGTTGCACAAGGAGTTGCAGGAGCCATAAGCCATTGTATGAAAAAACTGATGAAAAGCACTTAAAGAGATATGGAGAATCTGAATATATTCATACGGTCGATATTTGTCGACAACATGATATTTGCCTATTTTCTGGGTATGTGTTCGTTCCTTGCCGTCAGCAAGAATGTGAAGACGTCGTTTGGCCTGGGAGTGGCAGTTATGTTCATGTTGGTCATCACATTGCCTATAAATTATCTTCTTAATACCTACGTGCTGCAGCCCGGAGCACTGACATGGCTGGGCGAGGAGTATGCCGAGGTTGACCTCAGCTTTCTGTCGCTTATATTGTTTATAGCGGTTATCGCATCCATGACACAGCTCGTGGAGATGGTCATAGAGAAGACTTCACCGGCCCTGTATTCATCGCTTGGCATATTCCTGCCGCTTATAGCCGTCAACTGTGCCATTCTGGGCGGATCGCTCTTTATGCAGCAACGCGAGTTTGACTCGGTATGGACCGCCGTATGTGCCGGCGGAGGTTGGGGTCTGGGCTGGCTTATGGCCATTTGTGCCATAGCTGCCATACGCGAGCGCATCGCCTCATATTCCAATGTACCAGGACCACTGCGCGGCATCGGAATCACTTTTATCATCACATCCCTTATGGGCATAGCTTTCATGAGCTTCCTCGGAATTAAAATCTGATAACAATGATAACTACATACATACCGGTATCCCTTATGAGCACCACTATAGTGACCGGGGTGGGAATCTTTCTCATCATTACCCTTATGCTTGTGCTCATATTGCTGATAAGCAAACGGTTTCTTGTGCATACAGGTAATGTGCCTATTACAATCAATGGCGAAAAGACCATAGAAGTAGCTTCCGGGCAATCATTGCTCACAGCCATGGCTTCGAGCGGTGTGTTCTTGCCTTCGGCCTGCGGCGGCAAAGGCAGCTGCGGACAGTGCCGGGTACAGGTGATGAGGGGCGGCGGCAGTGTGCTGCCCACCGAGAAGGTGCATCTTACCCGCAAGGAGCAGCTGGCCAAGTGGCGCCTCGGCTGTCAGGTTAAGGTAAAGAAACCCATTCAGATGAATCTGCCCGCATCGGCCCTGTCGGTGAAGGAATGGGAGTGCGAGGTGATATCAAACAAGAATGTCGCCACGTTCATCAAGGAATTCATCGTAGCTCTGCCCGAAGGAGAACACATGGACTTTGAGCCGGGCTCGTATGCGCAGATAAAGATTCCTGAATTCAAAATTGATTATGATAAGGATTTCGACAAGGCGCTGATAGGAGAGCAATATCTGCCGGCGTGGGAGAAATTCGGGCTGTTCAACCTCAAATGCAAGAATACAGAACCCACGGTGCGTGCCTACTCCATGGCCAATTATCCGGCCGAAGGCAACCGTATAATGCTCACCGTGCGCATAGCCACACCACCGTTCAAACCCAAGCCCGCGGTTGGCTTCATGGACGTGAATCCGGGTATAGCATCGAGCTATATATTCAGCCTTAAGCCCGGCGACAAGGTGATAATGAGTGGCCCCTACGGAGATTTCCATCCCATCTACGACACCAAGAATGAAATGATGTGGATAGGCGGTGGCGCCGGTATGGCTCCGCTCAGAGCGCAGATAATGCACCTTACCAAAACCCTAAAGACCACCGACCGCGTGATGAACTACTTCTACGGAGCAAGGGCGCTCAACGAGGTGTTCTATCTCGAAGATTTCCTCGCTATAGAGAAAGAATTTCCCAATTTCCATTTCCATCTGGCGCTCGACCGCCCCGATCCGGCCGCCGATGCCGCAGGAGTGAAATACACCCCGGGATTTGTACATCAGGTGATATATGACACTTATCTCAAAGATCATGATTCGCCCGAAGATATCGAATACTACATGTGCGGACCCGGTCCGATGAGCGCATCGGTCAACAAGATGCTCGACGCTCTCGGTGTAGACCCTGAAAATATACATTACGATAATTTTGGCGGATAAGCCTTAAGATATAATGGCCGGCTCGGAAATATAATTTCCGAGCCGGCTGTTTTTGCAAGTAAGCAGTGGAAAATAGTTTATATTATATGCGCCGTCTTATGGACAGCAGATTCAATACGATGAAGATGGAGCGTAGCCGTAGCTACGTGACCGATGAAGAGGGTTGAAGATGCGTTCATAAGACAAGTAGATGATATAAACTATTTTTCATTGATTACTTATATTGGTCAAATTATTTCAAAAATAGGTAGGTTGCTATGGGATAATTTGTTATCTTTGCAAAAAAATAATTATTTAATCATGTCACAAAGCGTTAAGATACTCTTTTCGGCGGGAGCATTGCTCTTGTCAGCTATCGGAATGCCGGCTGAAGGACGTCAGCTAAGCGAAAGCGAAGCCTTGACCAGAGCCGAACAATTTGTGGGTCGTGCGGATGTCCGCGCTGGAAAAAAAGCCATAGACCAATCCGGCTTGAAACTCGCATACGTAGCTCAAAATCAAGGCGTAAACTATTTTTATGTATTTAACAAAGCCCGTAGCGGCTTTATGATTGTAGGTGCAGACGACCGTTTGCCGGCCGTTCTGGCGTATTCTGATTCCGGTACGCTGGATATGACCGATTTACCCGATAATCTGAAATATTGGCTTGGCGAATACCATCGCCAGAGCGAATGGATATTGCAGCACCCGGCTGTATATTCATCGCGTGCTGCCGGTCAGGATAGCGTTTATCCTGTAATCGAACCACTCTTGAACACCAAGTGGGGCGACCGCATTCCATTCAGCAGCCTTTGCCCGCTCGACGGCAAGATTCCCTCAAATGCCGGCAGTGTGGCTACTGCAATGGCTCAGATTATGCGCCATTACTCATGGCCCGAACGTGGTCGCGGCTCTGTAAGCTATGAATGTTCTACTCTTGAAGAGCCGCAGACGGTAAGCGTTAACTTAGACGAGTCGGTTTACGACTGGGCCAACATGCTCAATGAGTATGAGGCAAATTATACTTCAGAGCAGGTTACGGCCGTAGCTACGCTGATACGCGACTGTGCCGTGGCTACACGTATGCAGTTTGGCAGCATGCAGAATGTTGCAGGATACGATGCACTCACAGCATTTGCCGAGAACTTTGCATATAACCCCGCTACCATGAAGCAGGTCAGGCTTGCAGATTATTCATCAGAAGAAGCCAATCAACTCATAGTAGCTGAACTCGAAGCCGGCCGTCCGGTATATTTCACCGGTGAAGATTCGTCAACCGGAAGCCGCGCTTTTGTTATTGATGGCTGGAACACCGACGGATATGCCCATATCAACTGGGGTAACAGCGGTTACAACGACGGTTATTTCCTGCTGTCGGCTCTTGATTATAAAACCGATGGTTATAACAGCAATCAGCGTATGATTACAGGGATTCAGCCTGTGGATGATACCACCCCTGCCGAACAACCCGAAATGTGGGCGCAGGGCAATCTGATTGTTGCCGAGACCACCGAGGGTTTTGTTTTCAGGACTTCCGGCGGAAATTTCATCAATAACAGTGTGTCTGACGGTAACTTCGAGATAAGTGTGAAATTTGTGTCGCGTGCTACCGAACAGGAATACATAGCTCCCGACTTTGTCACTATTGAGCTTGCCAAGGAAGAATCAATAAGGCAGATAGCCGATAATTTCACAATCGCTTGTCCCGACGGCAATTATAAGGTGAGCCTTGTGTACCGAGTTGTCGGAAAAGAAGAGTGGACACCCTTCCGCCACGTTCCGTATGGCTCTACTTCCTATGTATATGCCACTGTAGCCGACGGCAAGGTGAGCTACAGCAACGAAGACAATGTGATAGACATCCGTGTAAGCGATTGGAAATATGAGAAAATCATGAATCCTTTCCTCTTAAATCCTATCAGCTTCTCGATAACCAACAAGGCTGAGAAACAGTATGAAGATACGCTGCACGTAGCTTTGTGTGACTCTTTGGGACATAGCAGGGTAATCTATACATTCCTGCCTTCGCTCAAGGCTATGCAGACCAAGGAAGTCAAATTCAACTTCGGCGCTACCAAAGAAGACAGCACATTTACTGATGGCGTGTACAGCATGCGTGTATTGAGCGCTGATGATATACAGTTTGGCGATGCACAGGAAGTGGTGCTTGACACCCTCTTTAACGATGAAGGACTCGACGGAAGCAAGCTCAAATACCACATCTTGTCTGACTCATTGAAAACCTGTGAGGTCATAGCCGGTAATTACAAAGGCAGTATCGTTATCCCCGAAAAGACCATCATAGGCAGGACTGCTTATACCGTAACAGGTATTCAGGCCAGCGCTTTCAACACACCCGACGGTGCCACCTCTGTAGTTATTCCCAAGACTGTAACAGCTATCGACTTTTATCAGAACTTCACATATACTGTCGATACCATAACAGTAAGCGAGCAAAATCCGGTGTACAAATCGGTTGACGGCCTGGTATTCAGCAAGGACGGAAAGAGCTTGCTGCGCTATCCCGGCGGTAGAGTGACCGAAAAATATCTGATTCCTGAAACTGTATCCACAATAGGACGCGGTGCTTTCTATGGCAGCAAGATTGGCTTGGTGACATTGACCAACACCGTCACCACAATCGAAGCCAACGCTTTTGAATACTCTGAAGTGACCATGATGTACATTCCCGAGACAGTGACGAGCATAGGCAAGCAGGCATTTGCCTATATGAACAACTGTACTGAAATACGCATGGATACAAAGAATCCTGACTATATGGTATTCAACGGCGCTATTCTTACCAGGGATATGGTACATTTCATACAGTATCCGGCAGGTAAGAGATCATCGCTGTTCATCGTTCCCGAAGTCGTTAAGCAAATCGACGAGATGGCTTTTGCCGGCGCCAAGCTCCTTACAGGAATACAGCTGCCCTCAACCCTCACTACTATAGGTGAAAGGGCGTTCTATGGCTGCTCGGGTCTTTCTTCTGTCGAGATTCCCAAGAATGTAACCTACATTGCCAAAGAAGCATTTTCCGGATGCTCTGCCCTGCAGACCGTTTCGCTGGGACAGAAGGTGAGCGCCATAGGTGCTTCGGCTTTCAATACCGCAAGCGCAGATTCACAGGGCAGCATTGCCAAGGTGACATCGCTTAACACCGTTCCCCCCACATTGACTCTTGGTGAAAACGAGACATTCACCGAAAATGACTACGCCAATGCTGTACTCTATGTGAAGGATGGTTGCCGCGAGGCATATCTCAATGCCGAGGGATGGAAGAAGTTCAACACCATCGTTGAACTTGCTCCGGAGGTACACGACCTTCAGTATCGCATAACATCCGATATGACCTGCGAGGTTATCCCCGGCAATTACACCGGTGTGGTAATTATTCCAAATACAGTAACAATCAAGGATCAGACTTACTCGGTGACAAGTATCGCAGCCAATTGCTTTACTGACGAGGACGGTGCCGTTTCGGTTACCATACCGCGTACAGTCACCGAAATCGCAATGCCAAACTTCGCGGGATCGGTTAAGGAAATTATAGTAGCAGAGTTCAATAAAAACTATTCTGCTGCAGATGGTGTTCTCTATAATCTCAACCAAACCGAGCTTATCCGCTATCCCGAAGCCAAGATGTCGGCCGACCTCCACTTCAATGTGCCTTACTCAGTCAAGAAGATCGGCCCCATGGCTTTCCTATCGGCCAAGCTTACCAGCATCAACATGCCCAACGGTATCGAGGAAATCGACAGCATTGCATTTGCCAAGTCTATGCTTGAGACTGTAAATCTGCCGATGAGCGTTAACAAGATAGGCCGTGGTGCATTCTTTGGACTTGAAAATTGCTCAGAGTTCTACGTAAATTACAGCAATACAACATTCGCTGCATACGACGGAGTTCTCTACAATAAGGCCACATCTACCCTTGTGCAGTATCCCATCAAAAAACGTGGAGGCATGTATTCGATTATCGACGGTACGATAAACGTTGGTCCTGAAGCGTTCATGGGCAATACCAATATTGAACGTCTTGTAATCAATCCGAGCCTTGAAAATATCGGCGACAATGCCTTCAACGGTTGCACCGGTATTGTATATCTTGATGTTCCCTCCAACGTGGTCAACGTGGGTCGTGAGGCATTTGCCAACTGCTCTGGTCTTGTCACAATATGGCTCGGCCGAGGCGTCAAGAGTGTAGGAGCCCTTGCATTCACCGCCAATTCATCCGATCCCGCCACCTCATCGCACAACGGCATGCTGCGCATATCGTGCAACAATCCCGTACCGCCTGTGATGGAGATGGAAAACGGATTCGCACCCTTCGACAAGTATGACTACGACATAGTACCGCTCTATGTTCCCTACGGATGCCGCAGCGTGTACGAGAAAGCCGAGGGCTGGAAACTGTTCCGTACCATTGTTGAAATGGAAGAAGAAAAGCCATATACTTTTGAAGCAACCGGTGTAGGTGAAGGTATGATAACCTTGGCTGCAAAGAACCTCAGCGGAACTGTAGAGGTGCCCGAATCATTTGAGCTTTATGGCGAGGAATACAAGGTTACAAGCATTGCCGACGGCGCGTTCAAGGATTGCGCATATATCAAGCACCTTGTGTTCAGCAAGTATGTACGCAACATTGGCAAACAAGCTTTCTACGGTTGCAAATCACTGCTTAGCATCACTATTGAGGGTGAGGATACCGCTGTGGAAAGCCGCGAGGCTCAGCAGGCTATGAACATAGCGGCACAGGCATTCGAGTCATGCAACTCTATAAATAAAATTGTTGTTGACCGTCCTGTTCCGCCCGTGCTTGAATCGGATAATGTGTTCAGTACCGGCATTTACAAGTCTGCTACAGTATATGTTCCCGAATATTCAGTCGACAGCTATAAGGCCGACCGTATCTGGAAATATTTCTATAATATAGAAGGTGATTCCACTCTCGGAATTTTCGACACTGTAACAAACGGTGCCGGCATACGCGTGGTAGGCAACACAATCTTTGTGAATGGAGGCGCGGCGACTGTATACAACCTTAACGGTGCTGCAGTGGCTTACTCAGTAGACGGCTGCGTCGAAGGCCTTGACTCAGGAATATACATCGTACGTGTAAATTCACAGACTTACAAGGTTATGATTAAATAAACCTTTAATACTGATATAAAAACCGTGCTGAATGTAAACTTATTCAGCACGGTTTTTATTATTTTAACAAATAATAAGTAGATAGCGGCCATATTATTTGGAAAAATGGCGTAACTTTGTCGGTCGTATAGGCTCAAAAGCCAAGTGAATATATCTTTATGAAAAAACTTATAGCAATTATCATAGTAATATCGTCCTTGATGGGGATTTCTGTGAAGAGCAATGCTCAGTTTCGATATGGCCCTGTAGTAGGCGTAACCCTCAACGATTTTATTTTCAAGCAGGATATAGTTTCGGTTTCCAAGCAGGTCGGAGGCATGGCCGGTATTCAGGCCGAAATGATGTTTCCGGGCATAGGTATAGGTATAGACCTCGGTCTGCTTTACAATCAGCAAAGTGCCAAGGTGAACCTTGGTCAGAAGCCCATCTGGTCGTGGGACGGCTGGGGAAATGAACATGTGATGCTTCACAATATTCTCATACCTCTGCATCTCCGCTTCAAGTACACCCGTCTGGGCGGTCTTGAAGAGAAAATCGCTCCTATAGTTTTCGGTGGTCCCGAATTCGATATTCAGGTAGGTCACAGCAATGCCGGCGCGTTCAAGTGCTCGGGTGGCGACCTCGGACTGGTGGCCGGTGTTGGTGCCGAACTTTTCAGGAACTGGCAGGTGACAGCCTCGTATACATGGGGTATGACCTACATTTGCCGCACCAAGCTGCTTGATGACTACTCTGCCCGCTCGCGTCAGTGGACACTCAAGGTAGCATATTTGTTCTGATAATACAATTTAAATATAACAAAAAAGAGCATCGGCCGATGCTCTTTTTTGTTATAGGGTAGGTAATTCAAGAATTTCCGTATCCGGGAAATGCCTTGCCATATATCTGCGTATAAATCCCAAGGTGTCTTCGGCTATCACTTTGTCTTTGTCGAAATGATGGTTGTAGATGAGATATGGCAGTTGCAGGCCGCGCGATTTGATGGCTTCGAGCGAAAGAATTGTGTGGTTTATAGAGCCGAGAATGCCGTTGGTTACAAGCACAACGGGCAGATTGCGGCCGGCAGGATAGTCTATTGTAAGAAAGTCGTCGGTGAAAGGTACCATCAAACCGCCGGCACCCTCTATGATAAGTACATCGTAGCGCGACGACAGTATCTCGCGCGAACGGTCGATAAGAGCCACATCAATTTCCTTGCCGTCGAGCCTGGCGGCGAGTTGTGCCGAGGCCGGATACTTGAAGATAATGGGTGCGGTTGTATGGTCTATATCCTCGGGCAGCAGGTCTATGCCCATAAGTCGGCGGTGGGCTACGATGTCCTCTGATTGGTCAGTACAGCCGGTCTGTATGAATTTCTGAGTAACTACAGAATATCCTTCGTCCATAAACTTCTTGGCAAGAAAGGCCGTGGCGTAGGTCTTGCCGGCGTCAGTGTCAATACCGGTCAGGAAAAATGTGAGCTTATCTTTCATTGTTTTTGTAAAATCAGAATTAAAGGTTTATAAGTCAGATGATACCTGCCGTCGAGCATCATGGGTAGGCGTGCTATCAGTTGGCGCGGGCTTATTTCTGAGGCTCGGCCAAGTGAATTAACGCCCGTGAGTTTCAGATGCCTCAACGCATCCAGCGGATTGTCGAAGTCGAGGTCGCGCTCGTATGCCGTGCTGTCAACTATGTTGAAGTATCGCGCTGCCATATTGGCCCAGCCCTCGGCGGTGATGAGCGGAAGGCCGTGACGGGTAATATCTGATATCTGGTGAAGATTGCCGTGGGTGAATGTCGATACTATGGCATAGCCGCCTTTGCGGAGTATGCGGTGGCAATTTTTCAGAAAGTTTTCAGGCGAATTGAACCATTGTATGGTCGATGCCGATACTATGTGGTCCACGCTCTCGTCGGGCACGGAATTTATTTCAGACTCCGCATCGCAGTTCACAAAAATATAGCGGCGTCCGAGCGGAAGATTTTCAGGCACCGGAGCTGCCAGATCCCACATGGTGTAGCAGGCCTCGTTGATATATCGTGTTATCTTGCGTGACAACAGGCCCGATCCCGACCCAACTTCAAGCACATTGTTGCGCGCCTGCATCAACGCACGGTCAATGCCGTATTGGCGTATCTTCTCATCAATACGTTCTATTACATCTATCTGTACTGCGGCATTATCATTATACGTGGCAGTACCGGCCTTGAACCGCTGCTCAACCATGGTTTTGTCTATGAATTCATGGTTGATTATTTGTTGGAAGTCTATATAATGCCCGCATTCAGGCATACGCTTTACAATAACATTGCATTTGCGCCAGGCAGCCTGCTGGTTTTCGGGTGGGAAAATACGGTCGTCGTTGCCTATGATGGCCAGGTCCCACCTTATGTTGGAGGGTGTGTTGAGTATAATGCGATCGCCTATGGCGGCAAGCTCTTCTTTCAATTCATCGAGTTCACGGCCTGGAGCATGATTCATGAAATGATCGAAGTCGGCATGGGTCGCGCACATCCGGCGGAAGAATTTTCGCAAGGTTATGGCATTCAGCCCCTGAAGGGTGCCATGATATATGGCTTCGGGGATTCCAAAACGGTCGTCTACAGGTAACAAAGTGCCCCCCACGGCTATTTTCTTGGTTATCTTGCTGTCGATGGCCTGTATGGTCTGCGATGCGGCATATACACCCATAGACCACGCCAGAATACATATTTCAGAATATCGGGAAACGCAATTCCAGTCGATGAAGAAATTGCGGTAGTCCCATATAACCATAATGTCGTAGCCCGGGCGCCTGATATGGTCGAAAACATTGTCGTCCATACCCCAGCCGGCAAATATTATGATAAGGCGCGATGAGCCTTCTGAGTGTGTTATTCTGTAGTTCATGAGAACTTTAAGTTCGTTTTAGAGCTTTTTAAGATGACCTTGTAATACGTTTGAGAGCCTTAGGATGTCGGCGGCATCAATTGATGCACTGAGCACGAATCTCAGACGCTCGGTGCCGGGTGGCACGGTAGGCGTGCGTATGGGCAAAACCTTAAATCCATCGGCAAGCAGATCCTTTGACAGTTGTACAGCCTTCACCGGATCGCCCGTTATAAGTGGTCGTATATGCGACGGCTCTCCGCCCGGTATTGCCTCGGCCAGCAAGCCCGAGAGGTTCCGGAGCCTGTCGCGCAGGAAGTCGGCTTCAGTTATATAGCGCCACACAAAGTGGCTCCATAATATCTGCGCCGGCGGCAATGCTGTAGAGAATATCAGCGACCGGGCCTTGTTGACCATAAATTGGCGCAGCTGTGGAGTGAGTATGGCGTATGCGCCCATCGAGGCCAGGGCTTTTCCGAGAGTGCCTACAATGATGTCTACATCATCTATAAGGCCCAGCCGTGCCGTCTCGCCCAGACCGCCCGGCCCGTGTATGCCTACGGCATGAGCCTCGTCTACATACAGCAATGCATTGCGGTGGAGTTTTTTCAACTGCACAAGCTGATCGATATCTGCTGTGTCGCCATCCATGCTGTAGACACTTTCAACTATAATCAGAACCGAATTATAGTCGGCGGCCTTTGTAAGAAGCAGACGCTTGAGATGTTCGTAATCATTGTGGGCGAATCTGGCAAACGGTGCTCCCGACAGTTTGATACCATCAATTATTGAGGCATGTACCAGGCGGTCGGCAAGTATAAGTGTAGATTTGTCGGCTATGGCGCTCACCAGACCGGTATTGGCATGATAACCGCTGTTGAACAACAGGGCGCTGCGTCCGTGGCCATAGTCGTGCGACAGCTGTGCCTCGAAGTCGGTGTAGGGTTTCTGGCACGCTCCGAGCAGGCGCGATGCCGACGAGCTCATCAACAGCCTGTCGACCGGAGTTTCGGCAAAAAAACGCTCGCGCAGCTCCTTGTCGGCGGCTACCCCAAGATAGTCGTTGGACGAAAGGTCTACAATATTGCCGGTACTTTCAGCCGGTATTGTGCGTAGGTTTCCCGAGCCTTCAAGTTCGCGCAGGGTAGCTTCAATGTCCATACTGAGGTAATTCCTTTACAAGCTCGATCATCTCAGTGGTCAGCTTGTCAATCTGCTCATCACTGAAAATATATGAAGGCATAATGTAAACGTTTTTGCCGAAGGGGCGTATCCATACACCGCGGGTCACGCATCGCTTCTGAAATTCTCCAACATCTACCGGACGGTCAACCTCTATTACGCCAATCGTACCGAGCACACGCACATCTGCCACGTTGGGCAGACTGCGGGCAGGCTCAAGATTAGTCTTAAGCTTTTCTTCGATATGGGCTGTGATCGAAGCCATATCTTGCTCATTGAGCATCTTAAGTGATTCTACCGCTATGGCGCAAGCCAGTGGATTGGCCATGAATGTGGGGCCGTGCATCAGCACTCCGGCCTCGCCGTGCGAGATGGTGTCGGCAACCTTTTTGGTTGTCAGAACCGCGCTTGAAGTAAGGTAACCGGCCGTGAGGCCTTTGCCTATGCACATTATGTCGGGTTCCACTCCGGCCCATTCCCAGGCAAAGCGTTTGCCTGTGCGCCAGAATCCTGTGGCAATTTCATCGAAAATCAGCAATACGCCGTATTTATCGCACAGCTGTCTGAGCCGGCGCAGATACTCGGGGTTATAAAACCACATGCCTCCCGCGCCCTGCACTATGGGTTCGAGTATGAATGCCGCTATTTCGTGGCTTTTTTCTTTGAAAAGTTCTTCAACCGGCAGTATATCCTCCTCGTTCCAAGGGCCGTCGAATCTCGACGCGGGCTGCGGTACAAAATATCTTACAGGTAATGCCGGGCCGAAGGCGCCGTGCATGCCGGTGACGGGGTCGCACACGCTCATGGCATTCCATGTGTCGCCGTGATAGCCCGAGCGAATGGTGGCGAAATTACTTTTTTTATGGTCGCCTGAAGCCGAAATGGCTGCCTGAACCGCCATTTTCATCGCGACTTCTACAGCAACTGAACCCGAATCGGCATAAAAAATGTTATTCATAGAAGGAGGTGCTGCCTCAAGCAACATCTTACCAAGTTCAATTGCTGGACGATGAGTGAGCCCGCCAAACATGACATGGCTCATTTTATCAATCTGAGCTTTGGCGGCTGCATTAAGACGCGGATTGTTATAGCCGTGGATAACACACCACCACGATGACATACCGTCGATAAGCTGCGTGCCATCGGCGAGCTTGATAACAGCTCCATCGGCGCTTTCTGCCACATAGGTAGGAAGCGGATCAAGCGTAGAAGTATATGGGTGCCATAAATGTTGGCGATCCCAATTGTCATGCACTGTATAATTCATAGGGCAAAGTTACAGATTTTTTTTGTAACTTTGCACTGAAATAAAAATAAGAGTATGCCTTGTGCCGCCGGTCGTTCAGCGAGCGTCAGGCCGTGGCCCGCAGGACTTACTTTAAAACAAACAACAGCTAACAGTTACATAGCAAAGCTTGCACTCTAATAAAGATAAATGAATACCCTTACCCAAACAATAGCCATTAGCAAGGAAACTGTGGCCGAAATGCCCATAGTAGACTGTCCTGTAGGGATAACCGTGGTTGATACCCCGGAGCTGGCTCGTGTCGCTCTGCGGGAATTGACGCGTGCGAGGGTGGTAGGATTCGACACCGAGACCAGGCCTTCGTTTCATCGTGGCCGTATTCATGGTGTAGCTCTGATGCAGCTGTCTACCGATGACCATTGTTTTTTGTTCCGTATAAATAAACTCGGGATATCAGAACATTTGCGCAGATTTCTTGAAGACCCTGAAATTATCAAGATCGGTCTTTCGGTACATGATGATTTCTCGGTAATGCGCCGTCTTGTAGATGATATAGACCCTCAGGGATTCATTGACCTGCAGGAATATGTGCGTTACTTCCATATCAACGATATCTCGCTGCAGAAGATTTACGCCATCGTTTTCGGTGAAAAGATTTCGAAAAATCAACGGTTGTCAAATTGGGAAGCTACTGAGTTGTCAGAGCAGCAGCAGAAGTACGCGGCTATTGATGCCTGGGCTTGTCTGCACTTGTACAGAACCCTGCGTTCAGGCAACTTCCATCCCGACG
>CAJUKX010000002.1 GCA_910586975.1 uncultured Muribaculaceae bacterium | reverse complement strand
TTTTTGTTGATGAACCACACAAAAGAGAGGCTGCCTAAACTTGTTAGACAGCCCCGTCTATGTATGCGGGTCGCCTTTATAATCGGCTTCCTTCGGATGCCATTACGTTATTGCACGCTTACCGGGCATGTCCTCCCTGCGGTTGTACATACCCGGCTACGAGCTCACAGACATCCTTGTCGGATGTCATATTCTTGGGGCTGATATGTTGTAGTTGCCTATGCCGCATCCTGCGGATGCCACCCCCATGGCGATAGCCTGCCGGGCATGCCCTGCGCTACGGTTACACCTCCGCGCGTGCATACCCGGCTACGAGCTTACAGACATCCTTGGCGGATGTCATATTCCCGATGCAATACTACGCTATTGTCATTCCTCCCAATCCTCCCAAAATTTCCTCCCACTCCTCCCAAACATACAAAAAAACACCCGCCGGCACACATTTGCCGGCGGGATTTTCAGTTTATCAGTCTTTGGTAATCAAAGACTTACCGTGCTTTATTTTACATATACCTTGGTGGCTTTGTTGCCCTGAACCTTGATGTAAACACCGGTAGAGGGATTAACAACGCGAACACCCTGCAGGTTGTAGTATTCAGCATTAGCTTCAGCTTCTTCAGCTTCGATACCTTCAACGCCCTGGGTTGAACCAGAGTAGATTACCTTGATTGAGGTGATGGCTACGGGAGCTGAGTTGTCGCGCATGATGTTGATCTTTGATTCGTTACCTGTCCATGTGCCTACGAGGCCCGATACGGTGTAAGTAGCATCAACACCGGGTTCTACAGAGTACTGTACGGGACCTTCGGCTGATACGCAAGCGATGATGATCTTGGTGATGTCGCCGCCGGTTACGTTGATCGAAGCGGGATCGTAGATTGCAAGACCCTGGGCTGTGTTGTCAGAACGGCCGTTGATGGTGAGCAGGATGTTGTCCTGAGTCAGAAGCAGCGGGTTGAGGTTGGTGCCGAGGTTGGTATTGCCGGTGAATACGAATGTGGCAACGTTGCTGCCGGCGTAAGTGCCTTGAGTTACGGTTACGGTGTAGCTTGCAGAACCTCTGAGGAATTCGTCGTTGGTGGGAACGGTAGCGGTGATTGTAGCCACGCCGGTGCCGATGATCTGGAGCTTGCCGTCAATCATGGCTACTACAGCGGGATCGCTTACGGTGAGGGTAGCCTCGGCTGTGGTGAGCTTTTCGAGGGGCTGGATTTCGATGTAGTCGCCTACTTCGTAGTTGTCGCCGAGTTCGATGTCGATGTTGCTCTGAGCGAACTTAAGACCGGGATCTTTGAGGAACTTGCAGAAGAGTTCGGCAACTGTGCTGGTGCGGCCAAACTTGCTGACTGCGATAGCCTTAACTGTAACGTCTTCGGTGATTTCGAAGGGTTCGGTGTAGGTTTCAGAGTCGGCGGTGGGTTCAGTGCCGTCGATGGTGTAGTGGATGGTGCGGCCTTCTTCGGCAGTGATTGTAACCACGTTTTCGAAGCAGCTGATAGCGGGAGCTGCAACGGCGATGTTTGATTCAAAGCCCTGGAGAACAAGGTCTTTAGAACCGTTATTTACGGTCATGTCTGCATCAAGGTGTTTTTCCATCATGTTCATTTCAACGTAAGCCTTAACCTTTTCGGTGTCCTTGGTGTCGAAATAGTAGAGGTGGAAGTTGTCGCAAGCCATTGAAATCTTGCCGATAGCGTCTGAAGAAGAGGGGATACCGAAACCGAACTTGATAGTGGTGTTTTCGGTGATGGCTTCAGATGTAGTGTGAACTACATAGTAGCGGTAGTATTTCTGTCCGCCGGGAGCCTGGTTGCCTGAGTATGTGCAAGAAAGGCCTTCGGTATTGCTTTCGTCGTTGAGGTCGCCCTTTTCGTCGGCTACGAATGCAAAGCCTTTCTGCTTGTCGTTGAAGCCGCCGCGCCATGAGTTGCGTGATACTACACCGTCAAGAACGAGTACGTATGTACCGGCTGCGCAGTTTTCAACTTCCTGCATCACGTAGTTGCCGCTGTTTATAGAACCGGTGCCTTCTACCAGACGTATACCGAATTTGCCATTGGTCCACATGCCTGCGTCATTCTTTGTACCCCAGTTGTTGCTCTTGTCACCAACAGCGGTCCAACCAACGAGGTTGGCAAGAGGAGTAGCGTTTTCGCCGGTTTCTTCGAATGAGTAGTTCTTGATAGCGATTTCAGTGCCCTTGAATACCTTGCAGTCGATTGAAGCAACGGGGCTGATTACGTCGTTTACAACAGCGATAGCCTTTACAGTGCAGTCGTTTTCGAGAGCGAAAGCGCCGTTGTAGAGGTTAGAAGCGGTGGTGGGTTCAGTGCCGTCGATGGTGTAGTAGATCTGAGCACCTTCGAGGGGAGCGGTCATGCTTACCTTGCCGGCGATGCTGTCAAAAGCAATCTCAGGAGCGTCGATACCCTTTGTGCCGGTAACGGTCAGGTTCTTGATTTCCCAAGTACCTGCGCGTTCGGTTGTAGAAGTGTAGAGGAACTGTACTTTGATTTTTTTGCCATTGTATTTAGCGAGAGAAGCATTTGAAGTAATCCAGGGAGTCCAGCCGTCAGCTGTGGGCCAGGGAGCTACTTCTACGGCTTCAAATTCACCGCCGTTAGCGCTTACAAGTACCTTAACGTCGTTCTGCATGTTGCCTTTGAAGAAGTTGCCAACCTGTTCAAACTGAAGAGCGGCATCTTTGTAGACTGTGAGGTCGATTTCGGGAGAGGTAACGGTAGCAGATGTTGCATAGTTTCCGCCCTTATAAGCTGATGCTTTCATGTACTTGTATGAAGCATCCCATTGCCATACGTATGTGAGGCCTTCGGGAAGTGTGCCGTTGTCGATAGTCCAGTCATTGGCATTTTCTTCGAGACCGAGGTAGATAGTGCCTTCGGGGAATACGATGAGTTCGTATTCAGCCATACCTGCCTTGTAGTCAGTGTTTTCATCAGCAGCAGCTGTAATCATGGTTGTACCGGCTGCTACGAGTGTAACTTCACCGGTTTTAGCGTCAACAGTGGCTACATTGGTGTTGCTTGAAGTGTAGTTAACAGCAGCAGTTGTAGCCTTGGTGAGAGTGGGGGCTGTGAAAGCTTCGCCTACGATAGCTGTAACTGATTCAGCTGAGAATGCGAGACCTGCGTCTTTACGGTTATCCTGTACGTTGGGAGTATAGGTTACTTTGATTGACTGTACAGCCTGATTCTTATTTGTATTGTATTTGAATTTTACAGCTTCAGCTTCACCAGTCCATGTGCCTACAGCCTTATTTTTTGTATAGGTGCCTACAGTTCCGTCCAGGTCAAAAGCGTTGCAAGCAGTTTGGGATTTGTAGGTAATAACGATTTCTGTGATCTTGGCTCCACCAACTTCGAAGGTAGAACCTGTGTAGAATCGAATTCCATCAGCCCACAGACGGTTGTTACCACCGTCAAGTGTTACTGTAACATCAGTTTTACTGTCTGTTACAGTAAATGGTATCGGATTGTAATCGTTGGTATTACCCGATAGTCGGGTCATGTTGTAGTCGTTGTTGACAAAGTCGTAGGTGAACTCGTCAGCAACAGCATACGTAGTGAACGACAACGCGGTCACTAAACTGAGTAACAGTTTTTTCATAAGCTTTTTAGTTACGTTTATAAAGTAGATTGGTTGTATCGGTATTTTGAAATGTGGTATTAGCTATCTAAAACGCAAATTTACAAAAATTTATGACATAAATCAAAATATATCACAAATTTTTCCCATTTATGTGAAAATAACGGCGTAAGGCTCAGAATTTTATGGCCAATGACTGTTTTGTAATGTGTTTTTGTGGAACGAGCAGGGCGCGGGTAGGGTTGATGTAGAGCTGTCCCGAGGGCGTTTTCTCCCACAGACGGCTCAGCAGCGGATTGGAGCTGTGGGTGAAGTACACAGCTCGGTCCTTATCGTCGGGTTCAAGGCTTTCGTTGCCATCCACTATCCACAGGTCGGCCTCGGCAGCCGATGTCAGGGCAGAGTGGGGCAGGGCCAGGGCTACTATACGCTCTATAATGTCGGCTTTAGCCCCTGCGGCCACGGCTACCCTGGCCGGATGCAGCTCCACAAGTATGCGGTAGAGCAGCATGGCCTCGGCCACCGACATGGCGCCGGCATAGCGTCGGCACAGACTGTGGATGTCGGTATAGGCGTAGTATCCCACCTGATCAGACGGCCGCAGCACCTCGCGCACTATGTGGTAGGCATACGGCGAGTGCACGCCATAGCCGTGGCCATGGCGCCATCGCTTGTATCGGTCGGTCAGTCGGTTTAGGAGCATTTATGCCTGCTCTTTCTTTCGGTAGAAATTCAGGAACAAAGCCAGCAGTACGAGCAGGTAGATGATTGATACCGAGGCGTATGCCACGCCCGATGTGGTGTGGATTGAGTCGGGGTCAAATACCATCTCTATCTCGTGTTTGCCGGCGGGAATGTGCAGGGCGCGCAGCAGGTAGTTTACGCGTCCGAGCTGTGCGGGCTGCCCGTCTATAGTGGCTTTCCAGCCCCAGGGGAACCATACCTCCGAGAACACGCCCACGGCGTCTGAAGCCGCGCTTACGCTGTAGGTAAGGCGGTTGGGGGTGTAGGATGTGAGCATTATGGTGTCGCCGGGGGCGAGCGATGCAAACTCAGAGCCGAGGGTTTGGGCAAATTGCTTGTCGGCCACGGCCTCGCGGGCGGGGTCTAGCGAGGCCAACGCGGCCATTTCGGCATCGGCACCGTCAACGTAGCTTATATTGTCAACAAGCCATGCGTTGCCCAGGGCGCGTGTATTCACCAGCACGGGTGCATCTTGCTGTCCGGTGATTATGTAGCGGGCGTTGAGCATGTCGAGGGTGCGGTATGCGGCAGCCAGTCGGTCGGCCATTTCGCGCTGCTCGCCCTCGTAGCGGGCGCGTATAGAGTCGTCGCGCAGCTCGGGCATGTAGCCTATCTGTATGGCGGGGTTGAGCATGCGCTGTATCAGGTCTTCGTAGCGGTTGAGCTTGGCCGCATGGTATCCGCCTATGGTGTGGTGGAAGTATGAGCGGTCGGCGCGCCAGAAGCCCGGAATGTCCATCACGCGGTAGTTGGCGGTGTCCTGCAATATCAGGTTGTCGACGGCATCGGGGGTGAATCCGTAGCTGTCGGCGGCTGCCACGGCTACAAAGCTGTCGTGGGCCACATAGCGCTTGTCGGCACCGTAGAGGTCTATAAGAATCAGCACACCCACAGCGGCGATGCTCCAGGCCTGCTTGAGCCACGAACGCATGGCACAGTAGACCATGGCGAATGCCAGCACTATGAAGATAAGGCTGCGCCAGGCATCGGAGCGCACCATGCCGTAGCGCAGGTTTTCGATTGCTTCTACGTTAGCGGGGTTAGACAGCGAGTATTCATACACAAGCTGCTGTATCTGAGCGGGTTGATAGCCGTATTGCTGACCCTGTGCGGCTACTTGCTGCGCTATCTGCTCGGCATACAGGCGGTCGGTGGAGGTGATGGCGTCGCCAAACATGCCCGGAGCCACGGCAGCGGCGAGTGCGAGCAGGGCGCAGATGCCAAATGATATGTACAGGGGCTTGGCATACAGTTTGAGCGAATCGGGGGTGGTGAGCAGTTCTTTCAGAGCCATTATCGCAAGCAGGGGCATGGTGAATTCGGCTATCACCAGTATGCTCTCAACGGCTCGGAACTTATTGTACATGGGGAAGTTGTAGATAAACAGGTCGGTGACGCTCTGGAAGTTGGCACCCCATGCCAGCACCACCGAAATCACTGTCATCACCAGCAGCGCCCACTTAACGGGGCCGCGCACTATGAAGCATCCGAGCAGGAACAGAGCGCAGATTATGGCACCCACATACACGGGGCCGTTGGTGCCCTCTGAGTCGTTGAAATACTGAGTCATATAGGGCAGCATCGAGGCCACGGGGCTGTTCTCGTACTCGGAGGCTTCGGGCAGACGGTCGAGGCCCAGATGCACCATGCCGCCCTGCTCGGGCCGTGCTGTGGCGCCCCCCTTGATGTTGGGAATCAGCAACGAGAAGCTTTCGCTCTGTCCGTAGCTCCAGCCCACAATCTGGTCGTAGGGCATGCCGCCGGTGGGGCGTGCGGCTGAAGATGTGCCCGAGGCCGGTTCAAGGGGAGTAAGCTCGCTCTGGGCGCGCTTGGTTTCCTTGGCGTATTCGTATGTGTTGTAAATGCTTGGCAGATTGGCGCCTATTGCCAGACCACCGGCCACCACAGTCACTGCCGAAGCAATGCACCAGCGGCGCATCTTGCCGCCTCGTATGGCCTCTGCGAGCCATGCCACTACCAGGGCAAACATCACCATGGCAAAGTAGTACGACATCTGCGGATGGTTGGCGTTGAGCTGAAGCATGGCAAACAGGGCAGTCATGGCCGCGCCGGCCACGTAGCGACCGCGGTAGCTCAGCACCAGACCGGCAATGGTGGGCGGCACGTAGGTGAGGGCCACAAACTTCCATATATGTCCGGCGCCGATTATAATGATGAAGTAGCTCGAAAATCCCCAGGCTATTGCGCCTATCAGGGCATAATACCAGCGGAACTTCATCACATACAGCAGAATGAAGAATCCCATCATCATCATGAACAGCAGGTTGGAGGGCGAGGGCAATCCCAGTCCGTACACCTCGTTGAGCCATTCAAACAGCGAGTTGGAGGGGTATGAGGGCGAAATCTGGAATGTGGGCATGCCGCCAAACAGGGCATTGGTCCACAGGGCCTTCTCGCCGGTGGCCTCATAGTATGCCTTGGCCTCCTGACCGTTGGCCATACCCTGCTGCATATCGGCCTGGCGCAGCGAGTTACCCTCGAAATTGTCGGGATAGAAGAACGCGACCGATACTATTGCCATTATGACGGTCGACAGGATGAATCCCCACACCCGGGGCTTGCTTATCCATGTTTTAAGCTTGTTCATGATTGGATATGTTGAGATTGTGTGTTACTTTCAGGAAAGACAACAGGAACAGCGCCCCGGCCAGAAACAGCGAGGCCGAGAAGCTGAGTATGACACCGTAGGTGCCCATCCCCAGGGGGAATGCAAAGAGGTAAGTGGCCGGTATGCCTACTATCACGTAGCTTATGAAGGCTATCCACAGCATGGGCATCACCTTTGATGTGCCGCGCAGGGCGTTGGCAAAGGTAATCTGTGTGGCGTCGCCCAACTGATACAGTACCAGCGGGAATATGAGCGAGGTAGCCAGAGCCACCACCGCGGGGTCGTTGGAGAAGAGGGTCATGATGTGGCGACCGCCGATTACGAAAATCAGCGAGGCCAGGGTCATCATCACTATCATCAGATGATAGCCTGCCCATGCGTAGCGCCGCATGCCGGCGGCAGAGTTGAGTCCGCACTCGTTTGATACTTTCACCGACACTGCCGAGCCTATGCCGTAGTAGATGGTGAATCCGAGCATTCCCACTATCACTATCACCTGAAATGCGGCCAAAGGCACGGTGCCCAGCCAGCCTACCATGATGGCAGCGGCGGTGAACGAGCCGCTCTCAAAGGTCATCTGCAGCGACACGGGCATGGAGGTGCGCCATATCAGGCGGCGGTCGCCGCGGCGGCGTTCACCGTGCAGCAGTCCGTCGCGGTAGGGCCTGAAGCGTCGTGCAAACAGCAGTGCCCCGAATATGAGCAGGGGGCATAATATTCTGGCTGCCAATGTGCTGAGTCCGGCGCCGAAGAGTCCGAGCTCGGGCATGCCGAAGTTTCCGAAAATCAGCATGTAGTTTCCGGCCACATTGAGCAGGTTGGCGCAGAGTATTATCCACATGGGCATGCCGGTGTTGTTGATGGCATAGCTCCACTGCGCACCCACGTTGAATATGGCCACGGGCAGCATACCCACCAGCACAAGCAGGAAGTATGGCTTGATAAGGGGCATAAGCTCGGCGGGCTGGCCCATGCGGTCGATGTTGAAGTATATTACGGTCATCACGGCCGTGATAAGCAGCGTGTAGAGCACGTTGATCCACAGGGCCATGCGGGTTATGGCACCTATCTTGCGCAGCTCTCCCTTGCCAAACAGCGCACCGGCCAGGGGGGTAAGCCCGTAGGTGAAGCCCACACAACAAAAAATGGCCACGTTGAACAGATTGTTCACAAACGAGGCCGATGCGAGTGCTTCGGTAGAGTAGTGGCCTACCATTATATTGTCGGCAAAACTTACGACAATAGTACCAAGCTGACCCACCAGAATAGGCAGGCCAAGCTTGATAATCTCGCGGTATGCTGATATGTAGCTGCTTACAGAAGCCACACTCTTAGTCGCGGTTGCTGCCGAATATACGCAGCAGGTAGAGGAAGAGGTTGATGAAGTCGAGGTAAAGGCTCAGAGCGCCCAGGGTGGCAAGGCGGTTAACCTGGTCGGCAGGCATTACCATGGCCATACGCTTGATTTGCTGGGTGTCCCATGCGGTAAGGCCCACAAAGATTATCACACCGGCTATGGTGATGATCCATTCGAGGGTGGAGCTGTGGGTGAAGATGTTTACCAGCGAGGCTATGATAAGGCCTATAAGTGCCATAAACAGTATGTTACCAATCTTGGTGAGGTCCTGGTTGGTGGTATAGCCAAATACGCTCATGGCGCCGAATGTGCCGGCGGTGATAAAGAAGGTCTTGGCTATGGAGGTCATGGTGTAGACCCAGAATATGGGAGCCAACATCAGACCGTTGACTACCGCAAACAGGTAGAAAAGACCGGTGGCAGTGGGCGACGACAGCTTCTGTATGCCTGCCGATACGCCAAACACTATGCCAAGCTCTACAAACATCATCACCCACATGAACCAGCGGTTGGTGAGTGCGAACTGCTGGAAGGTGGGGCTTGATGCGCAGAAGAATGACACCAAGGCGGTGACCAACAGGGCGAAGGTCATCTTAAGATACACTTTTTTCATTGCCGACGACACCATTGACTGTACGGTGGTGCCGCTGTTATAGGCGTTGTAATTGTTAACGTCGTAATTCATAATAGTTTGAGGAGTTAATTGTGTGTTTAGAGTTATTACATACGTTCGGGAACCTTGATGCCCAGCAGGCTCATGGCCGAGGCCACGGTGCGCGAGGTAACGTCGGTGAGTGCCAGACGCAGCGAGAGTACCGCCGGGTTTTCTTCGCGCAGTATGGGGCAGTCGTGGTAGAACTGGTTATATTCTTTAACAAGCGAGTAGGCATAATTGGCTACGAGAGCGGGCGAATATGTGCGTCCGGCCTCCGAAACCACCGAGGGGAAGTCGGTGAGTCGCTGTATCAGGGCTATCTCGCGTTCGTTGGGTTCAACCTGCTGATAGTCGCCCACGGTGTGACCGGCCTCGGCGGCGCGGCGCAGCACCGAGCGCATGCGGGCGTAGGCATACTGTATGAAGGGGCCTGTGTTGCCGTTGAAGTCGATAGATTCCTCGGGGTTGAACATCATGTTCTTGCGGGGGTCAACCTTGAGCAGGAAGTACTTGAGCGCGCCCAGGCCCACGATTTCGGCTACGGCGTCTTTCTCGGTATCGTTCATGCCCTGTATCTTGCCCATCTCATCGCTCACGCGGCGTGCGTCTGCCACCATCGACTCCATCAGGTCGTCAGCGTCGACCACTGTGCCCTCGCGGCTCTTCATCTTGCCCGAGGGCAGCTCTACCATGCCGTAAGAGAAGTGTACAAGATCCTTACCCCAGCTGAAGCCAAGCTTGTCGAGCAGCAGCGAGAGCACCTGGAAGTGGTAGTTCTGTTCGTTGCCCACCACGTATATCATCTTGTCGATGGGATAGTCGGCAAAACGCATCTTGGCCGTGCCTATGTCCTGAGTCATGTACACCGAGGTGCCGTCGCTGCGCAGCAGCAGCTTGTGATCGAGACCGTCGGCGGTGAGGTCGGCCCATACCGAGCCGTCGTCCTTGCGGTACATAATGCCCTTGTCAAGTCCTTCGAGCACCTTGTCCTTGCCTTCGAGATAGGTCTGCGACTCGTAGTAGATCTTGTCGAAATCCACACCCATGCGTTTGTAGGTCTGATCGAAACCGTCGTACACCCACGAGTTCATCATCTGCCACAGGGCGCGTACCTCGGGGTCGTTGGCTTCCCAGCGGCGCAGCATGTCGCGTGCCTCGGCCATCAGGGGCGATGCAGCCTCGGCCTCTTCCTTGGTCATGCCCTGCTCCTGCAGCTGCTGCAGCTCGGCGCGGTAGTGCTTGTCAAAGGCCACATAGTAGTCGCCTATGAGGTGGTCGCCCTTCACGCCAAGGCTTTCTGGAGTGGCACCGTTGCCCCACTTCTGCCATGCCAGCATCGACTTGCAGATGTGTATGCCGCGGTCGTTTACGATGTTGGTCTTAACCACACGGTTGCCGCAGGCTTTCAGAATCTCGGCCAGCGAATAACCCAGCAGATTGTTGCGCACGTGTCCGAGGTGCAGAGGCTTGTTGGTGTTGGGCGAAGAATATTCCACCATCACCAGGGGCGACTCGTCGGTAGCCTCTTTGAAGCCATATCGGGGAGTCTCGGCAATAGACCTGAGCACACCGTTCCAGAAACGGGGCTCAATGACTATGTTGAGGAAACCCTTCACTACATTGTATCGCGCCACGGCAGGCTCGTTCTTCACAAGCCATTCGCCAATCTCGGCGCCCACAGCCTCGGGGGCCTTGCGGGCAGCCTTCACCCAGGGGAAAACCATCACCGTGAGGTTGCCTTCAAACTCCTTGCGGGTAGCCTGAGGCACGATTGTCTCTGCTGCGGTGTCTACACCGTAAAGCTCTTTGACAGCACGACTTACTGCTGCTGATATAATGTTATCTACTGACATTTTTTTCAAAAAAATTATTTGCTGTTATTTCAACTTGCAAAAATACGAAAAAATCCCGTAATCTCAAAATCACGCATTTAGTCGGGCCGGAAATCGTAATGTGTTGTCGGGAATATGACATCCGGCAGGAAGTCTGCAAGCTAGTAGCCGGGTATGTACGACCGTAGGGAGGACATGCCCGGTAGGCGTGCAATAACGTAATGGCATTCGCAGAAAGCCGTCTATATATGTGGGTTGCTTGTATAATCGGCTTTCTACGAATGCCTTATCCTTTATGGCTTGCAACCGGGCATGCCCACGCTTCGGTTACACCTGCGCGCGTGCATACCCGGCTACTAGCTTACAGGCTTCCTTCGGATGCCATATTCCGGGAGTGCAATTCTATGTATTGCGGCGGATGTCATATTCCCGACACCCTTGGCTCTGCCATATTGGATGTGGATTATCGCCGGATGTCATATTCTTTGGGCGGCGTAATCCTTAGGAAATCAGAGATATTTGTCGCCGTAGGTTATTTTCACGTCGTTTACCATCTGCTTGATGCGCTGTTCTTGCGACTTGGGGCATATAAGCAGCACATCGCCGGCATCGGCTATGATATAGTCCTGCAGACCGTCTACCACGATGAGTTTGTCGTCTTTCACCGCAAATATGTTGCCGTGCGAGTTGTAGGCCAGCACCTGGCAGCGCTGGGTCACGTTACCGTCGCGGTTTTTGGGCGACATGTCAAACAGTGCGCTCCATGTGCCCAGATCGTTCCAGCCGAAGCTCACGGTCTCCACATACACGTTTGAGGCCTTCTCCATTATGGCATAGTCTATCGAAATGCTCATGCAGGTGGGATAGGCGGCATTGATGAATGTTTGTTCCTCGGGGGTATTGTACACGTCGTTTCCGCCCTCGAATATGGCGTTGAGGTCGGGGGCATACTGCTCCAGGGCTTTGATGATGGTATCGGCGCGCCAGAGGAATATGCCTGAGTTCCAGAAGAATTCGCCTGTGCGCAGGAAGGTCTGTGCCAGCTCAAGGTCGGGCTTTTCGGTGAAAGTCTTCACCTTGTGCACGTTGCCCTCAACGGTGTCGCCCACCTGTATGTAGCCGTAGCCGGTTTCGGGGCGTGTGGGCGAAATGCCCAGGGTGAGCAGAGCGTCGTTTTGCTCCACAAATTCAAATCCGGCAATGATGCTTTTCTGAAATTCGGCCTCGCGGGTGATGAGGTGGTCGCTCGGAGTCACGATGATAGAGGCCTGCGGGTCGATGGCACGTATGTGGTAAGCGGCCCATGCTATGCAGGGAGCGGTGTTGCGGCGGGCAGGTTCGAGCAATATCTGGCTGTCGGTCAGTTCGGGCAGCTGCTGCTTGATCTGCTCGGCATACATGGCGTTGGTGAGTATGACTATGTTCTCTTTCGGCACTATGCTGAGGATACGGTCGTAGCTCATCTGGAGCAGCGAGCGTCCGGTGCCGAGGAAGTCTATGAACTGTTTGGGGATATCAGTACGGCTGTAGGGCCAGAAGCGGCTGCCTATACCGCCGCACATTATTACGCAAAAACGATGGTTTTCTGTCATGATATATCGGATTCGGATAAGATTTTGCTAAATTACATCATTTAGTTTTATTGGCAAATATAAATTTATTAAAATTTGCAAAACGTGTCATTGTAATGCCTTGGCCACGTATGGGGTGGGGTGTATTTGTTGTGCCTGTTGCAGATACTTGCGGGCTGTAGTGGTGTCGCCCGTGAGCATGTAGTAGTTGCCCAGCTCGAGCAGAGCCGAGTAGTTGCGGGGGTCTATGCCGAGTATCTTCTGCCAGGTGTCTATGGCCTTGGAGTCGTCGCCGGTGAGCAGGTAGCCCTTGGCCAGAGCGCTGAGGTATTCGGTGGATTCGGGCAGGCCCGAAAGCATGCGGGTGGCATACTCCACCATCATGGGGCCGTCGTTGCGGAATGTGTAGTAGCGCAGCATCTGGTGGTTGAGGGCACGTTTCATCCACGGAATACTGTCGCTGAGCTGCCTGAGATAGCGGCCGTAGAGGTCGCCCTGGCCTATGGAGAAGTCGGTGGTGCGCACGGCTTCGAGTACCTCCTCAAGGCCTATGCCGTGGCTCATGGCGCGCTCCATCAGGTCGATGGTGGCGGCCGAGTCGGGTATCATCTGGTTTGCGACAATGGCGTGTGAGTAGGTGTCAACGCTGTCGGGGTGTTGTTGCAACATCAGCTCGTAGAGGGCTGCGGCACTTGACCACTCCTCCCACTCAAATGAGCGCGCCGCGCGCTGTGACAGCAACTCATAGCGGTCAGCAGCCGAAGCAGCCACAGTACACATCAAACACAATAATATCAATATCTTACGTATCCACACTTTATACTTCATACTTAATACTTTATACTTCAAAAAAACTAATACTTAAACGAGCTGCCGCCTAAAAACTCTCTGAGCAGCGATGTCGAGGGTATGTAGCGCAAGTCTATAGGCAGGAAGTAGCCCAGGAACTTCTGCAGGCGGTAGGCTTCAGAGTATTCCACCGAGTCGTGAGGTACTTTTTTGAGTATAGGTTCGGCAAAGTCCTTCATCACACCCAGTTCGTAGAGCAGGGCCGAGTTGAATGTGGCATCGGCGTTTTCCTGATACGGAAAAATCCACTTTTCCTCGCCGCGTCGCACGCTGGGCCATCGGCGTATGGTCTCGGTGGCCGATGTGCCGCGATACTTGTAGTCGCGTATGATGCGGCGCAGCAGGCGGTTGTCGGTGGTGGGAATCCAGTTGTGGCTGTCGATGGTGATGGTGGTGAGGGCCGATACGTACACGCGGAACTTCATGCGCTCCTCAATATTGGCCGTAAGGGCCGGGTTAAGGCCGTGAATGCCCTCGATTAGCAGGATAGAGCCTTCGTCAAGGCGCAGGGTGTTGCCCTTGTACTGGCGGCGACCCTGCTCAAAGTTGTATGTTGGCAGCTGCACCTCCTTGCCGTCGAGTATATCGTTGAGGTCGCGGTTAAACTGCTCCAGATCGAGCGCGTAGAGCGATTCGTAGTCATAGTCGCCCGTCTCGTCGCGCGGCGTGCAGTCGCGGTTCACAAAGTAGTTGTCGAGCGATATAAGGCAAGGTTTGAGCAGGTTGGTCATCAGCTGTATGCCCAGTCGCTTGGTGGTGGTGGTCTTTCCCGACGACGATGGTCCGGCAATGAGCACTATGCGCGCTCCGCCCTCCTTGTATCGGCGGGTGATTTCGTCGCTTATACGGGCCAGGGCCTTCTCGTGCAGGGCCTCGGCCACGTTAACCAGGTCGGGGGTGGCACGTTTCTCGATTATGCGGTTGAGTTGTCCCACGTTGCTCACGCCCACAATGTGGTTGAAGTCAACGTAGTCGGTAAATGCGCGGTACATCTTTTCCTGGGTTAGATGCTGCGGCGGCACATCGGGGTTCTTGTGGTCGAATCCCACGAGCAGAAAACCGCCCTTGAAGGGTCTCAGCTCCCACACGCGCAGCATGCCGGTGCGCGGGGCCAAGGTGCCGTAGTAGCTGTCGCACAGGCCGTCGAGCTTGTAGTAGGTGGTGTAGATGGGGTGGGTGGTGCGCAGCAGCTCCACCTTGTCATCGAGTCCCTGCTTCTCAAATATGCTTATTACGTCGTCGGTCAGGGCCTCGTGGCGCTCGAAGGGCAGGTCGCGGTCTACTATCGACCTCATTTCGTCGGCTATTGCCTGCACAAGCTCGGGAGTGCACAGCACGGTACCGCCAAGGCGGCAGTAATAGCCCTTGGATATGGAGTGTTCTATGCTCAGGTGCGCACTTGGTGCCACACGGCTCACGGCCAGATAGAGCACCATGCACAGCGAGCGTATGTAGGTGCGCTCGCCCGAGGGATTGTCGATCGACAGAAATTCAATCTTTTTGGGTTGGAATACGGGGAATGCCAGCGCCTCGTTCTTATTGTTGACACGGGCGCAGATGGGTTCGAAACCAAGCCTTGGGGCAAGCTGACGGCTGATTTCGAGCAGGGTGGTGCCGCCTTCCACCTCTATGTATTCACCGAGATTGGCGCAGTATATCTTTATGTTGGATTTCATGGTATATATAACAATTCAAAATGTGTTTTAAAAAATGTGTTTTTCACTTTTTTATCAGAGTGAAACTCATGCGGTGGTGCTCGCAGGGGCCGGAGGCGGCAATGGCCGCGCGATGGTCGGCGGTAGGGTATCCCTTGTTTTTAAGCCAGTTATATTGCGGAAAGGTGTCGTGCAGGGCGGTCATTATATGGTCGCGCGTGGTCTTGGCGAGGATTGAGGCAGCCGCAATATTTGCGAATTTTGCATCACCTTTTACAACGGTTTGGGCAGGAATGTCCTCAAAAGGCTTGAATCGGTTGCCGTCAACGATTATAGCCCCGGGCCGTAGGGCCAGGCCACGCAGGGCGCGGTGCATGGCTTCTATTGATGCGTTGAGTATGTTGATGCTGTCTATCTCGGCGGCCGAACATTCGGCCACGCACCAAGCCAGAGCATCGCGCATGATGATTTCGCGCATCTCCTCGCGGCGTTTTTCGGTAAGCTTTTTGGAGTCTATGAGGTATGGATGCGAGTAGCCGTCGGGCAGAATCACGGCAGCGGCCACCACGGGGCCGGCAAGACAGCCGCGTCCGGCCTCGTCGCAACCGGCTTCGAGCACACCGGCGGTCATGCACGCCGGCAGCGGTGCTGCTGAGGTCTTTTTCATGCCAATGACTGATAATTGACCACCGATTCCACCAGATAAAGTCTCAGCACGGCCGAGCGGTTTATCTCCATGTCGTCGTAGTCGGGGTTAAGGCTGTGCAGGATTATTTTGGTGGAGTCTTCCTTGCACTTGCGTATCACCTTCACAAGGCGGTAATCCTCGAGTTCCACCACGTATGTCGAGCCCCAGGCTATCATGTCCTTATCTTTGATGGGGCGTATGGCTATGTATGAGCCGTCGGGGATGCGGGGCACCATAGAGTCGCCGCTCACGCGCACCACGGGTGTTTCGGGGCTTAGGTTGGGCATGTCGATGTATCCGAGTATGGCCGCGGCGGTGAAGCGGCTGCTCAGTGGCATGCAGCCGGCAGTTACGTCTATATCGTACACCGGGGCACCCTTGCGCGCCAATGCTGCGGGGTCATCGTCGGCTTCGATTACCGTGCCGGTGTTCTTCTCAAAGGGCACACCCTCGCCGTTGAGCAGCCACTGCTTCGATACTCCGAGATTTACCACCACGCGGTTGATGAACGGCTCGGTGATGGGCATCTTGCCGGTGAGTATCTTCGACATGCTCGAAGGGTCGATATTTATGAGTTTGGCAAAGCGGGCCTGGGTCTTGCGCGACAGCGAGTATATATACTTCAAGCGGTCGAGCGGGCCGGCTGTGATTTCGGGTACATTGCTTGTTTCCATACCTTGCAAATTTACAATTTAAATTGCAAATTTGCAAAATTTTGTAGATTTTTATGAAAAAAGAGTTTTGCTGAAATCTTTGCCCGAGGGCGACTGGAACATGTGCAGCCCGAACAGGTTGACCGTGGCGTATATATAGTCGAAAATATCGCTCTGTATCAGCTCAAACTCGCGCCATGCCACCTCGTTGGTGAAGAAGTACATCTGCAGCGGTATGCCGGTGGCCGTGGGCTGCATCTCGCGCACCATCACTATCATGTTGGTATTCACACGGGGGTCGTTCTTCAGAAATTGCTCCAGGTGCAGCCTCAGCAGCTGCAGGTTGATGATTCGGTCGGGACAGGGGATGTTGAGCCCGGCCAGCAGGCCGGCTTTGTCAAGGGCGGCAATCTCGTCGGGTGCAAGGAAGCGCACCGAGTTGATGTCTATGTTGATGGAGCGCTCCACACGCCGGCCGCCCAATTTGCGCATTTCCTGGTAGTTGCGGAAGGTGTCGGAAATCAGTGTATAGGGCGGAATGGTAGATACCGAATTGTCCCAATTGCGTATCTTGATTGTGGTGAGCGATACGTCTTCCACCTCGCCGTTCACGTTATGGCTGTCGCATACTATCCAGTCACCGCGTTGCAGCATCTTGTTGGCCGACAGCTGCACCGAGGCCACCAGCCCCAGGATGGTGTCTCTGAACACCAACATAAGCACCGCGGCGCTGGCACCTATGGCAGCCACAATGGTGGCCGGCTCGCGTTGCAGCACTATGCTCAGGGCAACTATTAGTCCTATGCCCATCACCACGAGCTTCACCATCTGGAATATGCCCTTTATGGCGTAGCGCTGCAGCCGGGGCAGGTAGAGGAAGGTGGAATATGCGTTGTCGATGAATATGCACACTATGCGTATCACCGCGCCCAGCACGTAGAGCGATGTGAGCAGCTTTATCCAGTAGTGCAGGGGATCGGAGGCTTCGAGCATGGCAGGCAGCATGCTGTTGACGGTGAGGGCCGGCGCCAGCTGTGCCACGGCACGCATCAGGTGGTGGTCTATGAGTATGTCGTCCCACTTGGCCTCGGTCTTGTCTATGATGATGCCTATGCCATACAGAATCCATTTGGTCACGTAATAGGTGATTACGGCACACAGGGCTATGCACAGCAGCATTATGCCCTCGCGCACCGCATCGTTGCCCGCCCATGGCAGGTTTTCTATCAGGAAGTTGCGAAGAAGCGATATATTATGATTCATGTGGGCAAAGATACAAAAAAATACAGTCCGCGGCAACTGCTGCCGCGGACTGCTTACTTGTGTCAGAAGTTATGAGTGATCAATTACTTCACGAGAACTTTAGCAACGTGCTTGTCGGCCTTCACCAGGTATACACCCTGTGCTACGGCTACCTTGGCGTTGCCCTTGGCTGAGTAGAGCACCTTACCGTCGAGAGCTACAACTGTAACGAGCTTGCCTTCTGCACCGTCAACGATGATGAGACCCTTCTCGGTAGAGATGGTTACACCGTCGGTGATGTCGGCGATACCCTCGGTGAGAGAAGCTTCGTTAGAACCGGCTGATTCGCCCTTGACGTCGTAGAGAGCGGTTACCTGATACTTGTGGGCTGCAAGGCCTTCGAGGTCGAGGTGAGCGGTGTCTTCAACGGGTTCGGCGTTGAGCTTGAGACCGTCGCGGTATACATTGTAACCTACCAGTGCGAGTTCGGCTGTTGCGTTGCCCTGTGTGAAGGTTACGTCGTCGATCATGAGCATGAACGAGCCTGTGCCGCATGAGTTGATGGCGAAGTACTTGGCACCTGCGGGGAGGTCTACTTCATAGAGTGTCCATTCGCCGGGTACTAAGGCAGCGGCCTTGACTTCAACGAAGTCGGCGGTAGCGGTAGAACCGGTAGAGTAGAGCACGCGGAGCTTTTCGGGATATTGAGCAGAGTAGCTGCGGGCGTAGAACGATACGGTCTGTGCAGAGCCGTCGAGTACGGGTGAGATAGCCCAGTCGTCGGTTGTACCATCGTCGTAGCGGAAGAGAGCTGCCAGATACTTGCTGCCGCTGTGAGCGTCGAAGGTCTGGTTTACATCAACTGCTTCGGTATCGAATACGAAGAACGATGCGAGTGAGCTGCCTGCGGTGATGCCGGGAACGTCAACACCCTGGAAGCCGCCTACGGCTGACTGGTCACCGTCAACGAATGTCCAGCCTTCAAATTCCTGTGCGAATGATTCAGCTTCTTCGAAGGATTCGGTTACTTCTTCAGGAACGCCGCCTTCGAGGTTGGGTTCGTTCCATGTGAGCTGTACGCCACCGTTGGCGCCGGCAACTGCTGTGAGCTGGCCGGGAGCGGGCAGTGAAGATACCTTGGGAGTTACGGTTATGGTAGAGGTGGTGTTGTTTTCGGGAACATCGTCGGCAGCGGCGTTAACTACTGCGTGGTATTCTACGGGCTGGGTAGCTACGGCCGACATTGCACATTCAAACAGAGCGTGAGCGCGGGCGCCTGATTCGAGGGCTTCCATCTGCTTGGTGTCAACCTTTGTGCCGTTGGCAAAGAGGTCTACGGTGTAAGCGGCAGATTTGAGCATACCTTCGTTGGCTACGGTTACATCTACGGTGTAGGTGCTGCCGGCGTTAACGCGGGCGGGAGCTGTGATGGCTGCGGCCTTGAGGTCGTTGTCGACTGCAGAGCCGATCTTGATGTTGTCGAAGAATGTGAATGCGAGGCCTGTGCATTCGGCGGTGAGCATCACCTGGATGGTCTTGCCGTTGTATGCAGCGAGGTCAACGAAGCATCTGCCCCATGTGTCGCCCTGGTTGTCGCAAACTTCAGCTACGTTGGTTGACTTGAGCAGAGTGTAGTCGGCTGCGCCCACTTCACGTACAAGTACTTCGATGGCGTTGTCGCTCAGCTTGCTTTCACCTGCGATGCAGTAGGTGTAGAATGAGAGCGAGGGATTAACCATGCCTGCGAGTGATACCTTACCGGTGAAGATACCGCCCTTGTCTTCGAGATACTGGGCCTGCATGCCGATGAAGCCGTTGTCGAGGTCCTGTGAGGTGAGATCCTCAAAACTGTCGTCAGACAAAATCTGCCAGCTCGGGCTGTTTTTGATAGAGGTGATACCGAGTTCATAGCTCAGGGTACCGTCGGGGAATGATTCGGCCATGCCTTCGTAAGCGGGACCTACGGGAATCATATCGGTAGCGGTGTAGCCGATACCGCCGGTGGTCTGTGCCACTACATAGTAGTAAACAAGTGCCTGTTCGTCGCCTTCGTCAATAGCGTTGAAGGTGATTGTGGTTTCGGTCTGGTCGTCGGTAACGGGAACGAGGTTGTTGCCGTTTGCAACGCAGATTACGTAAGAAACTTTACCGGCAGGGAGTGTACCGCCGTTAACGTCGGTGGTAACGGGTGACCATGTGATGGTAACTTCGCCGAGGTTGGCTGTTTCCTTGATGGTTACATTTTCGGGAGCTGCGGGCTTATTAACGCCAACAAATGCAGATGCGCTTGTTTCAAGACCCTTGCCTTCGCCGTTGTAAGCTACTACGGTGTAGGTGTATGTGCCGCCTGTTTCAAGAACGTCGTTGAATGTGAGGGCTGCACCTGCTGTGGGTGAGTTGAATGTGTTGACTACAGCACCGTCGCGCAGGAGTTCAACCTTTGTGAGAGAGCTGAGGGCGTCGCCGCCGGCTGTCTGTGAGGGAGCGTTGAAGCTGATAGCTGCCTTGAGGTCACCTGCTGCATCGGGAGTAACGGTGAGGTTGGTGGCTGCACCGGGTACTGCTGCAGAGCCTACCTTGAAGTTGTCGACATAGAGGTTCCACTGGTCAGCGTCTGACATACCGTGTATACCGATGAAGTATGTACCTGTGGTTGTGGGAGCGATGATACCTGTGTATGTGCTGAATACCTTGCTTGTTACATCGGTGGCAGCAATGATAGTCTGGGTCATGCCGGCCACGGTGTTGGCGGTACCCAACTTCACTTCAAATCTTTCGGGCATTGAGTTGCTGTTGGCGCGGGCATCGAGGCTGAGGAGGTACTTCTTGCCGGCTTCGAGCTTCATGGGAGGTGTGATCAACCAGTCGTCCATGTCCATTGACGAGTTGAAGCCCATCATGGCTGCATCGCTTGAGAGACCCCACTTTTTGCCGTCGCCGTTGGCGTCGATGATGGTGAAGCCGTCAAGTGCTGTTTCTTCGTCGAAAGTATTTTCGTAGGGAGGTGTGATAGTACCGAGTACTACAGTGTTTGATACGCCGGGGGCTGAGGTGGCTTCTTTGAACTTGGCAACTACTGTGTAGTGGTAAGCAACTGTGGAAGAAGCGGGTTCGGCGATGGCTTCGCTGAACGATGTGCCCTTGGTGTCGGTGGCTACAACCTTGGCATCGGGGAATCTTGTAACTGTGTAAGTTACTTCGGCGGGGTTGATGTAACCGCCGTCGGCCGATGTGGTCACAGCGTCCCATGTAAGGTTCATGTTGCCGCCTGCGTAAGCCAGAGTAGCCTTGGGAGCTACGGGGATACCGTTGCCGATAAAGGTTTTGATCTTGGCTTTGGGGCTAAGGCCTACAGAGTTCTTGGTGGTAACCACGATGGTGTAAGCGCCTGCGCTTTCAACTGTTACGTTGGCTGCAACGTCGGCACCGAAGGTGGTTGAACCGGTAGCTACTGATATGCCGTTGGCAAGTACCTCGTATGTGAGGGCGCCGGTGGCAGCCTTGCCGTCGTAGGTGGTGGCGGGAGCTTTGAAGCTTACAGTACCTGTGAGTGCGCCTTCGGGGAAGGATGCTGCCAGGTCGGTGGCTTCGGCGGGTGCGCCGTCTTCAGCAGCCGCTGTCGGAACGTAGAGGCTCTGGATTTCGGCGTTGCCGGGGAGTTGGAACAGGATGCTGGCCGCACCGGTGGTGAGGTCAACTTCGCAAAGATAACCTGATTCATCGGCGGGGTTGAGAGTCCAGTACATCTTGCCGGTCTTGGGGTCGATGGCCGATGACGACAAATAGTACGGTTCCTGGCCGGTAGCACCTACCAGAGTGGTGGCGCCGGTGGCTTTGTCTACCTTGAAGAGTGAACCTGCACCGTCAATGGCATACATCTGGCCCTGACCGTCGATGGCGAGTGAGTTCCAGTTGCCGTCAAGTGCTGCCACGGCTGTAGATGTGATGGATGATGTGGTAAATTCCATCTTTGAGAGTTGCAGGCCGCTGGCTTCGTCATCATAGGTAATACCGTAAACCTGACCTGAGGTGGGGTCGGTGGCGATGTCGATTGCGAGAGCTGACATGTCTTGGGGCATAAATTCACCTACAACCTCGCCTGTGTTCATATCGTAGCACGTTGTGCTCATGAAAGCGAAGAATCCCAAGTTTACATAATCGGTGCCATAGCCAATGCCTTCAACTTCCACGAAACCGTAGCTGGGTGTTGCTTCGAGAGGTATGATCTCGGTGTAGTCGCCGGTGGCTGTCTTGGGCAGAGCTACGATGGCCGGTTCTGCCTCCTGGGTTGCTTTCCAATCGTCATGGAATGTGAGGGCGCCGCGCAGTTCGGGAACCTGTGCATTTTCCTTGAATTTTACTTGCTTTTGCTTCTCAAGAGCCAGTCCGCCCTGTTTTACAGACTTCAATTGGCTTGAAGTGGTTGCACGGCGGATGTTGATCTGCTGCATGAATTTGGTCGGTTTGATGCCTGTGCCTTGGTCGGTGACCGATACGGCTACAGACTTCAGTTTAGACGTGTTTCCGCCAAGCTTCTGCATCACTTGCGAGCCTGCGGTGGCTGAGAAGACCGCTGCTGTTACGGCAAGTGCGGAAAAGAAACGAGTAGTATTCTTTTTCATAGCGATAAATGATGGTTTCGAGTGTATAAGCCCGGCCGTCCGTCGAAACCTTTGCAGGCGGCCGGGCATACTATAGTGGATTGTTTTTGGTTTACTTATAAGCGATTTACTTGATTATAAGCTTTGTGGTGTATTGCGATTGTGGAACTGAAACAATGTAGGCTCCGGCATTGGGAATTGTAACCGATTGACCGGCCGGAGTGGTGGCCACGAGTCTGCCTGAGAGGTCGTGGATATTGACAGTGTGGTGTGCGGGAGCACCGGTTATGAGCACGGTGCGTGTGTGTACGGTGAGGGTGATGCCTTCGGCAAGGGCGTCGTCTATGCCCATGGCTGTGCCGGTGGTGGTTACCTTGATTTCGTTGCTTGCGCGCGAGGTCAGGGTGCCGTTGTCGGCTACGACGGTGTAGTAGTAGTCCTTGCCGGGTTCGAGTCCTGCAACGATCTGCGAGGTGACGTTGCCGGTGCCAAACTTGTTGTATGAGCTGAGTACGGCGGGTTCGTAGGTCATGCCGTGCGCCAGATCTATATCGTCGATGGCCAGCGAGCTGTTGTCAGACTGCTTTACAAATTCTATGCGTGCGGCGTCGCCCTTGTAGCTCGAGAGGTCTACCGAGATTATGGAGCCGCCTTCCTGGGTCTTGATGGGGTAGGTGTTGACCAATACCCACTGACCGTTGACCTTTACGGTCACCTTGATGGCGTCGGATGCACCGGTCTTGTTGCCACGTGCCCAGAATGTGAGTCGCTTGGCTACGTCGTCAACATCGGGAGTTGTGATGATGTCGCCGTTCTTGGCCAGACGTATCGAGGGAGTAGCCTCGCCGCAGTAGCTCTTCATGGCGTATGAGGTGTTGCTGCTTGCCGACCATCCGGCGGGCAGATTGGCTGCGCCGTCGCTGAAGTCGCATATCTCGTGCAGGAATCCGGTGGGTTCTTTGGTATATACGGTGAGCTGGTAGTTGTTGGCGTCGTCGAGAGCTGTCCAGTTGGCTGTGAATGAGTTGTCGGCCACGTCAGAGGCTTCGAGGGCTACAACCTGCAGTTTGTTCAGGGGTGCCTTGCCGGTGTAAACGGTCATTTCTGCCGAGGGTACGCTTGTTTCCCATCCGGTGGTCATACATACGGTGTAGATGTACTCCATATCGGGCTGAAGGCCTTCAACGAGGTAGCGGTCAACAGCGCCTACGTTTTTGTTTTCCATCAGGTATGTGATGGTGCTGTCGGCTGAGCGTGTGAATACTGAGAGCTTGTATGTTGCGTCTTCTTTAGATTCCCAGCGGGCCACGAAGCTGATGTCGGTAACGTCTTCGGCTTCAAGCACTTTCACGGGTTCGAGGGTGGTGTTTCCGGCTCCGCCGCATACATTGAAGCTGATAACGCCGTCGGCGCTTTCGGCAATGTCGGTAATGGGGAGTTCGAGAGCGGTACCGGCCCATGTCTTCATCGAGGGCTTGGTGTCGTCGGTGAACGAAGTTACTTTCTTTGTACCGGGGAATGAGTCGCCGGCGCGTGAGCTTTCGGTCTGTGTGCCGTCGGCTTCCTCGATATCAACATACTGGTGTGATGGTGTGTTGTTTACCTTGTTGCTTCTCCAGATAGAGGCATTGTATTGTATGTGCCATACGAGCATGCCGTGGCCGGGGATGTAGGTATCCCACGAGGTTTGCTGGCGGTTTTCGAGCAGGAAAAACTCGTTAGCGCTTGATGTCTTTATGATACCGGCCTTGTTTGAGCCTATTGATTCGAGTGTGGCGGTGAGGGGGCCTGAGATTTCCATGGGTTCCATCCAGCCCAGGGCATAGCGTTCAAATGCGCCGTACAGCGGGGGAGTGCGTCCGTCGTTGTTGTAGGGGCCGTAGTCCATGCAGCTCCAGGCACCGGGGGTGAACGATGAGGTGTAGCTGGTGGCGTAGAGGTCGGGCAGACCCATCACGTGCGAGAATTCGTGTACGAAAGTACCAACGCCGTCGGGGTGCGAGCCTTCGTTCTCGTTGGAGCAGGCGTAGCGGTCGAGGCGCACACCGTCAAATATATAAGGGGTTGATGTGGCTGCGGTTATGTTCCACGAGTGGGGCCATACGGTGTCCTTGGAGCCGCCGCTGGCTTCGCCCTTGCCGGCGTAGAATACATATATGTTGTCTATGTAGCCGTCGCCGTCGTTGTCGTACTGCGCGAAGTCAACTTCATCGTCGAGCAGCTGACAAGCCTCGATAATCATCTTTTCGGGGTTCTTGTCGTTGCCGTATATATCGTTGCCGCCGTAGTATGACATGTTCTTGCTCAGGGTTACAGGGCCGTAGATGTCGAAGTCGGGGGTGAACAGACCATTGGAACATTCAGTGAAGAAGTCGATGGCCGAACCGGTGGCTCCGTATGCACTGAAGCCTTTCTGGTTCATCATGTTGTCGAAGTATTCGTAAGGGTTTTCGACGGTCATTTCCTTATCCTGATAGTTGACAAGGATAACGCATACCTTGGGGCTGCCCTCTACGGGGAAGTCGGAGTCGGGAAACAGACCGGGACCTTTGGGAGCCTTGACGGTGCTGCTGTTGTTGCAGGGCAGTGCTCTGAGACGCGGAACGCGCTTCTGTGACTTCTCGGCACGTGTTTCCATAGCTTTGAGCACGGTGGGCATCGATACGGTGCTGAGGTACTGCTTGGCCTGAGGTGTGCGTTGGGCCGGAGCTGTGGCCTGAATGCCTGAACTGATAGTGGTGCCTGTGCCGTCGACGGTAGCATAATAATATGTGTCGTTGACATTGGAAAGCAGGTAGCCGTCTTCGCTCAGATAGAAGTGGAAATTCTCATCGCCCACGATGCGTACGTTTACAACCGAGCCGTCGGGCTGGGTCATGGGAATCAGTCCGGGCTTGGCCGGAATTGCATCGGCTAAAAGCGGTGTAAGCAGAAATGAAGAGAGAAGAGAAAGGTTCAGGTAAAGTTTTTTCATTCTATGGAAATGTTGTATAAAACGACAAATAAGTTCACGCGGAAGTAGTTTTGACCACCCTTACGGTTGCAAAATTATAACAATATTTATCAAAATCCAACAAAAAGTCAAAATATTTTACTAAAAACTGAAACTTTTTTAAAATTAATAAAATTCCGTAGCAAAATGTTTAAAAACGCATGCTTTGATTAGCAAAATGCAAGCAAATAGATGCTCGTAACCTTATGACTTATATTGGTGTAAATCAACACTTAAACGACCGTGCAGGCCAAATCCCACATTGGGCTGCCTGCACGGTCGTTAAAAGAAATGTAAAAACTCTAAACTCTAAACCCTAAAAAGCTTCTTAAACATCTCCTTATTTTCTTTGCGGGCTAAGAAATTAATTCGGGTATTTATCACCGTTCGTAAGACCTCTTCCTTGGGTTGGCCTGTATGTTGTGCGTATGCCATCGAAAGCAAAGTGAGGAATTTATCGTCATCGGTTATGGTGTCGAAATTTTTCATGAGCTTCTTGCGGTCGGTGACGTCAAACTCCATGCGGTTGATGTCGATCAAAAAGAATTCAAAGCGTCCCTTGGCAACGGGTCGGTAGAGCAGATTGCCCTGCGAGAAGTCTTTCATCCATATACCGGCATCGTGCAGCCGGGCTATAAGCAGACCCAGGCAGTCGGCCAGTTGGATGAGCGAACCGGTGTCATGTCCTTCGAGCGAGCGCATGTCGCGGAAACCTTCGAGCTGCTGACATATATAATAACTGCGTCCGAATAGCAGACCGTTGCTCAGTTCTATGTATGCCAAAGGCTCGGGAGTATTGAAGCCCAGGTTGCGCAGGCGCAGGGCATGTTCGTATGAACGGCGGGCCTTGCCGAAGCGGAATGTACCGTAGACTATGCGGTTGACGATGTTGGGCACGCGGAATGCCTTGATGTTGATGTCGCGGTTTTCTCGGTTGAGTTTCACCACCTTGTTGCGTCGGCCGTTGTAGATCATTGTAGAGTCGGCAGGCAGTCCGTTGGCGGCTACCTCGTGAGCCAGCGGCTCCACGTCGGGTGCCCATGGCGATACAAATATTTTAACAGAGGCCATTGTACACCTCCTTTGCGTTGGTCATGTCGGTTGAAGATATTATACGGTCTATGCGGTCGGCTGTTCGACGACGGGCATCGCTGTAGTCGCGGTCGATTTCGTTCATTACAATAGTTACTTTACGCACAGTTTTGAGCAGCGAGCGCACGTCCAGGGCCATGAGCGCACTCTTGAAGCTGTGACAGTGAATCAATACATCGCCCTGCAGAGAGTCGATGTGGCGGGCAAGGCGCAGCGGTGCCATGAAGTTGAACAAACCGCCCATAGCCAGCTTTCCGGCGAGGAAACCCTCTTCGTGGAAATTGTCGCCTACTGGGCGCAGACGCTTTACAAAAACTTCTACGTGGTGACCCATCTCGCGGTGGGCTTTGCACAATTCCATTGTCAGCCGGGCATCGTCGTCCCATGCAATGTTAGGGCATAGATGTATAATGTTCATGACTTACTTAACTGCTTGTTTTCTTTAAGTAGATGTATAGCCATGCGGTAAGCCTCGAATGTTGTCTTTGCGCGCCTGCCGGCAATTGCAAAACCGTGGGCGCCGTCGAGCCATGCGTGGTGCAGCAGCTGGGCCTTGATGTATTGCAGCGAGGCCATGAAAAGGGGTGTGACGGGCGATATGCTGCGGCATGAGTTGGCAAGCATCTTGGCTTCGAGAGCGGCTATGCGGTTTTCTTTCTTTATGAATTCCTCTATCGAGGCGCAACGGTAGTGGTGTATGCTCCCGGGCAGTGGCTGTGGCTCCACTCCGCCGGGTATGTCGACCGAGTCGCTCACCGAGCGCATGTTCCAGTTGGCATACCGCTTGTTGAACAGTCTCACACGGCGGGTCTGCTCAAAGCCCGAGTGATTGATGGGTTGGCCGCAGAAGTAGTTGCGCACGGTGATTGAATATACACGGTGCTCGAAACCTTGCTCCTTGAGTTTGATAATCTGTTGACGCAGGGTGTCGTCGATTACTTCGTCGGCATCTATCGAGAGTACGTATGAGTGGGTGGTAAGGCCGGTGGCATACTGGCGCTGCGAGCCGAATCCCTGGAATTCGCGGCTCGTGACTTTGCAGCCATAACGCTTGCATATTTCAGTAGTGCGGTCGGTGCTGTAAGAATCGACCACAATAATTTCGTCGGCAACGCCTTTGAGCGCGTTCAGGCATCGCTCAAGGTTGCGCTCCTCGTTGCGAGTGATGATCGTTGCGGAAAGGTATTCCATGGCTCATATTCGGTTAGACGCTACAAAGTTACGTACAATTTCGCAATCTTAAAAATTATAAGACAAAAAATTAGGGTCACGGCTGCTTCCGTGACCCTATAATATCATCCGAGGCTGCGTGCGTCGACTATGCCGTGGGGCGCAAACTTGATGCCTCTCAACAGAGTGAATTCTTTTATGGCTCTGTTTCGGTTCAAGAGTTGTCGCGTATTTTTTGTATGGTAAAGGTGATAAGCGATTCCTCCGAATTTAATAAATCTTTTCTTGATGCCATTGTTTGTCAAGCGTATGGCCAGCTCGCAGTCTTCGCATCCCCAGCCTTCGAAATCTTCGTTATAGCCGTTTGTCTTTATCAGATCCTCGCGCCAGAAAGCCATGTTGCAGCCACGCACGTAGCTTAAGTTCTTGGATTTGTAATTTGTCATAAAAGGCATGAGTACGGGCATACGCAAGCCGTTTAATCTGTGGCGCAGGCCTTTTGCGAATAAGGATATGTGGATGTTGCCGGTGTCGAAGACGTGCTGTGTGTACTCCTCGGTGAGTACCACACGGCTGCCGGTGACGTATGAGCCGCGACGGGCAAAGCGTATATGGTCGGCCACGAAGTTGGGGTGGACAACTATATCGCCGTCTATTTGTATAATGTAGTCGCCGTGGGCTTGGTGTATGGCTTTGTTGCGGATAGCGCCTACACGGAATCCGCGGTCGGGATGCCATACGTGGCGCACCGGTACGGGCGACTCGCGCTTGAGTTGCTCAATGAGCTTGCGGGTTTCTTCGCCTGAGCCGTCATCTGCAATCAGTATCTCGTCGGGCAGCACGCTCTGGTTGAAAATACTGCGCACCGACAGATTGAGATATTTGGGAGAGTTGTACGTAGATATTAGCAGAGATACTGAGAAACGCTTGTCAGACTTCTTTTTTCTATGTATAGCCATGATTATACCTATGAAATTTTATTATTCTACTATTACAACGCTTTCTGCTCAGAAGTCGTTGTAAGAATAATGTTAAGTTGATGTTATATTAGATAGTTTTTTTCGGACTGCAAAGTTATGGATATTTTTCATGACCTGTTATATGCTTGTAGTTAATGATTGTGAATTTTAACAATTGCCGGTGGGGTAGGGGAGGACCGGCATTTGTGCAAGTAAAATCCTGCCGTTTTTCTCGGGAATCTGTGCGAATGTTCATAAATTTTGAATTCTCAAAGGCCAAAAATTTGCTTAAAGTGTTGTATTATAATGCGTAAGGCTTATTTTTGGCTTTATCGAGAATTTTTAAAATAGAAATTCATGCGAAATTATGGCAAATATATTGGAATAAATGGCTGCAAATCATAAATTTTGAAAATTTCCGGAATTTTATTAACTTTGCATGTTATGACTAATTCGTTTCAATGGTTGAATGACGGGGTGGAGATGCCCCGGCTCGATTTCGCAAAAATCGAGAAGTGGATTATTGAAGTCGCCCGCCGCCATGGCAAGATTGTGGGCGAGCTCACATATATATTCTGTAACGACGAAAAGATTATAGAGGTGAACCGTCAGTTTCTCAATCATGACTATTTCACCGACATAATCACCTTCGACACCACCCGTGGCAAGATGATAGGCGGCGATATGTTTATCTCGCTCGATACCATTGCCACTAATGCGCCCATGGTAGATGAATCGTATGACAGGGAACTTTGCCGCGTAATCGTACACGGTGTGCTGCACCTGTGCGGAATAAACGACAAAGGCCCCGGCGAACGCGAAATCATGGAAGCGCACGAGAATGAAGCATTGTCAATATTAGTTAACACCTGACCCGATGAAATTTGATTACGATGTAATTGTAGTAGGTGCCGGACATGCCGGATGCGAGGCCGCTCACGCTGCCGCCCGTCTGGGTGTGGCCACCCTGCTTATAACACTCGATATGCACAACATCGCCCAAATGAGCTGCAATCCCGCTATAGGCGGTATTGCCAAGGGGCAGATTGTAAGAGAAATCGACGCTTTGGGCGGCATGATGGGTATTGTGGCCGACCGCACGGCCATTCAGTTCCGCATGCTCAACCGCTCTAAAGGTCCGGCCATGTGGAGCCCGCGCTCTCAGAGCGACCGCACCAAGTATTCGATGATGTGGCGCGAGATTCTCGAAACCACTCCAAATCTGAATATATGGCAGGGAAATGCCAACGAGCTTATTGTTGAAGATGGCAAGGTTGTGGGAGTACGCACTATGGAGGGCGCGGAATTCCATGCAAGCACTGTGGTGCTCACCAACGGTACATTCCTCAATGGCCTTATGCACATCGGTCGCACAATGGTAGAGGGTGGGCGAGTGGCCGAACCGGCCGTTCATGGCCTTACCGAACAGCTCAAGAGCCTTGGATTCCGTGCCGACCGTATGAAAACCGGCACACCGGTGCGCATTGACGGCCGCTCGGTGAAGTGGAATCTGACAACTCCGCAGGCCGGCGACGATGATAATCATAAATTCTCGTTCCTGCCCGATGTGAAACGCGAGCTCAAACAACGCGAGTGTTTCATAACATATACAAGCGAAGCCACGCACGAGATACTGCGTGCTGGATTGCCTGATTCGCCCCTTTACAACGGCCAGATACAAAGCATAGGCCCGCGCTATTGTCCGTCAATCGAAACAAAGATTGTGACCTTTGCCGACAAAACAGAGCATCAGCTGTTCCTCGAACCCGAGGGCGAGACCACCGTGGAGTTTTATCTCAACGGCTTCTCGTCGTCGCTGCCCATGAATATTCAGATAGAGGCGCTGCACACCATCCCGGCACTGGCCGATGTGCAGATTTACCGTCCCGGCTATGCCATAGAATACGACTTCTTCGATCCCACACAGCTCAAACATACTCTGGAGACTCGCCTTATAAGCGGCCTGTACTTCGCAGGACAGATCAACGGCACAACCGGATATGAAGAAGCCGCCGGACAAGGTTTGGTGGCCGGCGTGAACGCCGCACTCAGAGTGAAGGGTGGGGAAGAGTTTACCCTGGGCCGCGATGAGGCATACATAGGTGTACTGATTGACGACCTTGTGACCAAAGGCGTCGATGAGCCTTACCGCATGTTCACCTCGCGTGCCGAATTCCGAATACTGCTGCGACAGGACGATGCCGACATGCGTCTTACTCCCCGAGGATACGAGATAGGACTTGCGACAGAAGATCGCTATGACCTGATGGTGGTGAAACGCGACTGGCGCGACCGCTTCATTGACTTCGCTCGACAGCTCACTGTTCGCCCAGCTGAGCTTAACGAGCTTCTCGAATCAGTAGGCTCATCGCCGCTGAGCCAGGGTGTGAAACTCATCGACCTCATAGCTCGTCCACAGCTCAACATTGCGTTGATAGCCGGAGCGCTGCCCGCCGTTGCAGAATTCATCATGGAGATTCCCGACGGGCGACGCGAGGAAATACTCGAAGCTGCCGAGATACTGATAAAGTACAGCGGCTACATCGAACGCGAGAAAGCCAACGCTGCCAAGCTGCATCGTCTTGAAGATGTCAAGATACCCTCAACGCTCGACTTTGAGTCGATCAAGGCCATATCCACCGAGGGCAGGCAGAAGCTCATGCGCCACCGTCCGGCTACCATAGGCCAAGCCTCGCGCATCCCCGGCATCTCGCCCAGCGATGTGAATATCCTGTTGCTGATGATGAACAGATGATTGTTCCACGTGAAACAATTTGAAGCTAAACAATTGAAATCATTCAAATTATATAACCTGATAAAAATGGAATACATTAAGTCAAAAATCCGTGAGGTGCCTGATTATCCTTCAAAGGGTATTCTTTTCTACGACCTCACAACTGCGTTCAAGGATCCCCGCGCCCTGCACATCATTGGCTGGGATCTCTCGCAGCTGTACCGCGACAAGGGTGTCACCAAAGTTGTAGGCATCGAATCGCGCGGCTTCATCGGTGGCTCTATCCTGGCCTTTGAACTTGGTGCCGGTTTCGTTCCCGCACGCAAGCCCGGCAAGCTCCCCGCCGACACCGTGAGCGCATCGTATCAGAAAGAATACGGTGTAGACACCATCGAGATGCACCGCGACGCCATCGGTCCCGATGATATCGTTGTGCTCCACGACGACGTACTCGCCACAGGCGGTACAATGGCTGCCGCATACAAGCTCGTGAAGAGCATGAATCCCAAAAAGATTTATGTTAACTTCATCATCGAGCTTACCGCTCTCAACGGCCGCGCAAACCTCCCCGAAGAGGCCGACGTGACTTCGCTCATCAAATATTAATACAAAATATTAATACAAAAGGGCGCAGGGAATAAACACCGTGCGCCCTTGCTGTAATCTCTCCAACGCTTATGAAACACGAAAAGTCTGAAGCCCTGCGCGAGAAAATCTCGTTCCTGCCCGATACTCCCGGCGTGTACACATACTACGACGCCGAGGGTACAGTGATCTATGTAGGCAAGGCCAAGAACCTGAAGCGCCGCGTGTCATCGTACTTCAACCGCACCCACGATGTGCTTCGCACCAATGTACTCGTGCGCAACATTGCCGACATGAGCTACATTGTGGTGCCTACCGAGCAGGATGCGCTCAACCTTGAAAATGCCATGATCAAGGAATACAAGCCGCGCTACAATGTATTGCTCAAGGACGATAAATCTTATCCCTGGATAGCCGTTACCGACGAGCTGTATCCACGTGTATTTCTCACTCGACACCACATAAAGGACGGTTCAAAATACTACGGCCCGTATACCAATGTGGGCGTGGCGCGCACCATGATAGAGCTGATACGCGAGCTGTATCCGCTGCGCACTTGCCGTCTGCCCATTACGCCCGAATATCTGGCCAAGGACTCCGGACACCTTTGTCTGCAATATCACATACACCGCTGCCGCGGCTGCTGCAAGGGCCTTATCTCGCCCGAGAAATACCGCGACTACATAGACCACGTAAAGCAGATACTGAGAGGAGAGACCGGCGAGCTGCTAACTTATCTGAGAAACGAAATGGCGCGACTGGCCGAAAACCTCGAATTTGAGGCCGCTCAGGAACTGAAAGAACGCTACAAGCTGCTCGAAAACTATCGCTCCAAGAGTGTGATCGTGAGCCAGACAATACAGGATATCGACGTTTTCGGCATAAACGGTGCCGACGACGACCCCGAAGTGTACATCAACTACATGCACGTGCGCCACGGCGCTGTGGTGCGCTCGGTGACTCTGCGCTACAAGCGTTCGCTCAGCGAGAGCGCCGGCGAGCTGCTGGGCTACGCCATGGCCGAAATCAAGGAAACCCTTGGTGTGCGCTACGACGAGGTGGTGGTGGCCGCCGTGCCCGAGGTGGAGATGCCCGAAGTTACATTCACCGTGCCGCGCCGAGGCGACAAGGCAAAGCTGCTCGAAGTATCGCAGCGCAATGCTCATCAGGCTCGTGTAGACGACCTAAAGCACATAGCCAAACATCATCCTGAACAGCGGCTCGAAAAGACCCTCGAACGCCTTAAATCCGACTTCCGCCTGTCAGAACTGCCACGCCACATAGAGTGCTTCGACAACTCGAATATACAGGGTACAAATCCGGTGGCATCGTGCGTGGTTTTCAAAAATGCCAAGCCCTCAAAGCGCGATTACCGCCATTTCAATATCAAGACCGTCGAGGGCCCCGACGACTTTGCCTCGATGCGCGAGGTGCTTACCCGCCGCTACACACGCCTGATGCAGGAAGGGCAGGAGCTGCCGCAGCTCATAGTGGTCGACGGTGGCAAGGGACAGCTCTCGGCAGCCGTCGAGGCGCTTGAATCAATAGGCCTCAGGGGCAAAATCGCTGTGGTTGGCATTGCAAAACGACTTGAGGAAATATACTTCCCCGGCGACTCCGTACCGCTGTATATCGACAAGAACAGCGAATCGCTGCGCATAGTACAGCACCTGCGCGACGAGGCCCACCGCTTCGGTATCACCCACCATCGCGACCGCCGTTCAAAGTCGGCTCTGGTGAGCGGATTGGACGGAATAAAGGGAATAGGCGAAAAGACAAAGACCGCCTTGCTTCAGCATTTCAAGTCGGTGAAACGCATACGCGAGGCCAATCCGCAGGACATTATCAGCCTTATCGGTCCGGCCAAGGCAAAGCTCGTAATCGAAGGTCTTATCGACCAAAACAACAATAAACAGGAAGAAACCGCAAAACAATGAGAATAGTAATACAACGTGTAAGCTCGGCATCGGTAAGTGTCGACGGCACTCTTATTTCTGAAATAGGGCAGGGACTGCTGGTGCTTGTTGGAGTGGAAAACGGCGACACCGACGACGACTGCCGCTGGCTGGCCGCCAAGACCGCCGCCCTGCGTATCTTTGATGATGAAAACGGAGTTATGAACAAATCGGTTGTCGATGTGGGCGGCCGGATACTCGCCGTGAGCCAGTTCACGCTCACAGCCTCGACGCGCAAGGGCAACCGTCCGTCGTACATCCGTGCGGCCGGCCACGATCTGGCCACACGGCTCTACGAAATGTATGTGGCCGAAACATCGCGCCTGCTGCAACGCGACACCCTCACGGGTCGCTTCGGAGCCGACATGCAGGTGGCCCTCACCAATTCAGGCCCGGTGACAATAATCATTGATTCGCGTCTGCGCGAGTAGCTTCCGACTTGCGTTGGGTACAATTGATAATGCACAGTATAAAATCAATCATCAGAATTGCCAGCATTATGATGAACAGCGGCGAGATTTCCGGCTGCTCCTTGAAGTAGCCGTATACAAAACCCGCTATCATCACAGAGTCAAGAACCAGTCCTCCGGCGGGGAAACGTATGCCGTCGCGGGCCTGGATGAATGGCCTGACGCTCTTGTCAAGCACAGCCATTACAAAAGCTATCGCAAATATAAACATGACGATTGCAGCGATGATCGACTCGGGCAATATCATTATTCCCATAGTGACGAATAACAGTACAACCGCCACTTTCTCAACGAAAACTAAAATGCTTTTCACTCTGTCCAACATAAGGTAATTATTTTTGATTATACTTGATATATGCGATTGAGTCCTAAAATCTGAGATTCTCGAACAAATAGAAATTATTCTCCACAAAAGTAATAATTTATTCTTGAAAATTGAAAACAAAAGCGCTTTTTTGCTTTAATTGGCTGAATTTTCGGGTAATTTTTTGTTTTTAGGACTTTATTATTTATCTTTGTTGGTGAATGATAATTGTCTACAGTCATGGCTGCTGAAGCTTTGTTGCAATACCTGTGGGAGCACAGGCTGTGGGTCTACGGTTCGCTCAAAACTGTAGACGGGGTGCCTGTGAGGGTTATTGACCAGGGTCGGCGCAACAACGATGCCGGGCCCGACTTTTTCAACGCCAAGATTGATATAGGCGGCCAGGAATGGGCCGGAAATGTTGAGATACACATGCGCGCATCCGACTGGCACCGACACCATCACGGTGACGACCGCAGCTACGACTCGGTGGTACTCCACGTGGTGGGCGAGAGCGACTGCCGCATAAGCCGCCCCGACGGATGCCTGATTCCGCAGATGGAATTGCCCTGGGATGCCGACTTCAACTTCCGCTACAACGCCATGGTCAACAATACTGTCGACCGCCCGGCATGTGCCCGCGAGCTGTCAAAGCTCAATCCCATATACATCACCGACTGGCTCACCTGCCTGGGGCATGAACGCCTGTATGAAAAGGTGGAGAGGGTAAACAACGCCCTCGAGCGACTGAACGGCGACTGGCAGGCCGCTGCCTACGTGGTCATAGCCCGCGCGCTGGGATTCTCGACCAATTCCGATGCCTTCGAGCGGTTGGCATACGCCACGCCGTTGCGCTGTCTGCTCAAGCACCGCTCCGACCGCCGGCTGGTGGAGGCGGCTTTGTTCGGGCAGGCCGGATTTCTCGACGAGCCTTCAAAAGGCCCCGACGATGCCGACTACATGCGCCAGATGCGCGAGGACTATGCGTTCATGCGCGTAAAATACAATTTAGAGCGCCCTGATCCGCTCGGATGGCGCATGGCAAGGATGCGTCCACCCAACTTTCCGCATCGCCGTATAGCGGCTCTTGTGGCCCTTGTTCTCGACGGTTTCGTGCCTGGTCGTGCATTCTCGCACGTGAGCGACGAGCGTTCGGCCCGCGAACTGTTTGATGTGAGTATAGGCGGATATTGGATAAACCACTACAACTTCGGCAGCACATCGGCCTACGCGCCCAGGGCATTCAGTCCCGACTCGGTGACCTCGCTCCTCATCAACGCCGTGGTGCCATTGCTGTATGCCTACGGGCTGTATTATGGCAACGACGCCAAGACCGAGACCGCCCTGCACATACTGCAGTCGTTGCCGCCCGAGCGCAATTCGCTCACACGCATATTCACCGACCTTGGAGTGCCATGCGACGACGCATTCACCTCTCAGGCCCTGATACAGCTGCGGCGTGCCTATTGCGAGCCGCGCAAGTGCCTGTACTGCCGTCTGGGCCACCGCTTCCTCGCGGCCAAGGTGAAACCGTAAGACACATCACAATACGTTAAATCCAATAAAAGATATATGAAAAAACTATTGATTTCAGCCGCATTGCTGCCGGCCATGATGTATGCCGGAAATAATGCCGGCACCGACCCTATGGACGCTTATCTGATGGTGTATCACAAAGATCAGGACCACGGGCTGCACATGGCCGTGAGCCGCGACGGATACACATGGACTGCACTCAACGACGATAAACCCGTGATAGCCGGCGATACCATTGCCGAGCAGCACGGCATACGCGACCCTCACATTTTCCGAGGCCCCGACGGCTCATTTTATCTGGCCATGACCGACCTGCACGTATTCGGCCGCCGCGACGGCATACGCGACACCGAGTGGGAACGCGACGGCAAGAAATACGGCTGGGGCAACAACCGCGGCCTGGTGCTGATGAAGAGCAACGACCTTATCAACTGGACGCGCACCAACCTCGACTTCTCCAAGCTGCCCGCTCAGCCCGACATGGATTGGAGCGAGGTAGGCTGCGTGTGGGCACCCGAGACCGTGTACGACGAGCAGCAAGGCAAGCTCATGGTGCACTTCACCACCCGGCAGGGCGTAGACAAAAACATGATTTACTATGCCTACGTCAACGACGACTTCAACGCTCTCACATCCACACCGCAGCTTCTGGCACAGGCCCCCGACAAGGCATTCAACATCATCGACTCCGACATCATACGCGTGGGCGACACCTACCACCTCTTCTATGTGAGCCACGAGAAGGGTGCCACTCCCAAGCACGCATCATCGGCCAATCTTACCGGCCCCTATACATTCGATGAGCATTATCAGGACGGCGAACGCCAGGGTCACGAGGCTCCCAACTGCTGGCGCCGACTCGGCACCGACACATACGTGGTGATGTTTGACAACTTCCGCCGCAACCCCATGAACTTCGGTTTTGTGGAAACCACCGATTTTGTGAACTACACCCCCATAGGCTACTTCGATGACGAGGGCGCACCCATGAAGCGCACCAACTTCAGCGAACAGAAACACGGCGCCGTTACGTACATCACCGCCGACGAACTCTCGCGCCTCGAAAAGCACTGGGGCAAGTAACCAGTATGTAAGGGTGTTGTAGAACCTCACTCCCGGAATATGGCATCCGAAGGAAGCCTGTAAGCTAGTAGCCGGGTATGCACGCGCGTAGGTGTAACCGAAGCGCAGGGCATGCCCGGTAACCGTATAAAAAAGTAAAGGCATTCGCAGAAAGCCGATTATACAAGTGACCCACTTATATAGACGGCTTTCTACGAATGCCTTCGGTTTGGGCGGTGCCTTTCCGGGCATGCCCTCCCTACGGTCGTGCATACCCGGCTACTAGCTTACAGGCTTCCTTCGGATGCCATATTGCTGATAACAAATGGATTATGCTGCCAATTATCCAACTAAGTTAGCATTGGAAAATACCAACATGAGGTTCTGCAACAGCCACGATCAGAACTTCACTGTCATTGACTTGCCGTTGTAGCCTACGGTGCGTGTTGCCTTGGCGGGTATATGGCCTGATTTTGTGTTCTTATCCACAAGTGTCACTCTGAACTTGCGGTTCTTCAACATTCCGGGGAAGTTGCCCTCGCGGGTTCCTATGGTCAGCTTCTTCGCGGCATCGTCCCAGTCAAAACGGATAGTGGAATATGCGCCCTTCTCGTAGTTGTAATTATCGTTTTCATCCTCATATAGGGTGAATGTACCGTCGGCACCGGGATACACACGTATTTCAAGGTCGTTCCAAGGCTTTTCGGTGGAATACTGAACATCGGGCCCAAAGGGCATTATGCTGCCGGCCCTCACGTACAGGGGTATGATATCTACCGGAGTGGCTTTCTTCACGGTGCGGCCGCCGTCGTGCTTCTCATTGGTCCAGAAGTCCCACCATGCGGCGCCTTCGGGCAGATATACATCCCAAGTGTCGGCACCGGCCTGTGTAACGGGGCACACCAGCATGCTCTTGCCGAACATGTATTCGCCGCCCTTGTCGTAGACATTCTTGTCGGAGGTGAAGTCTATCATTAGCGGCCGTATGAACAGGTCGTCGTTGGCCGAAACGTTCCACGATGTGCTGTAGATATAGGGGAGCAGGCGATAGCGCAGTTTTATCATTTTTTCCTGAGCGTCGAATGCAGCATCGCCCCGTTTGCCGAAATTCCATATCTCGCGGGGTACTGCCAGGCCGTGCGAACGCATCATGGGCGAGAATGTGCCGAATTGCATCCAGCGCGCATACAATTCGGGATAACCATCCTTCATATTGCCCTTGTCGTCGCGCCAGTTGTAGGCGAAGTAGCCGCCTATGTCGCTGTTCCAGTTGGGAATGCCCATCAGCGCGTAGTTCTGTGCGGCAGGTATGTGATTGCGCAGGCTCTCCCATGTAGACTGCACGTCACCGCTCCATGTATTTGAACCGTAGCGCTGCTGTCCTATGAAGCCCGAGCGGGTGAGAATCACCACACGCTTGTCGGTCGATTTGGCCTTCTGGTGCGAGGCAATGCCCTTGTTGTGCATCAGCGAATAGGCATTTTTCACGTTGCGGTAAGTGCCCTCAGATGTGGGTATGTAGTAGTCTTTCTGCTTCACGTTGATATGGTCGGGTTCGGTAGAGTCAAGCCACCATCCGTCGTTGCCTATTGCGCTGAAAAGGCCCTTGTCGAGGTATTTCCAGTATATGTCGCGGGCCTCGTCGCTGTAAACGTCGTAGGGATGCGCGCCGCTCTTGGGGGGCCAGGTGTCAAAGGGGAAAATATATCCCTTTGAATCCAATTCCTGATACTGCGCTGTCTTGGGGCCGAATCCGGGCCATGCCACAATCATCAGTTTGCCGTTGAGGTCATGAATCTCATCGGTCATGGCCTTGGGGTCGGGGAATCGCAGCCGGTCGAAGCTGTGCGAGTTCCATGCGCTGTCGGTATGATTGTATTCGGGCCAATAGCGCCAGTCGAGCACCATGCAGTCAACGGGCACCTTAAGGTCTCGGAATTTTTTCAGCGCGCCCAGCAGTTCGTCCGAATTGTTGTACTGGCACCACGACTGGAAGAATCCGTAAGCCCACAACGGCAGCATGGGAGCCTTGCCTGTGAGTGTGCGCAGGTTTGAGACAGTGCCTGCCGGAGTCTTGCCGTAGATGAAGTAATAATCGAGTTTATCGCCCAGAGCGGTGTACGACAAATCCTGCGGAGTGTCCACAAAGTCAGATATGGAATAATTGTCCCAGTACACGGCATAGCCCTTGGTGGGAGAGATGAAGTAGGGCGAATACGTAAACATATTCTCGTTCTGCAGATGATACGTGGTATTGCGCCTGTCAAACTTGCCGTCGATTACCTGGCCTATGCCGTATACAGGCTCGTAAGAGTCGAGCAAGAACGACGACCTCACCTTGTAGGTCGAATCGTTATTTACGGCAGTGTCAAACGCGAAAGAAGTACCATAATCCTTATCCAGCAGCAGCTCCTCGCCGCCGGGAGTCAGGAAACTGATACCGCCGGTTTTCTCGTTTACCCTTACCGAGAGAGAGTCAGACGAATAGGTTACGAATCCTGCCGACTTGGCAACGCTTGTAGCCACCTGTTCCGGCTCTTTTACCACCACCAGGCTCTTGTCGGGCGCGGCGGCATGGCCGGCGGGCGTCTTGGTCACCCTCACTATGTCGGGCGTGATAAAGCGTATGGAAATGTCCATTGACTGGGTCGTAAGCTCCATCGGCTCTTGCGTAGCCGCATACGAAGGCATGCATGCAGCAGCCGCCACAAAAGCGGCAAAGCACTTAAAAGCGGTTTTCATGGTATTACTAATTAAGGATTTCTATGCAAAGATAATCCGATTATAACATTCAACCACCCCGATTTATGTTAAATTAATCAAAACCCCACAACGACACCATCTGCCATAATTACAAAAAATTTGCAGAAGTCAAAAAAATGCCATTTATTTACTTAAAAGTAAAAACAATTTATGTAACTTTGCGATTGTCAAACAGTATCTTGATTCTCGGCAACGGAGGTGTGAAGAAAACTCGTACTTACGATGAAGACGATGAATTGCGTGGGTTCGTTGTTAATCTTCAAAATTTTGACAAACTCATAAGGCAGGGCGTAAAGGATGGTACCATAACCATTACTGAAAATGAAATTGACACATCTAAAACATTTGACTTATGAAAACGGCATTTGAAGAATATAACAGGATTGTAGCGTCCATACCGACTGAAGTACACTTGGAAGTGGATTTGGAAATGGCTATTTCAAACCGAATTTATGAACTCATGACACAGAAAGGTCTTTCAAAAGCTGAGTTCGCAAGATCTATAGGTAAACGCCCATGTGAAATAACCAAATGGCTAAGTGGACAGCATAACTTTACAGTTGCTACCATAGCTATGTTGTCCTCGTTCTTTGGCCAACCGATAATTACTGTTGGATAACATCGCACTACCGGGTATTTCAAAATGGCCGTGCGTGCTTATTTGAAGCGGTAGGTGATGTAGGCGGTGGCTTGGTCGGGGGCGTCGGCTGAGTTGGGGCGTGTGAAGCGGCGCGATTTCACTTCCTGCTCCACGGCGCGGCGCAGGCGCATATCGGTGGCTGCGGGGGCGTCGCCTCCCTCAAATGCTACTGATGTCACCTTGCCCTCGCGGTTGATTTTTACTTTTATCTTGATTGAGCCGGTGACTGTGGCGGGCACTTTGGCAAACGAGGGCATGCTCCAACCGCCGTTAACGGTGCCTGTACCGGTGCCGCTCACGCTTTGCGATGTGCCTTTGGGCGAGCCGTTGTCGCCCTCGGTGCGTCCCTGTGCCTGCGAGTTGTTCTTGCCGTTTGAGCGCTGGAATGCCGATGCCGTGGCCGAATTAGCCTTGCGGCGCGCTTCCTCGCGTTGTTGTTTTTCTATTTCCTCCTGGCTGGGCCCGGTCTGTTTGGGCTGCTCTTTCACCTTCTGTTTCACTTCAGAAGGTCGCTTTGAGGTTACGGTAGAGGGCGCGTCGCCCTGCTTGCCGCGGTCAACGGTCGATTGGCCGCTCTCGGGCTTGGGAGTGGCCTTGTGGGTCTCTTTTACGGGTTTCTTGGCTGGCGAAGCTTTTTCCTTTACCTTGGCCGGCTGCGGGGCTTCTTCCACCACTTCAAAGAACTGCTCTTCGGGCTCGGGAGCCAATGCTACCTCGCCGTCGTGGCGCGGAGGCCATTCGCGCACGGTGGTGTCTACGGTTATGCGCAGCGTACCCAGCAGCACCACTATGAGCAGCGCTATTATGGCTGTGGATATTATTGCTATGAACCGGGGGCGATTCTTCATTTTGTTTCGTTGGTATTGGGTGTTTCGGTGGAGGGGGCAGAGTCGCCGGGGCGGGTTGCGAGAACCATTTTGAGCGAGTTGGCGGCTCCGAGGTTCAGTACTTCCACCACCTTGCCGTAGGCCACTTCAGTGTCGGCATACACGGCAATTCCGGCAATTGAGTCGTTGCCCTGCAGCGAGGTGAGCACCGATGTGAGCGAGTCTTTGGCCACAGGTGCCGGCTCGGCGTCGGCCACAGATACGAAGTAGGCACCCTCGGCGTCGATATACACGCGTGTGGTGGGCTTCTCGGGTGTCTGTTCCACGCCTTCGGGCAGGTTTACCTCTATGGCAGTGGGGAACACGTAGGTGGAGGTAACCATGAAGAATACCAGCAGCAGGAATATCACGTCGGTGAGCGAAGCCATTGAGAAGGTCGCCAGCATGTCGTTGGGTTTCTTCAGTGCCATTTATGCTGCGGGTTCGTTAAGGAGATCCATGAATTCCATGATTTGAGCTTCCATGAGCTTCATCACCTTGTTGATGCGGGCTACCAGATAGTTGTATGCAAACAGGGCTGCGATACCCACTATAAGGCCTGCCACAGTGGTGACAAGTGCGGTGTATATGCCGCCGGCAAATGTGCCTATCTGTGCAGCGTTGCCGCTGTTGGCTATTGAGTAGAATGCCTGTACCATACCGATTACAGTGCCGAGAAAGCCGAGCATGGGGGCGCCGGCGGCGGTGGTGGCCAGCCAGGGCAGACCTTTAGACAGATTGGCTATCTCGAGGTTGCCGGTGTTTTCCACAGCTACCAGTACATCGTTCATGGGACGGCCTATGCGGCTGATGCCCTTGGCAATGAGGCGACCCATGGGGGTGCCGTTTGAGCGGCACAGGTTGAGTGCCGATTCTATCTCGCCTTCATGTATGTAGTCGCGTATGCGCTTCATGAAAGTATCGTCGGTCTTGGCGGCGTTGCGTATCACAATTGCACGCTCTATGAGGATGTATATGCAGATGAGTGCCAGCAGGGCAAGGGGTATCATTATCCAGCCGCCTTCCATGCAGAGTTTCCAGAGAGATAATTCCATATTCTTGAGTCTGTGTTCTTATTAGATTAATTTTTAAGGATATCCTTGTATTGTTTGATGGTTTGCTCCAGGCCCAGATACAGGGCGTCGCAAATCAGGGCGTGGCCTATCGACACCTCGTGGAGCCAGGGCAGACGTTCGTGGAAGAAGGCCAGGTTCTCAAGGCTCAGGTCGTGGCCGGCATTAACGCCCAGGCCCAGGTTGTGGGCGGCGGTGCTGGCTTCTACAAACGGAGCCACGGCCATCTCGGGGTTAGTGGGATAGAGGTCGGCGTAGGGCTTGGTGTAGAGTTCCACGCGGTCGGTGCCGGTAGCGGCTGCAGCCTTGATATTGGCTATATCGGTACCGACAAAGATAGATGAGCGTATGCCGGCGCTCTTCAGTCGGTCGACTATGCCCGACAGGAATTCCTTGTTGGGTTCCACATCCCATCCGGCCGATGATGTGAGGGCGTCGGGGGCATCGGGCACCAGGGTAACCTGCTCGGGATGCACCTTAAGCACCAGATCCATGAATTCGGGCGAAGGATAGCCCTCGATGTTCAACTCCATGTTGACCAACGGACGCAGATTCATCACGTCGGCACGGCGTATGTGGCGTTCGTCGGGACGCGGATGCACAGTTATGCCCTCGGCTCCGAAGCGCTGGCAGTCTACGGCCACTTGCTCCACCGACGGACGGTTCTCGCCACGGGCATTGCGCAGGGTGGCGATTTTGTTGATATTCACGCTAAGGCGTGTATGAGGTTTTTTAGTGCTCACAGTTTTTTCTTCGAGAAAAAAGTCGTAAATTTGTATTTGTCTGCAAATTTAGTCAGATTTTATGAAATGATGAAAGATTTAGTCGCAAAAGATATAAATACGAATCAACTTGATGTGCTTTTTCCGCACAATCCCGAGTCGAGCCGCCTGCTTGTGGGCTGTCCGGCTCAGGATTACTCGGCCTCGGCCATTGCCCGGGCGGTGGAGGATGCCGATGCACGTCTTATAAATCTCAACGTCACCTCGCTGGGTACGCCCCCGGCAGTGGTGGTGGCGCTTAGGGTGGGGCACATCAGCCCCGAGCGGGTGGCGCGGTCGCTCGAACGCTACGGCTACGAGATACTGAGCGTGGAGTGTGACGATACCGCCGACGATACCCTGCGCCGCCGTTATGGTGAGCTTATGAAAATGCTCGATATTTAAGAGCTTAAAACACACTCTCAAACCGCTTTCCTTGACCATGAAACTTGCAATATACGGTTCGCGACATCAGGATGAGTATCTGTCGCAGATAGAGGCCTTTCTCAACAGCCTTACCCGCCGGGGCGACTCGGCCGTGATGCACTCCAAACTCTACAATTATTTGCTCCATATAATGCCTATGGCGCTCAAATGCGTCTGCCGCGTGGTGGATACGGGCGATTTCAGCGCCGACTTTGCCGTGAGCCTTGGCGGCGACGGCTCGTTTCTGCGCACCTCGGCATGGGTGGCCGACAAGGGCATACCCATTGTGGGCGTGAATACTGGCCATTTGGGCTTCCTCACCTCACTTGGAATAGACGAGCTGCCGCAGCTGCCCGAGCTGCTCGAAGGTCAGTACGAAATCGTTCGCCACAGCCTGCTCGAAGTGGTGTCGCCGCAGGTGCAGGGCTGGCCCTACGCTCTCAACGAGGTTACCCTGACCAAGAGCGAGACTTCCTCGATAATCAGTGTAAACGCCATACTCGACGATGTGCCGCTGGCCAATTACCGTGCCGACGGCCTCATAGTGGCCACACCTACCGGCTCCACTGCCTACAATCTCTCGGTTGGCGGCCCCATAGTGGTACCCGTAGCTCCGGTATTTGTTCTGTCGCCCATAGCCGCCCACTCGCTGTCCATGCGTCCGTTGGTCATAGCCGACAGCTCGGAGCTGCGACTGCGCTGCGACAGTCGTACACCGCGCTTCAGGCTCAGTATCGACGGCCATGCCACCGTACACGAGCTCGATACCGAGGTGGTGCTCAGGCGTGCGCCCTTTGACGTGCTTGCGGTGCAGCTGCCGGGCCATAACTTTCCCGATACCTTGCGCAACAAGCTGTCATGGGGATAATAGTATCACAAAAATACCGCGACGAGCGGCTCGGAACGGTGCATATAAGGGTGCTGTCGACCGCCACACGCTTCACGGCCCGCTGGAAAGCCGACGGGCTGCATATCACCGTACCCTCAAACACTACGGTAGAGGAATATAAGAGAGTATTGGAATCGTGGATACCCAAGCTGCTGCAGGTAAAGCCGGCCGCCAAGGGTGCGCAGTTTCACGACGGATACAGATTTGAAACCGATGACTGGGGATATGAGATTGTCAAAAGTGCGCGCGTGCCCCACGGCTACGTGTACAGCGAACAAATAGACCCTCACGACGCCTCAGACCGTAAGATATTACAAGTGAAGGTATATGAAGGAGCTGATTTTGCCAACGCCGGCGTTGAAAAGGCCATAAAGAGCCATATAGCCCGATTTGCAAAGTATATAGCAGCCACCCAGCTTATACCGCTGGCCGTCGCTGAGGCCGCCGCGCTGGGTCTGAGCGGCAAGGTGAAGTCGTGGAGCGTGGGACGCGGCCATGCGCGCATGGGATGCTGCAAAGCCACGGGCGAAATATCGCTGAGCTATGTACTGGTATTCCTGCCGCGCGAGCTGCGCCGCTGCACCATAACGCACGAACTGGCTCACCTGACGCATTTCGACCATTCACCGGCCTTTCACGCCCTGTGGAAGAAGTATCTGGGGCCTGACAGCGAGCGTCTGATAGCCCAAGCACGGACAGAAGTCAAGAAATACGTGTGAATCCGGCCGGCAGGGGACTGGTGAAGTTCATATCGCGGCGGGTCACCGGATGCACGAAGCGCAGTGTCTGCGCATGCAGGCACAGGCGGTGCAGGGGCGAAGTCTTGGCACCATAGCGGCGGTCGCCTACTATGGGGTGGCCAAGGTCTTTCATGTGTACACGTATCTGATTCTTGCGACCTGTCTCGAGCTGCAGTTCCACCATCGAATACTGCCCGCGGGTGTGTATGGTGCGGTAGCGTGTGAGTGCGTGCTGGCCCTCCTTGGGGTCTTTGGTTGAATACACCTCGTGAACGGCATTTTCGGCAAGATAGCTCTCTACTTTGCCGGTGGGCGGGTCTATCTCGCCGCCTTCCACTATGGCTATGTAGCGGCGTTCGAGCACCATGTTGTTCCAGTTGTGCTGCATGGCCTCCTTGGCCTCTACGGTCTTGGCAAACATCATCAGGCCCGAGGTGTGCTGGTCCAGGCGGTGAACTATGAAAATCTTGTTGGCCGGATTGCTGCGCTTCACGTAGTCGCGCAGAATCCAGTATGCCGTACCCTCGCGCTTGGTGTCGGTGCCCATCGAGAGCAATCCGTAGCCCTTGTTCACCACGATTATATCGTCGTCCTCATACACAATCTGCAGGCGCGGATTGCGGAATACCTGAAATTCGCGCGAGGTGTTTACCTTGACCACGTCGCCGGGAAACAGCTCGGTATCCCACTGGCGGGTGACGTTGCTGCCTACCATCACCTGGTTGTGTTTCAGATAGTCCTTCACTGTGGTGCGCTTGCGGTCGGGCATGGCGCCAAACAGGAAGTCGAGCAGCTTCATGCCTTCGGCTTCAACGTTGAAAGTGAGTATTACATCGGGCTTGAAGCGACGTCGTTCAGCACCGGGTTTGGCGATAAGTGGTTTTGGCATGTTATTTAGTAGCTCTTTTATTTAGTTGCTTTGCGACGACGGGTCGATGTGCGGGTCGGTTTGTCGTTCTGTTCTTTAATAATCTCCATAGCTTGCTCGTAAGAGATTTCGGCGGGCTCGGCTATGGTCTTTGGTATCTTGTAGTTTTTGCCGTCGAGGGTGATGTAGATACCGTAGCGGCCGTTGAGCACCTGCAGGTCGGGGTTCTCGTCAAATGTTTTAACGAGTCGCTGAGCCTTGGCCTGACGCTTCTCGTTGATCAGCTCTATGGCCTCGTCGAGAGTGAGGGCGGCGGGCTGCATGTCCTTGGGAATTGACACGAAAACGCCGTCGTGACGCACGTAGGGGCCGAAGCGGCCTATGGCCACCGATACCTCCTTGTCTTCGTATGTTCCCAATTTGCGCGGGAATTCAAACAGCTTCAGGGCTTCCTCAAGGGTGATGTCGGCCATAGACTGGCCTTTGAGCAACGATGCAAACAAGGGCTTCTCGTCGTCGTTTACCACGCCTATCTGCACCAGCGGGCCGAAGCGGCCTATCTTCACCGATACGGGGCGTCCCTGCGGGTCGTTGCCCAGCAGGCGTTCGCCCACCTTGTGCTCAAGGCGCAGGTTCATGGCGCTGTCTACGCGCGGATGGAATTTCTCGTAGAACGTGCGCATCTCGCTGTTCCAGGGCAGACGTCCCTCGGCAATGTCATCGAAGCGTTCCTCGATGTTGGCTGTGAAGTTGTAGTCGAGGATTTCGGGGAAGTATTCGGTGAGGAATTCGTTCACCACCATACCTATATCGGTGGGGATGAGCTTGCCCTTTTCAGAGCCGGTTATCTCGGTGTGCGAGTCAACCGATATGTTGCCCTCGCCGTTCATGGTGATTACCTTGAACGAGCGCGGAGTGCCTTCTTTCTCACCGCGTGTGATGTACTCGCGGTTCTGTATTGTAGAGATGGTGGGGGCGTAGGTAGAGGGGCGGCCAATGCCGAGTTCTTCCATCTTCTTTACCAGCGAAGCCTCGGTGTAGCGCGGGGGCTGCTGGGTGAATCGTTCAGTAGCCACCATTTCGGCTGCCTGCAAGGGTTCGCCCGATGTGAGTGCGGGCAAAATGGAACCGCCGGCTGCATCGGCCTGATTGTCGTCGTCGCGACCCTCGGTGTACACGCGCAGGAAACCGTCAAATTTTATTACCTCGCCGGTGGCGGTGAAACGCTCGTTGCCTTTGAGTGCCACGATTTCGGCGGTGGTCTTTTCCATTTCGGCATCGGCCATCATCGAGGCTATGGTGCGCTGGCGTATCAGGGTGTATAGTCTGCGCTCGCGTTCGGTGCAATCTTCAGGAGTCAGGGTAGAGATGTCGGTGGGACGAATGGCCTCGTGGGCTTCCTGCGCGCCCTTCGACGATGTATGATACTTGCGTATGTGCAGGTACTTGTCGCCCATGCTCGATTTGATTTCGGCCGAGATGGCATTTACGGCATCGTCAGACAGATTGAGCGAGTCGGTACGCATGTATGTGATGTGACCGGCCTCGTATAGCTTCTGGGCCACCATCATGGTCTGGGCCACGGTGAATCCGAGCTTACGGGCGGCTTCCTGTTGCAGGGTTGATGTGGTGAACGGAGGTGCCGGAGCCTTGTGCAGCGGTCGGGTGGTGATCTCGCCTACCTTGAAGCTGTCGGCGGCGCACGACTTGAGCAGCTCGAGGGCTTCTTTCTCTGAATGAACACGGTGGCTGAGCTCGCTGCGGAACTCCTCGCCGGCTGCAGTGGCAAAAGTGGCGTTGATGCGGAAATATTGTTCAGATACGAAGTTCTTTATTTCGTTCTCGCGCTCTACAATGAGCCTTACAGCCACGCTCTGCACACGTCCGGCCGAAAGGGCGGGCTTGATTTTGCGCCACAATACCGGCGAAAGCTCAAAGCCTACAATACGGTCGAGCACGCGGCGCGCCTGCTGCGCGTCCACGCGGTCGCGGTCAATGGTACGCGGGTGAGCCAGGGCGTTGAGAATGGCCTTCTTGGTGATTTCATGAAAAACAATACGACGCGTGGTGGCCGGATTCAGACCCAGCACCTCGGCCAGATGCCAGGCAATGGCCTCACCCTCGCGGTCTTCATCGGATGCGAGCCACACGGTCTCGGCCTGTGAAGCTGCCTTGCGCAGATTCGACACCACATCCTGCTTGTCGTCGGGTATTTCGTAAATAGGCGAAAAATCGTGATCCACATCAATGCTGAAACTTTTTGATTTCAAGTCGCGGATGTGGCCATAACTGGACATAACCTTAAAGTCTGGGCCTAAAAATTTTTCGATGGTCTTTGCTTTGGCCGGGGATTCTACAATTACAAGATTTTTCACCATAAAAATGCGTCTTTCAGTTTTCAAGCGGCAAAATTACAAAAAAAGTCCAAAGTAACCGCCAATAAATATAAAAACAACAAAAAAACACACATAAAAGAAGAAAAGTTTCCTTAAAAGGCCAATCGCGGCCGCCGCATACTTGAGATGCAAAGCCATTGAACGGCTGCCGCCGTGAGACTGTCCCGAGGTAAAAAATACGACCCGCGAGAAACACGTTTCGGGGTAAAAATCAAAAAAATAGCTAAAAAATTTCGCTAATTACAAAATAATCACTATCTTTGCACCGCAAAAAAGAATTTTGCCAAAAACAGAAACATATAAACGAACTAAATTAATATCAAAGCTATGTCTGAAACAGCAAATCGCGTTGAGGCTATTATCTGCGACAAACTCGGCCTCGCTCCCGAACAGGTAACTCCCGAAGCATCATTCACCACCGACCTCGGCGCAGACTCGCTCGACACCGTTGAGCTTATCATGGAATTCGAAAAGGAATTCGAAATCGAAATCCCCGACGAAGACGCCCAGAACATCAAGACCGTTAAGGACGCCATCGACTACATCGAAAGCCATAAGGGCTAAACCCCACTCATGCGGGGCTAATCCGCCATAAGCTGAACATTTAGTCTCACATACAACACCAAACTCCCCCTTTACGCTTTCATCTCTGAATGTTTGCGCCTTGGGGGTTGCTTTTTATAACGCACTATTATATAATTACATGGAATTAAAACGTGTAGTAATCACCGGTCTGGGTGCTGTTACTCCCCTTGGCAATGATGTAGCATCAACCTGGGAAGCCGCTATCAACGGAGAGAGCGGTGCAGCCCCTATCACCCATTTTGACGCATCGAAATTCAAGACCCAGTTTGCCTGTGAAGTCAAGAATTTCAATGCCGACGAGCACTTCGACCGCCGCAAGGTGCGTCAGCTCGACCTCTACGCCCAGTATGCCCTTGTGGCTGCCCGTCAGGCAGTGGCCGACTCAGGTATCGACGCCGAAGGAGCCGACATCAACAAGAACCGTGTAGGTGTTATTGTTGCCGCCGGTATCGGTGGCCTTCATACCTTTGAAGAAGAAGCCGGCTATTATGCCAAGAACGAGGACAAAGGTCCCAAATACAATCCTTTCTTCATCCCCAAGATGATCGCCGACATCGCATCGGGTCATATCTCTATGGAATATGGCTACCATGGTCCCAACTATGGTGTGGTAAGTGCCTGCGCTTCATCTAACAACGCTATCATCGACGCGTTCAACCTTATCCGTCTGGGCAAGGCCGACGCCATCATCACCGGTGGTGCCGAAGCTGCCATCTACCCCGCAGGTGTAGGCGGTTTCAACTCTATGCACGCCCTCTCTACCCGCAACGACTCGCCCAAGACCGCCTCGCGCCCCTTCTCAAAGAGCCGCGACGGATTCGTAATGGGTGAAGGTTCGGTAGTGCTCGTGCTCGAAGAGCTCGAACATGCTCTGGCCCGCGGTGCCAAGATCTATGCTGAGGTTGCCGGCGGCGGCATGAGCGCCGATGCTCACCACCTCACAGCTACTCATCCCGAAGGTCTCGGTGCTATCCTTTCGATGCGCAACGCCCTCGAAGATGCCAACATGAAGCCCGAAGATATCGACTACATCAACGTTCACGGTACTTCTACCCCCGTTGGCGATATCTCTGAAGTAAAGGCTATCGTTGAGGTATTCGGCGACTCTGCCCACAAGCTCAACATTTCTTCAACCAAGTCTATGACCGGTCACCTGCTCGGTGCTACCGGCGCTCTCGAAGCAATGTTCAGCGTAAAGGCTGTTCAGGAAGACATCGTTCCGCCCACAATCAACCACGAGGAAGGCGACGAAGACGAAGAAATCGACTACAGCCTCAACTTCACTTTCAACCGCGCCCAGAAGCGCGAGGTACGTGCAGCTCTGTCGAACGCATTCGGTTTCGGCGGCCACAACGCTACCGTGATTGTGAAGAAGTTTCAAAAATAAGTTTTAACTACAATAAAAGAGAGGTGATTGCCGTCGGCGATCACCTCTCTTTTTATGTAGTGGAGAGTTTTTTGGTGGAGAGTGGAGAGGGTTTTAGAATGGATAGCCTACCGAGAAGTGGAATGTGGCGTCACGGCTCCATTTGGGGCTGAAGATGGGCCATTGCTTTTGGTTGCAGGCGGGGTTGTGGGCTTTCATACCCAGGTCGAAGCGCAGCAGGAAGTAGGTGAAGTCCATGCGCAGTCCCAGACCGTATGAGGCGGCTATCTCTTTGTAGAATGAATTGAAGTGGAACATGCCGCCGGGCTGGTTGGAGTAGTTGTGAATGGTCCATATATTGCCTGCATCTATAAACAGCGCGCCCTCGAATACCCAGAACAGCTTGGCACGGTATTCGGCCGAGAGTATCAGCGATATGTCGCCGCATTGGTTGATGAAGTCGGTAACATTGTTGCGCGAATCGTATGAACCTGGGCCTAAGGTGCGCACACCCCAGCCGCGCACACCGTTGGCACCGCCGGCATAAAAGCGCTTTTCAAAGGGTACCATGCGCGAGTTGCCGTAGGGGTAGGCCAGCCCTACTCCTGCGTGGAATGCAAAGGCATTGCGCGAGTTTACGTTGAGGGTGTAGGTATAGTCAACCTCGCCCTTGACGTACTGCGAGTACTGGATGCCGAATACCTTGTAGACATCATCATTGCCGCGCTTGCCGAATATCGACGACAGACCGTAGAGCAGGTTGCCGGCGGTCTCGATTGAGGCGCGCCACGTGGTGATTGAAGGCTGCATGGCAAAGGCGTTGACCTCGGCGGTGGGTATGCGGCGGTTTGACTGATAGAAGGTATAGCCCATGCGCATGATGAAGTGGTCTTCGTATGAGTAGCGCAGCAGGGGATTGGACGGGGCTATGGAGTCGATGAAGTTGAGGGTGGAGTAGGGCAGACGCACATAGTTGATGTCTATGAGGTCGTATGTGTGGCGGCGGGCGATATCGCGGTTGCGGTTGTTCCATTTCCATCGCCAAGCCGAGCCGAATATCACACGTGTGTATTCGGGGCGTTCCTGATAGTTGAACGACACTGCAAACTCTGTGGTGGCCTGCATGCGCTTCTTGAACGAACGTGTGGCGCCCGGCAGCACGAATTTCGGATAGGTCATGCCCACCTCGGCCGCATATTCGGTGAAACGCTTGTTGATGAAGCCGTCGAGGTTGCCCGACAGGCTCTCGTAGGCCGAGCGCAGCTTCACGGTGAACAGGTCGGAGCGGTGCGATATGTCGCGGTTCTGGTATGTGGCTCCCACTCCGAAGCCCAGGTCGCCCTCTGAGTTGGTGCCTTCGAGCTCAAGCGATATCGACTGCTTTTTATTGCGCGAGATGCTTATGGTGACATCGAGCAGGGGATTGCCGTCGATGGCACCGGCCGGTGTGAATTCTATGTTGATGAAGCGCAGTATCGACAGACGCGACAGCGACGAATACGTGCGGTCTACATCCTTGGCCGAATAGGCATGGCCCGGTTCGAGAAAACACATGTCGTATAGTGCCGATGGACGTATATATTGGTCATCGCCGTAAATGATGCGCAGATATCGGTAGTCAACCGTGTCGGGGTGCTCCACCGAATGCGATTCCTCGGTTATGAAAGTCACCGATTTTATGAAGTATTGCTTGTGAGAGAGAGGCAAACCTGCTGGACCCACGATTTTTACATCGTCTGAGCCGGCAGTGGAGTCGGGGCGTGCAGGGAGGCTTACCGGTGTCGTGGGATTATTCAGATTCAGGGTAAGACCAATGTTTTTGGAGCCTCTGACGGTGTCGGCGGTGAATGTGATGTAGTCGCGCGAGAAGGCGTAGTAACCCTCGTCGTGCAGGCGCGAGGTGATGGTGGTGCGCACCTCGTCGAGGTGGTTGCGGTCAAATACGTACCCGGGATGAATGTCGATAAGATTTGTGTCGCGCTGCAATATGCTCATCACAGCCGAGTCGGGCACATTGAGCTTGAATGTGCTTATGACGTGCGGATTTCCGGCTTTCACACGATATTTCACCCGGGCGCGTTTGCGCTCGTGCTGCAATGTGGTGTCAATCTCAACCTCGGCCCCGAGATAGCCCTTGTTGACGAGAGCCTGCTGCAGCTGTCGGCGCGAAGCCTCGGTGAGTTCCTCGTCGTATATCACCGGTGCCTGGCCGAGATTGCGCAGCCAGCGGTTGTACCACTTGGTAGAGTCGTTGCCCGAGAGCGAGTAAGTGGCCAATTGCAGTTTGGCAAACCCCAGCACCTTGTGGTTGGGTGTCTGGCGCAGGAAATTGACCAGCCCCTCGGTGTCGAGATCCTTGTTGTCTTCCACTACAATCTCCACTTTGTCGAGGAGCATGGAGTTTTCGGGTACATGCTTGGTGGAGCTGCAACCCCACAGAGCCACAGCCGCAAACACTATGAGTATGCGGATATAAAATTTCACGAGTGCAAAGATATACAAAAAAATCGCAATATTTGGCCGAAAAAACCATGTTGACAGAAAAATTTTGTATCTTTGCGCGTTATCTATATTAGTAATGACACAAGAGAACCGCGACATAAGCCTGCGCGATGCGCAGCAGATGGTGGACGAGTGGATACGCACCATAGGTGTGCGCTACTTTTCGCCGCTCACCAATATGGCTGTGCTCACCGAGGAGGTGGGCGAGGTAGCCCGCATAATGGCGCGCCGATACGGCGACCAGTCGTTCAAGCCCGGAGAGAATGCCGATGCCCTGGCCGATGAGCTGGCCGACGTACTGTGGGTGCTGATGGCTATTGCCAACCAGACCGGGATTGACCTCACCGAAGCACTGCATGCCAATATAGCCAAGAAAACCAAACGCGACGCCACACGACATATCGATAACACCAAATTAACCCAAACACATAATTAACATTAACCTAAACTAACAGAATCATGAGCGACAAGTATAACGACGCGATAGCAAAGAGCGTTGTCCTTGAGGACGACGCAGCAGTAGCTTCGGCCGTGGAAAAAATCCTGACCGAACATTTTGAGGAAAACAACAACATAGACGTTTATAAGTTCCTTTTCAACACCATCGACCTCACCACACTCAAGGCCACCGATTCGCCCGTATCGGTATCTAACTTTGTAGAGCGAGTGAATGCCTTCGACGAAGAATATCCCATGCTCAACAATGTTGCTGCCATCTGCGTATATCCCAACTTCGCAGGTGTGGTAAGCACCGTGCTCGACGTTACCGGCGTGGATATCGCATGTGTGAGCGGCGGTTTCCCCTCATCGCAGACCTTCAACGAAGTGAAGATTGCCGAGACTGCCCTGGCTGTGGAAAACGGTGCCAACGAAATCGACATCGTGCTCAACGTGGGCAACTTCCTCGACGGCGACTATGAAGCCGTGTGCGATGAAATCATAGAACAGAAGGCCGCATGCCGCGACGCCCGCCTTAAGGTTATCCTCGAGACCGGCGCCCTCAAGACCGCCAAGAACATCAAGGCCGCATCGGTGCTGTCGATGTTCTCGGGTTGCGACTTCCTCAAGACCTCTACCGGTAAGGAATATCCCGGTGCAAGTCTCGAAGCTGCATACGTCATGGCAAAATGTATCAAGGAATACTACGAGCAGACCGGCGTAAAGGTAGGCTTCAAGGCTGCCGGCGGTGTAAGCACCACCGAGGACGCTGTGAAGTACTACACCATTATTAAGGAAGTACTGGGCGAGGAATGGCTGAGCAACGACTACTTCCGCATCGGCGCTTCACGTCTGGCCAACAATCTGCTGAGCGACATCCTCGGCGAGGAAGTTAAATTCTTCTGATTATGAAATTCTGGATATATCTCAACGGTATTCAGCAGGGTCCGTACACCTTTGAGCAGGTAAAACTGCTGCCGCTCGAGCCTACCACACCCGTGTGGTACGACGGTTTGCCCAAGTGGCTTCCTGCGGCACAGGCACCGGCTACAGCGCCTCTGTTTGCCGCACCGACTCAAGCCGAGCCTCAGGTAGATGACGCTGCTCAGACCTTTGGCGCCCCCGCCCCCGGCCCTGTATACACTCAGGCAGCCATGCAGCAGCCCGCTGTAGGCGAGCCTATGCCCAAGCGTCCGCCTACATACATGGTGTGGTGCATACTGTTCACCATACTGTGTTGTTCGCCGGTGGCATTGGCCGGTATCATCACCGGGTCTATAAGCTCCTCGCGCTACAATGCGGGCGATTATGCCGGTGCGCAGCGTATGTCGAACGCTACCGAGTGGCTGTTGATTATATCCATAGTCTGGGCCATAGTAGGCTTACCCGTGTCCTTAGCCTTCAATCTGTAGGCTGTGACAATCATAAAGAATAAAAGAATGGCGGCAGTCGCGATTTTTATAATCGTGGCTGCCGTCTTGGTTTATCTTGGGTTTAACGACCCCGAGAAGTCGCTGTCGCCCAGGTGTTTGTTCAACGTTCTTACGGGTTATTCGTGCCCGGGTTGTGGCTCTCAGAGGGCTGTGCATGCTTTGCTCAACGGGCGTGTAGCCGATGCCTGGCATTACAATGCGGCTCTGTTTTTCGCACTTCCGCTGGCTGCGGTATATGTATTGGCTCCCGTCAGGTGGCACGGAGTGCTCTATTCAAAATGGTTTGTTGCCGGAATTGTTGTTTTTCTGTTTGGATGGTGGATATTGCGAAATGTTTTCTGAACTCCTTGGATTGATGAGTGAATGATGTGGAAATGATCGGATAAGCGGCTTCCGTCTTGTCAGTTTTCTTTAAAGTTTGTGGGAATCTGGCGGTCGATGGATTTGTCGAGAGAAATGAGAGTTTCAGTGCCTACGACGCCCGGAATCATCTGAATACGGTTGTTGAGAAGGTCCATCAGATGTTCATTGTCGCGGGCATACAGTCGTATGAGCATTGTATACGGGCCGGTGGTGTAGTGACATTCGACCACTTCCGGTATTTTTTCAAATTCCGGAACTACATCGCGGTACATTGCACCGCGTTCGAGGGTGACCCCGATGTACGTGCAGGTAGAGTATCCCAGGACTTTGGGGTTGACAGTGTACCCCGAACCGGTAATAACATCAAGCTCGCACAGACGCTGTATCCGCTGATGGATTGCGGCGCGGGACACTCCACATTCAACTGCGACATCCTTTGACGGAATGCGGGCATTCCTCATGATGATGTGCAGGATTTTACGATCAAGATTGTCGATTTTTTCCATAAAATGTGTGCGAATTTCAAAGTTAATTATAGATTTCAATGTAAAGATATAGCTAATTTTTGAAATTGCTTACAGTTTACTAACACTTTAACATACATTAACATGAGATTTTAAGCTCTCTTGCGCTTTCAGTTTTTTCATTGTGCTTACAGATTTATTAAGCTCTTGTTGAAAGTGGTCGTAATTGTTTGCAAAATGATAGTAAAACGGCTTAAACTATGTATTAATGCATAAGTAAAGCGGGTTTTTAGAAAAAATAACATGCCGCACCGCCAATCACAGCGGTGCGGCATGTTATTAAGAGCTTGTTTTTAAACAAGCTCTTAATTTCGCTGAATCAGTTGTCGATGGCGTCTACTTCGAGCGGCTCGTTGATGATTTCGTGCCAGGGCAGACCCTGCTTGGCTAGTTCGGCCAGGAATGGATCGGGATCGAATTCCTCAACGTTGTGCACGCCGGGTTTCACCCACTTGCCGGTGAGGAACATCATGGCGCCGGTCATGGCGGGTACACCGGTGGTGTAGCTTACGGCCTGGGTGCCGGTTTCCTTGTAGGCGGCTTCGTGCGAGCAGTTGTTGTAGATGTAGTAGGTGAGGGGCTTGCCTTCTTTGTCCTTACCCGAGATGCGGCAGCCTATAGAGGTCTCGCCGTGGTAGTTCTCGCCCAGTTCCTGGGGGTTGGGAAGTACGGCTTTGAGGAACTGCAGGGGAACGATTTTGGTGCCGTTGTAGTCTATCTCGTCGATGCGGGCCATGCCTATGTCCTGAATCACGCGCAGGTGAGTGAGGTATTCCTGGCCGAATGTCATCCAGAAGCGGGCGCGCTTGATGGTGGGATAGTTGAGCACGAGCGATTCGAGTTCCTCGTGGTAGAGCAGGTATGAGTCGCGGGCACCGATATTGGGGTAGTTCAGCGGCATGTGTACCTCCAGGGGGCCGGTGGTCACCCACTTGCCGTCTTTGTAGTAGCGGCCGTTCTGGGTAATCTCGCGTATGTTGATTTCGGGATTGAAATTGGTGGCGAAGGCCTTGCCGTGGTTGCCGGCGTTGCAGTCTACTATATCAAGATACTCCATGGCCGAGAAGTAGTGCTTGGCGGCGTATGCAGTGAAAACGCCGCTCACACCGGGGTCGAAACCGCAGCCCAGTATGGCTGTGAGGCCGGCCTTCTCAAAGCGTTCGCGGTAGGCCCACTGCCATGAGTACTCGAAGTGAGCCACATCGCGGGGCTCGTAGTTGGCGGTGTCGAGATAGTTCACACCACATTCCAGGCAGGCATCCATGATGGTGAGGTCCTGATAGGGCAGTGCTACGTTTATCACCAGGTCGGGCTTGTGGCGGTTGAACAGAGCCACAATTTCCTCAACCTTATCGGCGTCAACCTGATCGGTAGTGATGTTGGGGGCACCGATGGCCTTGGCAAGTGCGTCACACTTGGCCTTGTTGCGCGAGGCAATTACTATTTCGTTGAACACCTCGGGGTTCTGGGCGCATTTGTGCGCCACGACGGTGCCTACACCTCCGGCACCGATAATAATGACTTTTGCCATTTGCTATATTTATTTTATTGTGGATTGGAATCGGAATTGGCTGTCTTGCGGCGGTCGATGGCTATGCAGATGAATGTGAACAGCCCCAGCGCTATGGTGAGCAGTGTGGTGATACCTAACTGCATATTGGCAAAGGCACCGCCGCGCTGCATGTCGAGGCCGTAGATGCCCAGCGAGAACATCACAGCCCACTGCCAGGGACCTATGCCGCCGTTGGAGGGCACGCCCATTGATATCGACGACAGCACGAAGGTGACGAGCGCAGCTACCGGGCCATGCTGTGCCAGCAATTCGGCGGTGAAGCCAAAGGCATAGAAGCCTAAATAGAGCTGTGTGAAGTAGCATACCCATATTCCGGCGGTAAATACCAGCCACAGACCCTTGTCGGGCATTGAGAATATGGCTATGAAGCCATGCCACAGCTCGTGGCAAGCCTGCTGTATCTTGTTTACCAGTTTGTTGCCGGTCTTGCGGCGCATGAACCACCATACAAAAAGAAATACCGCCACCACCGAGCCCCACAGCCACGGCGACAGGGCCAGCGAGCGCAGGCTGTTATATGTAGCTTCGTTCTGGGCCAGATAAGACACTATGGAGCCTGAAGCCACTATGAACGTGAACACGGTGAACAGAGCCACTGTGACAGTGTCGGCCAGGCGGTCGGCCATCATTGAGCCGAACACGGCCGTGAAGGGTGCATGCTGCCGCTGAGCTATGTACCCGGTACGCCAAATCTCGCCCAGACGCGGAAATACCAGATTTACCGCGTATGTACCGAAGATACTCAGCACCAGCGCAAACAACGGCGGCTCCACGCCAATGGCCCTGAGCTGTATGCGCCATCGCAGCGCACGGAATACCTGGGCGCCTATGGCAAAGACCATACCTGCGGCAAACCACCTGAAGTCGCACTCGGTGCGTATGATGTGCCACATTTCCTTGTAGTCGAAGTCGCGGAAAAGCAGCCAGCACAGCCCCACGCTTATTACAAGGGGTATTGCGAAGCGCAATATGTTGCCAAGCAGTTTTTTTGATTTGTTCGGTTGCGAATCCATATCGTTAAGTAATTGTCCAAGAGCCTTAAAATCAGAGTATTGTATATTTATACAAAAGTGTAGACAGGCTCTAAGGTGTCAAAATTACTACAAATCGCTCGGGTGGCAAGGTTAACGAAAGTTAAAGCGCCTCTTGAGCCTGTATTTTATCAAGCTTAGAGTACCATCTTTTTACTTTTCATGTATCTGTATGTCTTAAAAATGCGTATCTTTGTAAAAATTTTTCAGCATGAAAAGAAAAACACTGTTGCAAGTGCTGTTGGTGGCCGGAGGTATGTCGGCCGCCGCACAAATAAATTCACCGGCCAATGAAGGCTATCTTACCCGCGCCGAGGCCATGCTGGCCGATGATAACTACATCGGCTGCATAGACCAGATTTCGGCCCTCGACCGTGCCGCTCTCACTCCCCGCGAGGCCGAGCGTGCCGCATGGCTCAAAGCCAAGGCCTTGGTTTCTGTAAACCGTGACGAGGCCATAGAGGGTCTGCGCAATTTCCTGTCTGAATATGCCGCTTCGCTCAACCGCAGCGAGGCTCATCTGTTGCTGGGCGATTGTTTGCTCGAAACCGACCCGGCTGCGGCCTGCAAGGAATACATGGCCGTAGACCGCAGTACGCTGTCGCCGGCACAGGCCGCCGCATACGACTACCACCTTGCATACGCAAGCATGCGCATGGGCGACCTCGACCGAGCCGAAACACTGTTTGACGTGGCGTCGCGCACCGCCCGCTGGAAGTCGCCCTCCGACTTCTATCTTGGCTACATAGCATATACACGCAAAGACTATGCCCGGGCCAAGCAACTGCTGCTGGCAGCTGACCGCCATTCGCTCCCCGGCAATATGGCGGATTACTATCTGTCGCAGATCTACTATGTGGAAGGCGATTATGCCAAGGCTCTTGCCGCCGCCCGCGCCCTGTTCGGGCGCCGCGATGTCGACAGCCAATATACAGCCGAGGCCAACCGCATTGCCGGTGAGTCGCTGTTTCAGCAGGGCAATCTCAGCGAGGCTCTGCCATATCTGCGCACATACGCCGAGACCGCTGCCGAGCCCGAGCGCTCAACACTTTATATACTCGGTACCACCGAGTTCAAGGAAGGCAACTTTGGCCGTGCCGTGGAATACCTCGAAAAGGTGACCGATACCGACACCCCCGATGCCATGGTGCAGAGTGCCTACCTCTTTGCCGGCCAGGCTCTGATGGAGCAGAACAATGCCGACGCCGCTCTGCTGGCATTTGACAAGGCCCTGAAGATGGACTTTGACCGCGACGTGCAGGAAGCCGCATTCTACAACTACGCAGTGGCCAAATTCGGCGGCGCACGCGTGCCCTTCGGTTCGAGTGTAAATACATTTGAGGAATTCCTCAGACGCTACCCCTCGGGCCGCTATGCTCCGGCTGTGCAGGAATACCTGGTGGCCGGCTATCTTACCGACCACAACTATGAGGACGCTCTGGCATCGATCAACCGCATGAAAAATCCGGGCGAGAAGGTCATGGCTGCCAAGCAGCAGGTGCTATATGCCCTCGGTACCCGCGCCTTGGCTGCGGATAACGATAAGCAAGCTCTTGAATATCTGCGCGATGCGTCGCTCCTAAGCCGCTACGACCGGGCTACGGCCTCGCGTGTGGCCCTGTCGCTGGGCGAGGCCCTGTACCGCAACGGTGACAATGCCGCAGCCGTGGAGCAGTTCAACGAATACCTTAACAACGCTCCGGCCGGCGATGTCAACATTCCTTTGGCCCGTTACGACTTGGGTTATGCCCGTTTTGCCCTCAAGGATTACAAGAATGCCGGCATCAACTTCAGCAAGGTGGTCGATAATCCCGGCCGTCTGGGCAAGGAAGTGGTGGTTGACGCGCTTAACCGCGTTGCCGACACTGAATACTACAGCAACAACTTCAGCGCAGCCGCCGCAAATTACACCAAGGCATACGGCATGAATCCTGCTGCCGGTGACTATCCGCTGTTCCAACAGGCCGTGATACAGGGTTATCAGCGCGACAACAAGGCAAAGATTGCCACTATCAACCGACTGCTCACAGAGTTCCCCACCTCGTCGCTCATACCCGATGCACTGCTCGAGATGACCGAAGGCTACATACAGCTTGGCAATGATAATGAGGCCATAGCCACATACCGGCGCCTTGTGACAGACTATCCCGCCACCGAGCAGGGTCGCCGCGGCTACCTGCAGATGGCTCTCACACAGCTCAATACCGGCGACCGTGCCGGCGCTCTCGAGTCGTACCGCAAGGTGGTGACTCAATATCCCACATCCGACGAAGCCCGTATGGCCGTGGATGAGCTGAAGCGACTTTCAGCCGAGGACGGCTCGCTGGGCAGCCTTGGCAACTGGCTCGAATCGGTGGACAACGCGCCCCGCCTTGATGTGGCCGAGGCCGATGTGCTCACATTCGACGCTGCCGAGAAAGACTGGATGACACGCGGCAGCGTTGAACGCCTGCAGCGCTACCTCACCGATTTCCCCAACGGAACCGGCCGAGCTACTGCTTTAGGCTATCTGATGCAGGATGCCGACAATAATGACCGCACCGGCGACGCTCTTACTTTCGCTACCGAGATAGTTGAAAAATATCCCGACTCGCGTCTGGCCGAAAACGCACTGATGGTGAAGGCCACAGCCGAGCACAACCTGGGCCGTGGCGGTGATGCCCTGCGCACATGGTCGCAGCTCGAAAGCCGTGCATCATCGCCCCAGACCCTCAACGCAGCCCGTACCGGCATAATGCGTGTGGCCCGCGACCTCGGCGACCAGCAACGTGTGATAGAAGCTGCCGATGCACTGCTGGCTTCATCTACCTTAGGCTCTGAAGAACGCAGCGAAGCCCAGTTCTCGCGCGCTCTGGCCCTCGACCTCAGCGGCAAGGGCGACCAGGCCCGCGCTATATGGGAAGAACTCGCTCCCAACACCGATAATCTCTACGGCGCCAAGAGTGCCTACTATCTGGCTCAGAGCTACTTTGACGACAAGAAAACCGCCGAGGCTCAGACTCGCGTAAACGCACTCATCGACTCGGCCACTCCGCACACCTACTGGCTCGCCCGCGGATTCATACTGCTCAGCGACATCTATGCCGCCCAGGGCAAGACCTTCGAATCAAGGGAATATCTGAAGTCGCTCAAGGAGAATTATCCCGGTGAGGAAACCGACATCTTCCGTATGATTGAAACACGCTTAAACAACCAATGACGACAATGAAACCGATCATATATACAGGCCTGAGTCTGTTGCTCGCAGCAGTGCCGGCCGTAGCCCAGGATCTTTCCACCGAAGTAGTGGTCGACCGTACCATACAGCCCAAGGAACGCGCTGCCAGCCGCCTTGGGGGCATCACTCCGGTGCTTGAGCTGTCAACACCCCGCACTCCCTCGCTGTCAACGGCCCGCTACAGCACCCTCTCGCCCCTCACACGCTCCTACACACGCCTTGACCCGGCCTCGGGTGCAATGGCAGCCGAAAAGTCGCCATACAAGGGCTATGCCGCCCTTGGCTACTTTCCCTCGCTAAATATAGGCGCTTCGGCCGGATACCGGTTTATCGACAACGAGAAAATGACCCTCGGCGCAGCCCTGCAGTTTGACGGCGAACGCTACAAGCCCTTTGACGGTTGGTACGAGCGACGGGAATTCTCAGAATGGTACACCCGCGTGGGCGTTGATTTCAGCTACCGTCCGGCCAAGGACAAGCAGCTCAGTGTGGCACTCGACTATAATTTCCTGAAACAGCGCACCGTGGCATGGGACTGGCAGAATGTCAACACCATAGGACTCGATCTGGGCTGGGAGGCCGCTTACGAGGACATAAACTACTACGTGAGCCTGAGCGAGAACTTCGAGAAAAGCGGCGATGTAAACATGCTCGACATGTTTGAAGGCGCCGGCAAACCCAAACCGCTCGACGGACTCACACAGAACGCCTTAGGTGTCAAGGCCGGCGCATCGTACTCCCTCGATGCAAGCTCGCGTATAGGCATTGACCTCAACGGCGACTTCATCCACACCAATAACCCTGAACTCAAAAACGAATTTGTACCCCACAATCTCATCGGTACCATGGGCGTGAAGCCCTACTACGCGCTCAATATGGGCAATATATCGGCTCTGGTGGGTGTTAAGCTCGATTTTGGTGTGAACGACGAGGCCAAGATGCACGTGGCACCCGATATCAGGCTGCAATGGGAGGCTACCTCGCAGTTGGGAGTATGGATCAATGCCGGTGGCGGCGACGTGCTCAACCCCTTCTCGGCAGTGCGTCAGATGACAGATTATCAGGTATTCAAATACGGCTACCGTCGCTCAAACATTCCGCTGATGATAGAGGGCGGATTCAACTTCGGCCCATTCAGCGGCTTCACCGCACAGATCTATGGCGGCTATGCCAAGGCCAACCGCTGGCTCATGGCCTACAACTTGGCTTTGGAGAACCATTGGGTCAACGTCAAGGGCTGGCATGCCGGCCTTAAGCTCGGCTACCGCTGGCGTATGCTCGACTTCAACGCCGGTGCCGAGATTGCTCCGAGCGATTTCGACAAAGCCTGGATATACAACTACGACCGCGCCAAGTACATCATAACAGCCGGTGTGGACGTCACTCCCATTGACAAACTCACCATAGGGGCATCCTACGAATTTCGCGGCCACCGCGGCTACAGCTTCGACCCCGACGAGTGGTACTCGCTGGGCTGTGTGAGCAACCTCACGGTGCATGCCGAGTACAAGCTGCTGCCGTGGTTCACCATCTTTGGCCGCGGCGAAAACCTGCTCGGCCGACGCTACGACATACTGGGCCTGCTGCCCTCGCAGAAGCAGCACGGAGCCGTGGGTGTGGCGCTTAAATTCTGATCCGCAGATTAAAAAATACAAACAATGGCGCCAAAATTCTCGGATTTGGCTTGTAATCGGGGCAAAATTAGCTGATTTTGCCCCGATTTGCGCATATATTTAAATAAAAATCGCTATATTTGCAAGCTGAATTTTTATCGAAATTTATTAATAAACTTTAAACCATACATTATTCATGCAAAGCAAAGGAACTTTAGGAAGCATCGTTGCCGGTGTTATCGCCATTTTCCTGGTGCTCGTGTGTCTTTTCTATCTGTCGTTCACATTCGTGTCAAACAAGCATGAGAACGCAGCCAAGGAATATGCACTTGTACTCTCGGGCGACAACGACGACGACGCCTACAATCAGGCCTACAAGCACTACATGGACTCGCTCGGCGAAGAACCCGTGTATATGGGCTACACTCTCAACGAAGTACGCAAATGGGGCGTTGGCCTCGGCCTCGACCTCAAGGGAGGTATGAACGTGATTCTTCAGGTCGACATGCCCGACATGCTCCGCTCCATGAAGAGCGGCGAAACCGACTCTGTATTCGAATCGGCAATCGCTGCCGCCCAGGCAAGCGTTGAATCGCACGCCACCGACGACTTCGTCGGCTCTTTCGTTCAGGAGTACCGCGCCCGCAAACCCCAGTCTGACTTCTCTGTTGTCTTCGCCGGTCTCGTACCCTCGGGTGCCAACGACGGCGCCGTTCGCGAAAAGCTCAAGCAGGAAGTGAAAGACCGTGTGGACAACTCGGCTACAAACGTTCTGCGCAACCGTATCGACCAGTTCGGTGTGGTTTCGCCCAACATCCAGGTGCTACAGGGTAAGGACGGCCAGATTCTGCTCGAACTTCCCGGTGTGAAGGATCACGAACGTGTACGCGACCTGTTGCAGCGTTCAGCTAACCTCGAGTTCTACGAAACATATCAGGCTTCTGAGCTTCAGGGCGCCATGATGAACCTCATCGGCCGCCTTGCCAACGACTCTACCGTCAACGCCGCTCCCCTGCAGACCCTGCTCTCGCAGCCCGGCTACGGCGCTACTGTAGGCTACGCTCCCGACGCCATGGCCATGGAACGCATCAACGCCCTGCTCGCAACTCCCGTTGCCAAGGCCGTGCTTCCTTCCGACCTCAAGCTCCGCTGGTCGGTTAAGCCCACCGTACGTGTAGACAACGACGGCACCGAACACAACTTCGGCTATGCCCTCTATGCCCTCAAGGCTCCCGGCGGCAAACCCGCCCTCGACGGTAAGGCCGTGAGCGACGCATCTTCAAACTTCGACAACCTGCGCGGTAACGAAGTATCAATGCGCATGAACCCCGAAGGCGCCCGCGCATGGGCCCGTGTCACCGCCGCCAACGTAGGCAAGCAGGTGGCTATCGTGCTCGACGAGCAGGTTTACTCAGCTCCCAACGTAAATCAGGCTATCGAAGGCGGTCAGTCGTCAATCACCGGCGACTTTACCCTCGAAGAAGCCAAAGACCTTTCAAACGTACTCAAGTCCGGTAAGATGGACGCCAAGGTACACATCATCTCCGACATGGTAGTAGGTCCCAGCCTCGGTGCCCAGGCCATCCAGTCGGGCTTCATCTCGTTCATCGTAGCCCTTGTGCTCCTGATGATCTTCATGTGCGCCTTCTACGGATTCATCCCCGGTCTTGTAGCCAACATCTGCCTTATCTGCAACCTGTTCTTCACCATCGGTATCCTGGCATCGTTCCAGGCCGTGCTCACCCTCTCGGGTATTGCCGGTATCGTGCTCTCGCTCGGTATGGCCGTTGACGCCAACGTGCTTATCTTCGAGCGTACCAAGGAAGAACTCCGCGCCGGCAAGAATGTGAAGAACGCCCTCGCCGACGGTTACTCAAACGCATTCTCAGCCATCTTCGACTCAAACCTCACATCAATCATCACCGGTGTGATCCTGCTCCTCTTCGGTACAGGTCCCATCAAGGGCTTCGCCACCACACTTATCATCGGCCTTGTTTGCTCGTTCTTCACAGCAGTATTCCTGAGCCGCCTCTTCTTCCTGTGGTTCGCTAAAGCCAAGAGCTTCGAAAACGAAACATTCTCGACATCGCTCTCACGCAACATGTTCCAGAATGCCAACTACAACTTCCTTGGCACACGCAAGATTTCGTTCAGCGTTGTAGGTATCTTTGTAGCCATCGTGGTTATCTCGCTCTTTGCCCGCGGTCTCAACCAGGGTATCGACTTCTCGGGTGGCCGCAACTACATCGTCAAGTTCGAGAAGCCCGTTTCGACTACTGAAATACAGAACGCACTCCAGCCCAAGTTTGACGGCGCTTCGCTCTCTGTAATCACCATCGAAAGCTCAAACCAGGTACGTATCTCTACCAACTACAAGATCAATAACGAGGAAGCCGATACCGAAAAAGAAATCACCGGCATACTCTTCGAAACCCTCAAGCCCTTCCTTCGCGAAGGCATGACCGCCGAAGAGTTCTCAACTACCGACGCATCGCAGGGTATCGTACAGTCGCAGAAGGTAGGTCCCTCGGTGGCCGACGACATGCGCACCGATGCTTACATCGCCGTAGCCATCGCCCTTCTGGCAATGTTCCTCTACATCCTTATCCGTTTCCACAACGTGGCATTCTCGGTAGGTGCTCTTGCAGCCGTAGCGTTCACAGCATTCACCATCATCGGTTTCTACTCGATATTCTACGGTATTCTGCCCTTCGCTATGGAAATTGACCAGACCTTCATCGCCGCCATCCTTACCGTTATCGGTTATCAGATCAACGATACCGTGGTGGTATTCGACCGTGTGCGCGAGAACGTGGGTCTCTATCCCAAGCAGGACTTCTACACCACCATCAACAAGTCGATCAACTCAACCCTGGGCCGTACAATCATGACCTCATGCTCGACCCTGCTCGTGTTGCTCTGCATCTTCATCCTCGGTGGCGACGCTATCCGCTCATTCACATTTGCAATGCTCTTCGGTGTAATCACCGGTACCCTCGCCACCATCTACGTGGCAGCTCCCGTTGCTTACCTCACCGACAGCCGTCGCAAGAAAAGCCAGGCCAAATAAGCCCTGACAGTTTAAATAATCATCAAAACCGCGCTGCAAGTCCCAACCGACCGCAGCGCGGTTTTTGCTGTATTTATACAGATTATTTTTAACTTTTTTTGCAAATGTGTGATATATTATTTACCTTTGCGATGTGATATGTTTGTTTAAACCAAATGCTTATGTATATAGATCCAAGTTCAAAGGCTGCTAAGGATGGCCGGGTGTACGCTTCATTTCGTCTTGCAGTGGCTATGTTGCCTGTAATAGCAATATGCAAGTATAATCCCGATTTTAAGGCAGGTTATATAATCAGTCTGGTTGCATGTGCGCTGTTGATTTTTTACGGCTTGATTAGATATATAGCAGTATGGCGTAATATCACAAGTTTACGACGGCTGCACGCTTAAACCGTCTTGCGAGCAACCTTCTGATGCTTCCTTACGTCACTTTGCTCATAACTCTGATTGCTCCCGATAACGATAAGATATTCGGTGTTATAACTGCGGTGGGTTTTGCTGCCGTAGCGGTGGTAAGATGGAAAACAGGGGAGGCGGCTTGATATCTTTTCCGTATTTTCATGCCAATGTGGCATAATCAAACTTTTGGCACGAAATTTGTTATATATATCAGATGTAATCTGAAAACAAATTTAAACTAAATATATTATGGAAAAGATTGAACCCGGTAAGTATGTGGAACTCGCATACGACCTCTATAAAATAAATAATGACGGCACCGAGGAACTGGTGCATCAGACCGACGAAAACGACCCCGAAAACTTCATCTACGGCCTTACACGCGGCCTGGTGGCTCCTCTGGAGTCTGACATCGAAGGCAAGCAGGCAGGCGATACTTTTGACGTGACTGCCACTGCCGAACAGGCTTTCGGCGAACGTTCCGACGAATATATCGCCGAACTCGACAAGGATGTGTTTGTGGTTGACGGCAAGTTTGACTCTGAAATGGTTAAGGTGGGCAACCAGCTTCCCATGATGACAGCCGAAGGCCTGCGCATTATCGGCAAGGTGCTCGAAGTTACCGACACTCAGGTGAAGATGGACTTCAATCACCCTCTGGCCGGCTGCTCGGTACGCTTCAAGGGCAAGGTGCTCAACGTACGCGACGCCAACGCCGAAGAAATCAAGATGATGCAGGGCGGATGCGGCTGCGGATGCCATCACGACGACTGTGGTGACGATTGCCACTGCGGCGACAGCTGCGACTGCGACCATGACCATGGTCACGACCACGGCTGCGGCTGCGGCCACTGCTGATTGAAAATCAATTGACAGACAATATACGTAAGAGGGTGTGCCATGAATTTTGGCATACCCTTTTGCATATAGTAGCCGGGAAGATGACATCCGCCAGGATGTCCGCCACACCGTAACCGGGCATGCACGACCGTAGGGAGGGCATGCCCGGAGAATCCGTCGAAGTAGAAGGCATCCGGCAGGATGCGGTATAAAAGGCTCCGCGATGGTCACGCTGTTGCCTATACTGCATTCTACGAATGCTGCCTCGATGACCGCATGCCACCGTGCATGCCCTGCGCTGCGCGCGTGCATACACGGTTATGGTGAAACAGACATCCTTGGCGGATGTCATGTGGGTACGGCTGTGTCTGCATTGGATGTGGGTTCCGCTATAGTTACATTTTTGCCATTTGTTTATCGCAATCCTCTGTATTACGCTCCCGGGCTTGCATATTAGTGGCAATATGAGTAAATTTGTAGAAAATATTATTTAAGTAATCATTGAAAAATAGTTTATACCATCTGCTTGCCTTATGAACGCATCTTCAACCCTCTTCATCGGTCACGTAGCTACGGCTACGCTCCCTCTTCATCGTATTGAATCTGCTGTCCATAAGTCGGCGCATATAATATAAACTATTTTCCAAAGCTTACTCATCTGTCATGAAGCATCTGTGTCTGCTGCTTATTGTAGCCTTAAGTGCGCTCTTAGGTCGTGCCGAGGAACGCTCGTTCAGCATTGTTTTCGGTGCCGAAACTCCTTCGTCAACTTCGCTTAAAAACGATAATTTCACAAGCGCTGTAAGCAGCGGAAAGTCGTATATAAAGGGCGTTACAAGTGTGGTGGCTGTGTTTCCCGAAGCCGACGCCATACGCCTGTCGTCAAACAAGACCGACGGCAAATTCAACATTGCGCTGACCGATGAAGCTTCGGTGGCTGCAACCCGTATTGAGGTTAAGGCGCGCCGATATGACAACCAGCGCGATGCCGACGCTTACATAGTGCTGAACGGCGAGACCATATATATACCCGAGGTTACCGAGTCCGACTACTCGCTGTCGCTGCCCTCGGCTTCATCGCGCAAGCTCACAAATCTGATTGTCGATGCCGACCGCAGGGTGTATATTCACTCTATAACTGTGTATTACGACTCGGCGGCCGGCGACGTGGAGCCTGAACTCGAAACTGTGGCCACACCGGTGATTGTTCCCGGCGGTGGTACTGTGAGCTATGGCACCAACGTGTCGATGAGCTGCGCAACCGAGGGGGCGGTGATATATTATACCATAGACGGTGCCGAACCCACCTCGGCAGCCACTGTCTACAGTGAGCCATTCGCCGTGTTCAGCGACATGAGCGTGAAGGCCTTTGCCGTTAAAGAAGGGATGAACCCGAGCGAGATGGCGGTGGCCAATTTAAAAGTGCGCAATTCAGAAGCAAGCCTTACGGCTGAATTTGATTTCGGCAATCCTGCGTCGCTTAATCCCTCGGTGGAAGCTCCGGCGCAGAAGGAGTTTGTGAGCCTTGACGGCCGCACATTCACCGACGGCGATGTAGCTGTAAGCTTCACCGCTGCGGGCGACGGCAACCACGTGCGTCTGTACCATTCGTACGACGCCGGCATAGATGTGCGCGTGTATGATGGCGAGAGCGTGACCGTGCGCTCGCTCAATCCTAATATGACACTGCTCAGCACCGAGTTTGAGATGTCGCTTAGCGGTGGCTCAACGGGCAGTTCCGATGTGAATTTCGTACCCTCGACGGGCGATTACGAGTGGCTGACCAATACATGGACAGCCCCGGCCGACGAGAGCGTGAGCGAGGTGGTGCTTACATCGAGCATGCAGAGCCGATTCAGCGCATTGCGCGTGACACTGCAGCGCACAATGGGTATTGAAGGAATTGAGAACGACCACGATGAGCGGGCTGCCTATTATACCTTGCAGGGACTGCGTGTGTCGCAGCCCGGCAAGGGTATCTATATACGTGTGACACCCACCAAGGCCGAGAAGGTAATAATAAGGCCCTGATCCAAATCAAGCCCTGAAGGTCACCAGACGGTTGTAAATGAAGTTTGCCACCGTATATACCACATTGCCTATAATGGTGGCTATACCGTAGCCCGAGAGGGTGAAAACGGCTATGTCTATCTCTATGTCGCCGAATGAACTTTGGTTTAGCAGCCACACGGTGATGAATTGCAGCACGTAGCATACGGCAAAGCCGATTAGAAATTTCAGTGCCTCGCGGTAGGTACCTCCGTGCGAGCGGAATACCCACTTTTTGTTCCACAGGAATGAATTGATCACACCGGCAGTGTAGCCAAGCACATTGCTCACGTAGGGATTTACGTCGAATACACTTTTAGATACGAATATCACGCCTAAGGTGAGCATGGTGTTGAGGCCGCCCACCATGCAGTATTTGATGAAGCGCAGCATCTCGCGCCGCTTGCTCAGAGTAGTGTTCATGGTTTGTCGGGGAGTGAGTGGGGGTCAACCTTGAGTATGGGCAGCGACCAGTCGAAGTAAACGGCGGCAACCCTGAGTCCTATCACAGTGGCGGCACAGGCCGTCTGCGGTATCCACAGTGCCACCGGCAGCAGTGCCAGCAGGCTGTATATGATACCACCGGCCAGACAGGCTGTGGCATATATGTCTTTGCGGAAAAACAGCGGCTCCTCGTTGAGCAGAATATCGCGTACCACACCGCCAAACGAGCCTGTGGTCACCCCCATCACTATGGCCACCCACATGGGGTAGTTGGCCGCGAGGGTCTTCTCTATTCCCACCACCACAAAGAGCGCCAGACCTATGGCGTCGAACAGAAACAGCGTGCGCATGCCCTTGACCAGCAGACGCTGGAATATGATAACGGTGAGCAGCGATATGCCGGTGACGCTGAGATACATGGGCGAGAGCATCCAGAATACGGGGATGTCGAGCAGTACGTCGCGCAGAGTTCCGCCGCCTATGGCTGTGACCAGACCCACGACGTAGGCTCCAAACCAGTCGAAGCGCTTTGCCGCGGCCAGGCGTATGCCCGAGATGGCAAAGGCTATGGTACCTATAACCTCGATAATGGTGAGAAATGTCTGTTCCATTAAAGTGTGTTAAATCCAAACATACTCTTATTTCAAAGCGTCTTTTTGCTCGGCGATGCGTTTGAATGCCGGATATGCGCGACACAAGTCGCTGAGCATACATTTATCGCACTCGGGCTTGCGGGCCTTGCACACGTAGCGGCCATGGAGTATGAGCCAGTGGTGGGCGGTGGCAATGTATTCTTCGGGTATGTGTTTTACAAGTGCTTTCTCGGTAGTGAGCGGATTCTTTGACCGTGTGGTGAGGCCTATGCGTTCGGCCACGCGGAATACGTGGGTGTCGACAGCCATTGTGGGACGGTTGAAGATAACCGACAGCACCACATTGGCGGTCTTGCGTCCCACCCCCGGCAGCGAGAGCAGTGCGTCGAAGTCGTCGGGCACATTGCCGTCGTAGTCCTCCACAAGCTTGCGAGCCATGCCCAGCAGCGACTTGGTCTTGTTGTTGGGGTAAGAAACCGACTTTATCTTGTCGAAAACCTGTTCGGGGGTAGCTTCGGCCAAGGCCTGAGGGGTGGGGAAGGCCTCGAAGAATGCCGGAGTCACCAGATTGATGCGTTTGTCGGTACACTGAGCCGAGAGTATCACCGCCACCAGCAGCTGGTAGGGGTTCTCATAGTTGAGTTCTGTGGTTGGAGTGGGCATTTCCTGCTTGAAACGCTCCACCACTTTCTCATAACGCTCGGCAGTCTTCATTATAGTTCGGCCGGTTGATTATCAGTGAGTTCCTACAAATTCGTCGAGGAAGCGCACGTCGTTCTCCGAGAACAGACGCAGGTCGTTGACCCTGTATTTGAGGTTGGTTATACGTTCCACACCCATACCGAGGGCAAAACCTGAGTAAACCTTTGAGTCGATACCGCAGGCATCGAGCACGTTGGGGTCGACCATGCCGCAGCCCAGAATTTCAACCCAGCCGGTGCCCTTGCAGAATGAGCAACCCTTGCCGCCGCAGATGTTGCAGCTGATGTCCATTTCGGCCGAGGGTTCGGTGAAGGGGAAGTATGAGGGACGCAGACGTATCTTGGTTTCGCTGCCAAAGAGTTCGGCGGCAAAATACTGCAGGGTCTGGAGTAAGTCGGCAAAGGTCACGTTCTTGTCAACGTAGAGAGCTTCCACCTGATGGAAGAAGCAGTGTGCGCGTGCCGAGATGGCCTCGTTGCGGTATACGCGTCCGGGGCAGATTATGCGGATGGGCGGAGTGGTGCTCTCCATCACGCGTGTCTGTACCGACGATGTGTGCGAGCGCAGCAGCACATCGGGCTTGCTGCCGATGAAGAATGTGTCCTGCATGTCGCGGGCGGGATGGTCGGCGGCAAAGTTGAGCGAAGAGAACAGGTGCCAGTCGTCTTCGATTTCCGGCCCCTCGGCGATGTTGAACCCGAGACGGCGGAAAATAGCTATGATTTCCTCGCGCACCAGCGACAGCGGATGGCGTGTGCCCTGATGAATGGGGCTGGCTGTGCGTGTGAGGTCAAGGCCCGAGGCTTCGTTGTTACCGCATGCAAGGGCGTCGCGCAGGCTGTTGATTTTGTCGGTGGCAAAGTTCTTGAGCTCGTTGATGGCTTGGCCTACGGCGCGTTTGTCCTCGGCGGGAACGCTGCGGAAGTCGTTCATCAGAGCCGGAACAAGGCCCTTTTTGGAAAGATATTTGATGCGCAGGGTTTCAACCTCGGCTGCATCGGCAGCGGTGAGACCCTCAATTTCAGCGTGTAAATCTGCAATACGTTGTAACATGTTGTGTCAGAGCTTGTTTTTTATTCCTTGTTTCCGCTTCATGCCGGGTTGTCTTGTCCTTGAGCCATGTAAGCAAGCCCATACGTCGATATTTCAACAACCTCCGAAGTTCGAACTATTGCGCAAAGTTACAAAAATTCTGTTTAATAGCCAAGATGAAATTCTGTTATGATTTACGGCAGAATACATTCGGTTGCAGTCAGGCCCTTTAGTTGAAAATTTATTTGGTTACAAAATGATTGTGTCAGTTGTCATTCTTTTCGTCAAAAAGCTCTTTGATTTTGGCTTGTAGAATTTTCTTAGTTGGAAGATTGAGTTGATATTCTGCAACAAGTGTTGGTGATAGTGAACGAGACATTGCATATTCTACAACCTCATCATCTTTATCTTTACAAAGTAAAATTCCTATGCTCGGGTTTTCGTGCTGTTTCTTAACATCACGGTCTAAAGCTTCAAGATAAAATTCAAGTTGTCCCAAGTCGGAAGGATGGAATCGTCCCATTTTAACCTCAAAAGCCACAAGACAGCGAAGTTCTCTATGGAAAAATAGCAAATCAATCCTAAAATCTTCACAGCCAACCTGCAATCTGTATTCTTGTCCCATATAGATGAAATCTTTGCCTATTTCAAGGATGAAGTCTTTCATTTTCGAAATAATAGCCTGTTTCATTGAGAATTCATCTGCATAAGTCTTTTTGCCTAAAAAATCCATAATATATCTGTCTCTGAACGATCTTTCTGATGATGGGACAATTTCTCTCAGCACTGCTGAGAGTTTTGGAGTATCAATCATAGTGCGTTCAAAAAGACCGCGCGAGATAACTTTATCAAGTTCCCGAGTTGACAGTCTTTCGTTGGCAGCAAGGTGTATGTAGAAAATCCTTTCTTAGGGGATTTTACATCGAGACATAATTGTGAGGTTATTGGTCCAATTAATTTGTCTCAGCAGTGCTGAGAGATTTGTATCTGCGTCACGATATGTCTCATAAAATTGCTTCATTCTCCAGAGATTTTTATCAGAATACCCTTTAGCATCTTCTGTATTTGTAGCAATGTAATCAGCAAGTTGGCTGATTATTCCATCGCCCCAGTTAGAGTTGGCAATTATAAAACATTAACTTATAAATTGGAATGTACACCAAAGTTATTGAACCCCCGGGCGAAGGTGTGTGTTTGTATGAATAAGAGGGCTTTGTCATCTGTTTTTATAGTCCCCGAATAATGACGTTTAGCTGATTATGGATAGTAAAGGTACTTCATGGTTGTTGAGGACCGGCACCCGTGTGTCGGCCGCCTTTTGTCGCGATATGCCGCAGGGAGCAAGGATTATGCTTCTGGCCATGCTTATCGGGACGCTCTCGGGCATGGCTGCCTGGATTCTGAAATGGACCATCGGAGGTATGTGCAGCTATTTTGTGGGCTATGAGCGTGGTGTGGGGCCGTATTGGTATGTATTTTTTCTGCCTTTTATCGGTATATTTCTGGCAGTTGCTTATCAGAAGTACATAGTGCGCTCCTCGCTTGAACACGGCACCGACATAGTGGCTCGCGACATAGCCGAGGGGCAATATAAGATGCGTGTGGGAATGTGCTATCAGCCCATAGTTGCCAGTATACTTACCTTGGGATTCGGCGGTTCGGCCGGTGCCGAGGGCCCTGTGGCAACCGTAGGATCGGCTCTGGGCAGTAATCTGTCGCGTCTGTTCAACATTGACCCCGATATGACCCGCATGATGATAGGATGCGGTGCCGGTGCCGGCATTGCCGGTATATTCAAGGCTCCAATCGGAGGTGTGATGTACACCCTTGAGGTGATGAAGATGAAGATGACCACGCTGTCGGTCATGGCGCTTATAGTGGCCAGTCTGTGCGGCGCCCTCACGTGCTACGTGCTCACCGGATTCAGCTTTGACGTAAAGTTTCTGCCATCGTCGTTCTTCGACCCTCACAGCCTTGGGTGGGTGGCTCTGCTGGGTCTGTTCTGCGGTTTCTATTCCATTTATTATAATAAGATTACGGCGATGCTCCACCGCCTGTTTGCCGGAATACGCAATCGGTGGCTGCGTGCATCGTGCGGTGCAGCCATGGTGGGTCTGAGCCTGCTCATGTTTCCCTGTATGTATGGCGAAGGTTACGGCACTGTAACTTTGCTTATGAACGATGAGACAATGACCTTTATTCGCGGCAGCCTTTTTGAGGATGAGGCAGTGTCGGCCTTGGCATTCATACTGCTGGCCTTCGGGGTGATGCTTGTGAAAGTGTTTGCCACCATAGGAACCAACAGTGCCGGCGGCGTAGCCGGTGATTTTGCGCCAACCATCTTTGCCGGAGCGTTCTGCGGAGTGATGTTTGCCTGGACAATGAACTATGCTTTCCATGCCGACCTCTCGGTGGGGCTGTTCGCTCTGTTTGGCATGGCCGGAGCATTTTCGGGTATAATCCGCGCCCCGCTCATGGCCGTATTCCTTGTGGCCGAGATGGTAGGCAATGGTTTCGGCTTCATACTGCCACTGGCCGTTACAGCTGCAGTAAGCTACGTCACGGTAAGACTCTTTTCACGCTGAAAACCTTAATATAGTAGATATAAAATCAGCTATAGTTGTACTATGTATAAGGTAGATTAGAATCAATCTATCACCTCCCAGTGTCCACCGTTGTCGGGACCAACACGCTTGATGAGATTTGCTTTCATCAATGATTCAAGACGACGTTTTATACTACTTTCATGTAGATTTAGATCCCGAGCCAACTCAGACCTTGAAATTGAGGGTCTTTGTCTAAGGAGTTTTATAATCCTATTCATCTGGTCGGTTTTCTGGTCGGTTTGCTCCGTTTCTCTGTCTTTCTGGTCGGTTTCTGGTCGGTTTCTGGTCGGTTTCTGGTCGATTTGCTCCGTTTCTCTGTCTTTCTGGTCGGTTTCTGGTCGGTTTCTGGTCGGTTTCTGGTCGGTTTGTTCCGTTTCTTTGTCTTTCTGGTCGGTTTCTGGTCGGTCATTGGTCGGTTTTGTATCGGAAACATCGACGTATTCGATGTTTTCGTCACCATACAATTCAAGCATAGCGTTGACATCTTGCTCGTTGCCACCGGTTGATAGTGTTAGGATTGTGCGGTCAACGCCGTTTTTGTGAGTTTCTTCTAAATAAACAGGAGTATTATAAACTTTTTCCCATACAGTGCATACTTCATTCAATCCGCTACCTGCCCGCTCGCCGAAATCAATTAAAGAAAACATTTTTAGCATTACGCCATTGCGAGGGTCTGATATACCACCATCAATCGCTTCTGAAATAGAGATACGTACATTACCGGGATTAGACAGTTTATAGCCGTTAATAGACTTCTGCACCACTAATCCCTGACGGCCATAAAAATCAGCGTGGACGCAGGCATTGGTAATAGCTTCGCGCAGTAGTTTATGAATCGGAGTGTCATCAATACGCTTAATACCTTTGAGTACAAATGGTGTTTTTAATCCTCGCTGCATTCTTGCCAAAGTTTCGATTACGAAGTCAAAGACATTTCCGCTCCATTCCCCTGATGTAGATACAATACGGTCGGTCCAGCGGGTTTTTCCAACTGAACGATTTTCTTGATAGTCAAGAAAGTAATTGGGAAACTCACGGGTTATCTCATATTCGTAGCCAAACATCAGCAATCCTGCGGCAGTAGGGTGATACAAGCCATCTGAGCCGATACTGATAGCACCTATTTTCCTAAGGAATATCTCATCATCCTCATTGTTCCATAAATGATTGGAATGGCGAGAACGGAAGAAATTACGGTAGCCTTTGACCGTTTCCGGACAAAAAACAGTATAATCCATATTTTCCAATACCTTGGCATCCTGGGTTACAGCAGAAGCATCTCTGAACATTAGGGAAATCTCATCCAATGAACAATGATAATCACCCTCATGGTTACGACGATATGTACCGGTTTTTGGATCTTGTCCGACAAATACCGGCTTAGCACTCCGGTCAGCCCTTGGCACACTCACAACGAGTATTGGATTACCCTCAAAAGACTCTTCTTTAACCATTCGCTCAGTGATAATATTGGCGCTTATCTTCTGTCGGTTATTTACCATGTTCCAAAAATCCTTGCGTAGTTTGGCAACATCAATGCCTGCTTCAGAATGTAGAGAACCATCAGCATCTTCTTTAACTCCAAGTAGAATAATCCCGCCATCAGTATTTGCAAATGCGGAATAAGTTTCCCAAAATGAACCCGGGAAACCGCCCTTTGCCTTTTTTGCTTCAAGCCGGTTATGCTCGCGATAGGAACTTAGAGAATTGATATCAAAATCTGTCATATTGAGAGATGTATTGAAAATACAAATTTACAAAAAAATTCTTTCTTCCCATTCTGAAATACTTCTATTTATCAGAATTTAAGTATGAAATTAGAAATTTATTACATACCTTTGCGAGTGTAGAATTTAATCTGCTGTCCACTTATGAAAAAATTAGTGATATTTGACCTTGACGGTACACTGCTCAATACGATTGCCGACCTGGGAACAGCAACCAATCATGCACTGGAGCAGAATGGCTATCCTACGCATCCTATTGATGCTTACCCGTTCATGGTAGGCAATGGGGTTAGACGCCTTATAGAGAGGGCTATCCCTTCTGAAAGCCGCACCGATCATAATGTCGATGCCCTGCTTGCTGACTTCCGCTCTTATTATGACGAGCATCTGTGCGACTTAACCAAGCCCTATCCGGGTATTGAATTGTTGCTTGAAGACATTACGCTGAAGGGTGTTCAGGTGGCTGTGGCCTCAAACAAGTATGAGAGTGCCGTGCGCCGCCTTATCAGCTACTTCTTCCCTCAGATAAAGTTTGCCGCTATATGCGGAAACGTGGAAGGAGTGCCGACTAAGCCGGATCCTTCCATCGTATTCCGTATTCTTGGTGCGTATCCCACCCCCAAGGCCGATGTGCTTTATGTGGGCGACTCGGCTGTCGATATAGAGACCGCTCGCCGTGCCTGCATCGAATCGGTGGGAGTGAACTGGGGCTTCCGTCCCGTGCGCGAGCTTACCTCGGCATACGCCGACCATATAGTGGGCAATACCGAGGAGCTGCGCGACATTATCCTTGGCTGACCTGGCCCTGAGGCTTCTGCGGGGGCACCATGGTGATATCGTATGCGCCGCAGTTGAAGATGTTCAGGCCGAAGTCGGCTATGGTGATAGCCACATGTTCCATTATCGCGCTCTGGATGGCTTCGAACTCGTTCCAGTCGGTCGTGATGGTGAAAGCATATATGTCCAGTGGTATGCCGTTGTCGGTAGGGTCGAGGATGCGCACCAGCACCTGGCCTTCTGAGTTGATCCATGGCGAATTTATCAGATACTGTGTGCAGTAGGCACGGTACAGACCCAGATTGGTCTCCAATGAGCCATTGACCGGTCGTGTGCCGGGATTGGCTGCAATGAGTTTGCCGGATGCCTGCACTGAATCTACAAACTGCTTCATCTCGGGATGTTTCTCAAGTATGCTCTTGATAAGGTCGGGGGTAAGGCGCATCACCGTGGTAGGGTCAATAACGAAGGTACGCGTGAATCGGCGCATGCCCGAATCCTTCATGCCCCTGTAGTTCTGGAACGAAGTCGATACCAAAGTATAAGGTGGCACCGTTACCATGGTGTTGTCGAAATTCTGAATCTTGACGGCCGATAGGGTAACGTCTTTCACTATGCCGTTGGCCGGAGTGCCGGGCACCACAATCCAGTCGCCCACATGCAGCATATCGTTCTGCGACATCTGTATGCCTGCGGTGAATCCTAAAATAGAGTCTTTGAAAATCAACATCAATGCCGCGGCAAATGCGCCAAGGCCGGTGAGCAGATATGCCGGCGACTTGTCTACAATAATCGACACGGCTATGATTGTCATCACTATCCATATTGCGCCCAGCGAGATATTGAGAATGCCCTTGATAGGCAGCCCTTTGGTATTCTGACGTTCGTTGTAGCGCACAAATATGAACCGTGCCACGGCCGACAAGCCTATCGCAAAGGTTATCACAGTATATGCACCGGCAATGCGTTCTATTATGTCGAGAATATGGTGTCCGCTGGTGAATGCTATCGGAACCATACCCAAAAATACCAACGGCGGTATGAAATGGCTGCAACTGTCTATGACGTGCATTTCAAGGAACTGCCTTGCGCCGGCATTGTCTTTCATTTCCACAATCTTGCGCATGGCCAGTACCACAATGCCCTTGATTATCCAGCCTATGGCGAGTGATACCACTACAACCACGGCCACATACAGAATTTCCTGAAGGGTGTCGGAATGTGACAATCCCAGAAAATCCATTATCCAGTGAATTATTTTAAGCAGCCATTCACCTATGGCGTGAGAAGGAATCAATTGAATAGTATCCATGATTTTTCAGAAGATTAGAGTTTATAGAATCTAAACCTCCGAAATCATGTTAAGGTTCACTCCTGCGTCTATGAAATAACGAAATGTTCAGGCTACCATTACCGGAATTCCTGTGGCATCTGTGATTCGTCGGGCGATGGCCTGCAGTTCCTCGCGGGGCACTTTGTTCAGATGTGTCTCGGGGGTGGGGCGGTCGAGTGAGTAGAGCATTATCTCGCGGGGCTTTATTATGCGGTAAGCCTCTATCAGAGCCTCTATCTCGGTGTCGGTGCTGTTGTCAACGGGTACGCCGTCGTGGCTGCCGCGGGTTATCATGGTCTGTATGATGCCCTGATGTCCGAAGCGGGCCAGCTGTGGTATTACCTTCTCTACGGTGAATGATGCCGACACGGGGCGGTCGAGCATACGCATGGTGTCCTCAATGGCCGAGTCGAGCTTCAGTATGGCATTGTCTACCTTGCGCAGAGCCTCTACAACTCGGTCAGAATGCATCATGGTAGAGTTTGTGAGCACGCTCACTTTTACCTCGGGGAAATATTTGTCGCGCAGAGCCAGAGTATCGTCTATAATCTCCGGAAAGTCGGGGTTCACAGTAGGTTCTCCGTTTCCCGAGAATGTTATTACATCAAGTTTTTCGCCGGCATCGTGCATGGCCTTCAGCTTGGCTTCGAGCAGGCGGGCTGTCTCGGCGCGCGAGGGCAGTCCTGAAGTACCCGGACCCTGAGCATTGAATCCGGCCTCGCAGTACAGGCAGTCAAATGAGCATACCTTGCCGTCGCGGGGCGAGAGATTCACTCCCAGCGAGGTGCCCAGACGTCGCGAATGAATAGGGCCGAATACTGTGTCGGAAAACATTACTGTCTGCATAATCAGTCGATTTTACGGGTGAAAATACGGGTGATGAGCGATGTAACGGCGCTCATTACCGCAATAATGGCCAGTACGGCCAAGATATCTGTGAATTCAACGTGTACGGGATAAATGTCGACGGTGAGTTTCGATGGGTCGCCGGCCAGGTGTATGAATCCTCCGTATTGTTGAGCCAGGCTCAGACCAACACCCAGAATCAGCCCTGCCATGCCGCCGGCCATGGTGATGAACGCGCCCATCCACATGAATATCTGCCTCACCTGCATGCGCGACGCGCCCATAAAGCGCAGTGTGGCCATGTTGTCGCGCTTCTCAATCACCATCAGCGACAAGGTCGACACTATGTTGAACGCCGCTATCACCAGTATGAAAATCAGCATGGCAAATGTCACCCACTTCTCTATGGCTATCATGTTGTAGGCCTCCTGGTGCTGCTGCTCGCGGGTAGCTACAGTGTAGCCGTCGCCAAGCAGGCTTTCAAGGCGCGATGCCACGGCCTTGGTTTGGCCGGGAGCTGTCTTTATCTCAATGGCCGAGGCCTCGGCGTTGTCGTACATAAGTATGTCGCGGGCCACATCAATCGGAATCAGTATGTGGTCGGCGTCAAATTCCATCTGGTCCACGGCAAGTATGTCTTCAAGCACCAGATTGCACGAGAAGAAGGCGCCGGCCGGATTTGCCGGATTTATGCGTCCTATGCGTCGTGGCACATACAGCTCGGCACGACCCGAGCCGGGTTGCAGACCCAAACGGGCGGCCACACCTATGGCCATCTGCGCCGCCACATCGCCCTCAAGCATGTACGAGGGGTTAAGCCGCAAGCCGCTTTGCACGGCATCGTTGTAGTCAATCACCCGTGTATAATCGGGAGCCACACCCTTGAACACTACACCCAGCTGAGCCTCATTACCCACGAGGAGTCCGCGCTCGGTGAGGGTGGGCGTTGCGGCTATCACGCCGTCGGTGGCCGCCACAACGGCCGCCAGCGAGTCGGCGCCGCTTATCATCTTTGAGCGCACAGGGCTCACCATCAGGTCGGGGTCGATAATCGAGAAATGGCTTTTGGCAAGGTTGGTGAAGCCGTTGAATACCGACAGCACCACAATAATCGCCGCAGTAGCCACAGCCACCCCCGCAATGGAGATGGCCGAGATAACATTCACTACACCGTGCGACTTCTTCGACACCAGGTAGCGTATGGCGATTTTCAGCGACAGCATCAGTTCTCCTGCAGCAGGTTGTCGATGCGTTCGATGTAGTCGAGAGAGTCGTCGAGATAGAATTGCAGCTCGGGAGTCTTGCGCAGCTGGAATCGTACCTTCTGAGCCAGTTCATAGCGTATGGTCTTGGCCGAGAGTTTTACGTTTTCCATCACTTCCATAGCCTTCTCAGAGGGGAAAACCGACAGGTATGCCTTGGCTATCGACAGGTCGGGGGTGACGCGCACCGAGCTTACCGATACTATGGTGCCATGGGTTTTGGCGGTTTGCTGACGGAATATTTCGCTTAGCTCCTTCTGCAGGAGTCTTGATATTTTTGCTTGACGTGTTGATTCCATAATTAGTATTTTATGTAGTTTATGAATTTTGGGCGCGAAGTTCGCGGGCGAGTATTTCTATGCCGCGGGTGGCCGGAGCCTTGATTACATGTACATCTGCCGGCACCTGTGCGGGATTGGGGTCGATGTAATACACAGGCACACCCTTGCGCACGTAGTGCAGCAGTGCCGCCGCCGGGTAAACGGCCAGCGAGGTGCCTATGATAACAAATATATCGGCCTCGGCAGCCAGCTCGGTGGCAGGCTCGAAGTTGGGAACGGCTTCCTGGAAAAATACTATGTGCGGGCGCACGGCATGTCCCTCTATGCGTGTATCGGGCGATGTCTCTATGTTTGCGGGAGTGAGGGTAAAGGTCTTCAGCTCATTGTCGAGGGCGCGAACCTTCATCAGCTCGCCGTGCAGGTGCAGCACGTTTTTAGAGCCTGCGCGTTCGTGCAGGTCGTCGACGTTCTGGGTTATCACATATACATCAAAGTCTTTTTCGAGGTCCACAAGGCCGTAATGACCGGCGTTAGGGGCTGCTTTGAGCAGATCCTTGCGGCGTTGGTTATAGAACTCATGAACCAGCGCAGGATTGGCACGGAAGCCATCGGCGCTCGCCACCTGCATCACGGGATAGTTTTCCCACAGGCCGCCGGCGTCTCTGAATGTCGATATGCCGCTCTCGGCGCTCATTCCGGCGCCGGTGGATATTACGAGTTTCCGTTTCATTTAGAAGTTTTTGTATATTAACGCTTGTGGAGTGCCGTATGTTCTGAATATTCAATCGTCGTCTGAGAAGGAAATGTTGAACGTATTGCCACCGTCAAGACCGGGTTTGTCGGCGGCAGGCTTGTCGGCGGCTTTAGGAGCCGGCGAGCCCATGCGCTTGTCGCGGGTGAAGGTGGGCGACTTCTCAAAGCGGTCGATGGCCGAGTCGTCGTCGAGCTGGTCGGATGAGAGTATTATGTAGTTCTGAGTTTCTTTCTCGCGGGTTATTTTTTCGATTTTCTCAGTACCGTAGAGTTCAGAAATCATGTCGAGGTTGATGGGCGAGTCAGCGCCTGTGGCGGCAGCTGAGCCACCTCCGGTTATCACTTTCTCCTTGTTCTCGTCAACGGTTACGTCAAAGCCCGAGGCCAGGATGGTGAACTTAACCTTGTCGCCGAGCGATTCGTCGTAGGTGATACCCCATATTACGTCCACTTCTTCTTCCACGCGGTTGATGAAGTCGTTCAGTTCCTTGGCTTCCGAAGCCTTAAACTTCACGTTGGCATTGCGCGAGTAGTAGAGGTTGAAAAGAATGCGCTTGGAGGTGAGCACGTCGGTATGGCGCAGCAGGGGCGAGTGCAGGGCATCCTGTATAGCCTTGGTGACGCGGTTTTCACCTTCGCCGTAGCCCACGGCAATGATTGCCGTACCGCCTTCGCGCAGGGTGGTGTCGACGTCGTTGAAGTCAAGGTTGATGTAACCCTTGCGTGTGACGATTTCGGCTATCGAGCTTGCGGCTGTGGAGAGTATGTCGTCGGCCTTGGCAAATGCCGATTCAAATTCAAAGTCGGGATAAATCTCAACCAGGCGCTCGTTGTTCACAATCATCATGGCGTCGACATACTTTTTCATCTCGTCGGCGCCGGTGATGGCCTTCTGTATTTTGCGCATACCCTCGAATACGAAGGGGATGGTGACTATACCAATGGTGAGCAGACCTCTTTCCTTGGCAATACGGGCCACTACGGGAGCGGCGCCGGTGCCGGTGCCACCGCCCATACCGGCGGTAACAAACACCATGTCGGTGTCGTCGGTGAAGAGACGTTCGATGTCGGCGGCGCTTTCCTCGGCGGCTTCGCGGGCGCGCTCGGGCTTGTTGCCGGCTCCGCGGCCACGGGTCACACTGGGGCCGATGAGCACCTTGTTGGGTACGGCGGCGCTTTCAAGGGCCTGACGGTCGGTGTTCACCACCACAAACGACACATGGTCTACGTCCTGCTTGAACATGTGGTCAACGGCATTGTTGCCGCCTCCACCCACACCGATAACGATAATGCGGTTGGGTTCACCCTCTGCGGGTGTGTTATATTTGTCGAGATATTGAGAATCTTCGGGTGCCATAATCTTAAGAATTCGATAAGGATTCGGTGTGAGTTTTATTCTTCGTCGCTGTCATCGTCGATATTGTCGACTTTAGGAGCAATCCAGTTTTTGAACCGTTCAATCAGGTTTTTGCGAGTTTCGCGAGCCGATTCAGCCGGTTTGATGCTGTCGAGGTCGGGGTCCTCGTTGATGTTGGACGGACCGTCATTAATTTCCTCGTCCATGTCATCCTTGAGCAGATTGGGGTCGTTGAGACTTGGAGCTTCTTTGCGTGGGCCGCCCTGAGTGCGGGGTTGACCCTGATACTGCTGCCGGGGCATAGGCTGCTGAGGCTCGGATTTGATTTCCACCACTTCGGGGAAAGTAAGACAGCTTTTATCTGAATGAGCGGCGGCATACTTCACTAAAGATATAACATCGAAATGCTCCGAAGCGTTGTCGCTGCCGGCGGGCATCTTGATAGATGAGTCTACGGCGGCATTGCGAGCCTTGAGCTTGGTTTGTGCCTCGAGCACTTCGAGGAAGCCGTTGAGGCGTGCGCCTCCACCGGCCACTACGGCTCCGGCGGTCAGTTCAGATGCCTTGAAGCCTGCCTGCTCCATGAAGTTGTTTATATTGGCGATGATTTCGCCTGTACGGGCCGACACGTAGTTCACTATTTCGCGGGTTTCGCTGTCGGGCACCTGCATGTTCAGGCGTTCCACTACCGCGCGACCCTTGGTGCGTTTGATATTCTCGGCGCTGTCGGCGGTCACCGACAGGCCGGCCATGAGGTCGCGGGTGATGTTGGCCGAACCCATAGGCAGGGTGAGGGCGGCCTGCAGAGTGCCTGAGCGGAATATGGCGGCGGTTGTGGTCTCGGCGCCGAAGTCAATGAACAGGCATCCGAGCTCGCGGTCGCTGTCGGTAAGGGCCATTTCCGACTGGGCCAGCAGGCGGGTTATGTATTCGCGGTCTACGGGCTGCGAGTGCGACTCTATGTTCACACGGTCGAGGGCGCGCAGATTTTCGGGCGAGGCGGTGAGTATAGTGAACTCGCCGCGTATATTGTTACCGAAAACGCCGATTATTTTCTTCATTTCCGAATTGTCCACCACAAATCTGCGAGGAGCGATAGCCAGCACATCGCGGTCGGTGGCAAGATTGTATCGAGCCTCCTTGCGCAGTCGCTCAAGGGTCTGAAGCGTGATTTCGGCTTCGCCACCGAGCTTGATTGCAGCTTCGGCCACGGCCGACGACAGCGAGCGACCGCCTTTGGCCACAAAAACAGCCGAAATCTGTCCGGGAGCCACCTTGGGGTTGTTTTCCAGGCGACGGATGATTTCATTGACGAGGTTGCCGACTTCGCGGGTGTTCTGTACCCGTCCGTGGCGCACTGCTTCGCCGGAGTCGAGTTCCTCGATGGCAAGGACGGTGATGGCGGCAGTTTCGTCGACCGAGCCGACGATTCCTTTTATGCGCGAGGAGCCAATCTCAATGGCTGCGATATATTTGGGTCTCATGTTTGTTTTTATGCTGGTTTTTCGGAGTTTTTCGGAGTTGATTCAGTTTCGGGGTCGGGGAGTTGTTCCTGCTCGCCGGTATGGAGCGGGGTTGTCATGGTCTCGATATCGTCGAGGTCGTCAAATTCCTCGTTGACGGCGGCCAGCGAAGTCGGAGCCAGCGATTTGTCGCGTTTGGTAGCAACGATTTGGCCGCGCCACTTCACGGCCACGGTGTCGTAGGTTTCCCATCCGCGTACGGGCATCACCTGGCGGTAAAATTCCCTCAGGCGGGTGAATTTGTCTTCGACCAGCGAGGTATCGCCGAAGTTTATGACGTGTCCTCTTATGGTCGGCACTATGATGATGTCACCGTTGTGGGCCTGCTTTACGGTCGAAACCAGAGCGTCGAGCTCGGGGCTGGCAGCTATGTGGTCGAGCAGGGGCAGCAGGCGCGTGGCCGGCAGCTCGTCGCTGAAGTGTCCTACCACCACGGGCACATCCACGTGGTAGCGCGGGTCGGCCGAGATGCGTTTGCCCTGAGTGTTGATGTAGTAGGAGCCTTTGCTGTCGAATATGCGAGCCACGGGAGTCATTGGCACCACGTCGATGGCGAGTTTGCCGTTGTTGAGTATGCACACGTTCACGTGCTCTATCTTGTCTGAAGCACGCAGCTTCTGTTCAAGCTCGTGCAGGCTCAGCTCGCTGTGTCGGCGTGTGGTTATCCACTGCATTATATCGCCACACTCCTGCGACACCTCCAGTCGGGTCACAAACCGGGTGTTAAGAGAGTCTGCCACACTGATGCGGCATCCTGTGAAAATATCGTCGGCCGCACTCTTTGCAGTGAGCGGCAGGGCAAATATCAGGTATGCTGTCAGCAGAAGTGTGAGTGCGCAGGCAAGTATGGGATATCGGTTAATCATTCACGTAAGAAATAGTGGAGAGCGGATCTACCAGCCGGCACAGCTCGGGCACGAGAAAACTCATGTCGCCGGCACCGGCAGTTAACAGGATGTCAAAGTTACGATTTTTCAGCGTATTTACAAAATCTTCTTTAGAAATCATCACTTTATCGGAGGTGGTGATGTTGTCGAAGATTATTTTTGAGCTTACACCGGGTATAGGCTCTTCGCGGGCCGGATATATGTCGAGCAGCACCACCGAGTCGGCATGCGACAGTGCGCGGGCAAACTCGGGTGCGAAGTCGCGTGTACGGGTGTATAAATGTGGCTGGAATGCCACTGTGAGGTGGCGGCCGGGATACAGGGCGCGTACCGACTTGATTGAGCTTTCGAGTTCGTCGGGATGGTGGGCGTAGTCGTCAATCACAACCTTTCCGGCCGGGCCGGGTTGGCGCAGGTGGCACTGGAATCGGCGTTCAACACCGGGATATGATGCCATGGCGCGGCGAGCGCCCTCGCTGTCAAGGCTGCCGGTGAGCCAGCATGCTCCCAGGGCGGCTATGGCATTGTCGATGTTGATGTCAACGGGTACCCCGAGGTCTATGTTGTCAATCGAACCGCCGGGATATACGAAGTCAAAGGTGATGCGTCCGTCGCCGCGGCGTATGTTGCGGGCGTGGAAATCGCCTTCTTCGCGCGAGAATGTGTATGTCTTGACTCCGTGTGGGGGGCGTGGCACGAGCTTAAGGCCGGTATGTACCAGCAGGGCGCCGTCCTCGCGTATAAGCTCGGTGAAGTGAGCGAAGGATTCGAGGTAGGCCTCCTCGGTGCCGTATATGTCGAGGTGGTCGGGGTCGGTGGCTGTGACCACGGCGATGTACGGGCGCAGCTGATGGAACGAGCGGTCGTATTCGTCGGCTTCGACTACAGAGTAGGGCGATGTGGCCGAGAGTATCAGATTGCTGTTGTAGCCCAGCAGTATTCCGCCCAGAAATGCGTTGCAACCCACACCGGTAGAGTGCAGTATATGTGCTGCCATCGACGAGGTGGTTGTCTTGCCGTGAGTGCCAGAGAAGCATATTGCTTTTGAGTCTTCGGTGATGTGGCCCAGGGCTTTGGAGCGTTTCACAAGATTGAAACCGCCCGAGGCAAAATGTGTCATTATGGCGCTGTCGGCAGGTACGGCGGGAGTGTATACCACCAGAGTATCGTCGTCGGGCTGACGGAACTCGGCCGGTATGGTATCTGTCGAGTCTATATATGAAATCTTTACACCTTCGTGTTCGAGTTCACGGGTGAGGGCAGTCTCGGTGCGGTCGTATCCGGCCACACTCATGCCTTTTGAAAGGAAATAACGCTCGAGGGCGGCCATGCCTATGCCCCCGGCGCCTATGAAGTATACTCGTTTCATTTTTTAGTAACGATTTTTTCAGCTATTTCAGCAATCTTCGTATCAGAGTCGGCAAGAGCCATTTTAAGGATGTTCTCAGACAGGCGTTTGCGCGCGGCCTCATCGGCCATGAGCTTGTTTACGGTGTCGGGCAGCTGAGCCACGGCATCGCAGTCGAGCACCATCACGGCGGCATCGCGGTCGGCCAGAGCCAGTGCATTCTTGCGCTGATGGTCTTCGGCCACATTGGGCGACGGCACCAGTACCGACGGCTTGCCCAGCAGTTGCAATTCGCTTATGGAGCATGCGCCGGCACGGCTCACCACCAGGTCGGCTGCACGGTATGCCGTGGCCATGTCGGTGATGAACGGAGTGGCTTTTACATCCTTGCGGCCCTCGGCGGCACGGCGTCCGGTCTCCTCGCCGTTGCGTCCGGTCTGCCACATTATCTGTGTGTTGCCGTCGAGCATTTTGTCGAGTCCGGCTTCCATTGCTTCGTTGATGGTGCGTGCGCCAAGGCTGCCGCCCACCACAAGTACCAACGGCCGAGCGGGGTCGAAACCGAGCTTTTGCTTGGCTTCGGCGGGGCTGAGCTTGTTGGTGAGCAGGGCTTCACGCACGGGATTGCCGGTGAGGACGATTGACTCGGCGGGGAAGAAGCGTTCAGTGCCCTCGTATGCCACGCATATAGCCTTGGCATTCTTGGCCAGCAGCTTGTTGGTGACCCCCGGAAATGAGTTCTGTTCCTGGAGCAGAGTAGGCACACCGGCCTTCTGAGCGGCCTTGAGAGTGGGCCCCGAGGCATATCCGCCCACACCAATGGCTATGTCGGGACGGAAGTCCTTTACAATCTTGCGGGCGCGGCGCATGCTCTTCCACAGCTTGAGCAGCACTCCGAAATTACGCCAAAGCCGTTTGCGGTCGAATCCGGCCACGGGCAGACCCACGATTTCAAAGCCGGCGGCAGGTACTTTTTCCATCTCCATACGCCCCAAGGCGCCTACAAACAGTATTTCGGCATCGGGATTGCGCCGCTTGATGGCTGCGGCTATCGACAGTGCGGGGAAGATGTGGCCACCGGTGCCACCGCCGCTTATCAGAACACGGTTGAGAGTCATAATTGAGATGGATTTTCTTTAGCGATTTCTTGTGGGAGTGATGAGAGTTCCTGCTGTATGGCGGCCTGGTCGTTCTTGCGGGCGGCCCAGCGCGATGTCGACAGCATTATACCCAAAGCCAGCGATGTGGCGATGATTGAGGTGCCGCCCTTGGATATGAGGGGCAGCGGCTGACCTGATACGGGGAAGAATCCCACCACTATACATATATGAAACAAAGCTTGCAGGCATATTGTTAGAGCGCATCCTATGACGAGCAGCGTTGGGAATGTACTCTTGAATTGCATGGCCAGTCTTCCGGCACGGCCCAGCAGGAAGAGATAGAACACAAGGATGCCTATGGCTATCAGCGCACCCAGCTCCTCTACAATGATGGCGAATATATAGTCGGAGAAGGCCAGCGGCAGGCGTGCGTTCTCGCGCGAGTTGCCTATGCCTACACCGTGCAGGCCGCCGCGTGCCTGAGCTATGTAGCTGAACTGTTCCTGCTTGTTCTCGTCGTCGATGGCGTCGGTACTTTTGTTAAGTCGGAAGTGACGCCTTATACGGGCTTCCCATGTGTGGAAACGGTTGTTGCGTCCGGCGGTCGACACCACCTCGGTCTGGTTAATACGGGCCAGTTCGATGTCTTCGGGTGTAGGACCGGTGTCTTTGGCCGCCAGGGCCTTGATGCCGAATGCCATGCCGCCTATTACGGCATACACGGCAAATACAATCATCAGCTTCTTGAGGCTCACACCGCCCACCAGCATCATGCAGATGGATATGCTCATGAGCAGCAGGGTGTTGGTAAGACCCTGGTTGAACAGCAGAGCCGAGCTGAGCAGAACCAAAGTCGCGCTCCATACCACACCGCGTGTGGTGACGTCATGCTGCCCCTTGATCTGGTTTCGGCTCAGAATCCAGGCTATGCCCAGTGCCACCGCCAGCTTGAGAAATTCGGCCGGAAGCACCAGCATGCCCAGTATGTTTATGGCTCTCGGCACGCCATTGATTCTCACGCCGAATGCCAGTACCATTCCCATCATCACTATGGATGCAAATACAAATATCGGTATCACATAGTAAATTACTTGGAAATGAATGCGTTGCACAAGCAGCATTATGGCCAGACCCATGGCAAGGAACATGCCGTGGCGTATAATGGGACCGTAGATGTCATCGACTTTAACCTCCTGGCTTGATGCGCTGAAAAGTTCGACAACCGAAACTAATATCAGCACAAAGTACGAGCCCCATATATACCAGTCGATGTGGTTCTTATGGGCAACAGTACTCTGAGGGTCGATTGTGGCTGAGGAGTTGGATTGGTTCATGGAGAGAAATTATATTATAGAGCGTTTACTTTATCTTTGAACTGTGTGCCGCGGTCTTCGTAGCTCTTGAAGAGGTCGAAGCTGGCGCAGCAGGGCGATAGCAGCACTGTGTCGCCCTCGGTGGCTTGGGCGCGGCATGCGGCTATGGCCTCGTCGAGCGAGTGGGTATCAATGACGGGCAGAGTGGTGTTTGTGCCGAAATATTCCACAATCTTAGCGTTGTCCTTACCCATGGCCACTATGGCTTTCACCTTTTCGTTAACCAGAGGCAGTATCTCGCTGTAGTCATTGCCCTTGTCCTTGCCGCCGAGGATGAGTACGGTGGGACGCTTCATGGCTTCGAGGGCATACCAGCACGAATTGACGTTGGTGGCCTTGGAGTCGTTGATCCACTCAATGCCGTCGAGGGTGCGCACGGGTTCAAGGCGGTGTTCCACGCCCGAGAAGTCGCTCAGGGCGGCGCGTATGTCATCGCGCTTTATATTGAGCAGGCATGCGCTTATGCCGGCGGCCATGGAGTTGTATATGTTGTGCAGCCCGTGCAGTGCCAGATCGGCGCGGGGCATCGACATTGATTCGGCCGGGGTGCGTATGATAAGCTCGTCCTCGGCATCGATGTATGCTGCGGTGTTTTCCTCCTGATGCTCGGCAAAGGGGAAGATGGCGGCCTCGGTAGTTATTTGGCGCAGCTGAGCCGACACCACGGGGTCGTCCTGCCAGTAGATGAAGGCATCGCGGGGTGTGAGGTTCTGAAGGATGCGGAACTTGGCATTGATATAGTTCTGCATCTTGTATTCGTAGCGGTCGAGGTGGTCGGGGGTGATGTTGAGCAGCACGGCTATGTTGGCCTTGAACGAATACATGTTGTCGAGCTGGAAGCTGCTCAGCTCTATCACGTAGATGGGATGCGGGTCGCGGGCCACCTGCAGCGCAAGGCTCTTGCCTATGTTGCCGGCCAGGCCGGCGTCTATGCCCGCGCGGCGCAGTATGTGGTAGATGAGCGAGGTAGTGGTGGTCTTGCCGTTTGAGCCGGTGATGCACACCATCTTGGAGTCGGTGTAGCGGCCGGCAAATTCTATCTCGCTGATTATTGGAATGTTCTTTGATTTGAGAGCCACTATTACAGGGGCAGTGTCGGGTATGCCGGGGCTTTTCACCACCTCGTCGGCGGCGAGTATGCGCTCCATGGTGTGTTGTCCTTCCTCAAAGGGTATGTTCTCTTGGCGCAGCATTTCCTGATAGCGGGGGGCGATTGAGCCGAAGTCGCTCAGAAATACGTCCATACCTTTGTCTTTGGCAAGTATTGCGGCACCCACGCCGCTTTCGCCGCCACCAAGTACTACAAGACGCTTTATATTTTGGGTTTCCATAAGTTATCGGATTTTAAGAGTGACAAAAGTAACTACGGCCAGGATAATGCCAATGATCCAGAAACGGGTCACGATTTTGGCCTCTGGCACAGCCTGCATGGGCTTCTGAATGAGGGCGTCGATGCCGGCGTTGCCGGGTTTCTGGAAGTGGTGGTGCAGCGGAGCCATCTTGAAAATGCGTCGTCCGCCGGTCTTTTTGTAATATATCACCTGCAGCATCACCGAGAGGTCTTCGATGTAGAACAGAGCGCAGAGAATGGGCAGCAGCAGTTCCTTGTGTATGAGTATGGCGTACACGGCAATTATGCCGCCAAGGGTGAGCGAGCCGGTGTCGCCCATGAATATCTGTGCCGGATATGCGTTATACCACAGGAAGCCTATCAGCGCGCCCATGAATGCGGCCATGTACACCACCAGCTCGGCGCTGTCGGGTATGTACATAATGTTGAGATAGGCCGAGTAAATGACACTGCCGCCCAGGTAGGCCATCACAGCAAGAGCCACACCCGCTATGGCCGACAGCCCGGCGGTCATGCCGTCGAGTCCGTCGTTGAGGTTGGCGCCGTTGGAGGTGGCAGTCACCAGAAACATCACTATGAGCAGGAATACAACCCAGCCGCCGACTTCGGCAGCCGTGCCGCCCATCCACGAGGTCAGCCACGAGTAGTTGAAGTTGTTGTTCTTCACAAACGGCAGTGTGGTCTCGGGGCTTTTGGTCACGGTCTGCTCATATACCACTTCCTCTATGCCGGTGGTTTCGTCTATTACCTCGTTGTTGCGCACGGTCACCATGTCGGGGTTGAAATACATGGTGCCGGCCAGAATCACGGCTATGCCGAGCTGTCCTATGATTTTGTACTTACCCTTTATGCCGTCCTTGTTGTGTTTCTGCAACTTCTTGTAATCGTCGAGAAAGCCCAGCGAGCCGAGCCACAGGGTAGCCACGAGCATGAGCAGCATGTAGACGTTGGTGAGGTCGCCCACCAGCAGGCAGGGGATGATGATGGAGAGGATGATGATGACGCCGCCCATGGTGGGTGTGCCGGTTTTCTTGGTCTGTCCTTCCAAATCGAGGTTTCGTACAATTTCGCCCACTTGCATCAGTTGCAGGCGCTCAATGATGCGTTTGCCCACAAAAATTGCAAAAATCAAGGCTATGACAAATGCCACACCCGAGCGGAATGTGATATATGTCATCAGTCGTGCGCCGGGTATGGGGCTGTCCTGGATTAAATCAAATAATGCGTAGAGCATTTTTACTTAATTAGCTATGTATTATAATTATTAATTGGCTTTGCGGTCGGTGAAGGCTTTGATTATTTCCTCGCGGTCGTTGAAATGAATCTTGCCGGTTGCCAGTATCTGATAGTCCTCGTGTCCTTTGCCGGCAATCAGTATCACGTCGCCGGGAGCGGCCATTGCCGATGCCATGCGTATGGCCTCGGCGCGGTCGGCGTTGGCAAATGTGCGGGCCGATGATTCGTTGTCGAGACCGGTGCGCATTTCCTGAATGATGGATGCGGGGTCTTCAGAGCGTGGATTGTCGGAAGTGAGAATCACACGCCACGAGCGTGCGGCAGCCTCGCGGGCCATCATGGGGCGTTTGCCGTGGTCGCGTTCGCCGCCACATCCGCATACGGTGATTACATGCTGCTGCGGCATGCGTATCTCGTTGATGGTGTCAAGCACGTTGACCAGTGCGTCGGGGGTGTGGGCATAGTCGATGATGGCAGTAACGCCGTCGGCGCTTCGTACGGTCTGGAATCGTCCGGCCACTGGTACCAGGCGGCTCATGTCTACGGGCAGCTCGCCGTCGCGGTTGAATCCGAGGAGCTGTGCGGCTCCGTACACGGCCAGCAGGTTTGAGGCGTTGAAACGTCCGCAGAACAGGGTTTCGACCTCGTTGCCGTTGAAGCTCATGAGCATGCCGTCGAAGCGGTCTTCTATCACACGTCCGCGGAAGTCGGCGTCGCCGCGCAGCGAGTAGCTTGCCTTGCGGGCGCGGGTGTTCTGTTGCATCACCTCGCCGTTGCGGTCGTCGAGATTGGTGAGGGCGAAGGCCTCGGGTTTAAGGCCATCGAAGAAGCTCTTCTTGGCAGCCAGATAGTTGGCGAATGTCTTGTGGTAGTCGAGGTGGTCGCGGGTGAGGTTGGTGAAAATGCCTCCGTCAAAATCGAGTCCGGCAATGCGGTGCTGTGCGGCTGCGTGGCTGCTCACCTCCATTGCGGCGAATGTGCATCCGGCCTCTACCATGCGTGCCAGCAGAGCGTTAAGCTCCAGAGGGTCGGGGGTGGTGTGTGTGGCTGCCACATCGCAGTCGTCTATTTTGTTGACTACGGTAGAGAGCAGTCCGGCCTTTAGTCCGCGCAGCTTGGCCAGTTCGTAGAGCAGTGTGGCTATGGTGGTCTTGCCGTTTGTGCCGGTCACGCCCACCAGGGTGAGTTTGGTAGAGGGGTATCCGTGCCATGCCGATGCCAGAAGCCCCAGGGCCTCGGATGTATCGGCCACTTTAATCCATACGACCTCGGGCGAGGCGTCGGCCGGAATTTCTTCGCAAACCACGGCGGCAGCGCCGTTTTCAACTACCCCTGGTATGAAGCTGTGTCCGTCGACGCGAGTACCGCGCACGGCCACGAAGAGCGAGCCTTTACCTGCAAGGCGCGAGTCGGCTGTTATTGTGCTCATGATGTCGTCGCCGTGTGCATCGAGGTTGCGTACCTCGATGGGCTTTATGGCGCCGAGCAGCTTGCACAGGCTATGTAGAGAAGATGAGTCGGATGTAGAGATGCTCATTCTGTATATTCTTTTTTAGTTCGTTCTGTATAAATCAGTTCTGGCTCAGGGTGGCAACCACCTTGGTGCCGGGAGCTACAGGTGTGCCGGCTGGCGGATTGATGGCGGTGACGTAGCCCGTACCCTTGAAGTGTACGGTAAGGCCGGCTTCTTCGAGCCGCACCAGGGCCTCGCGTATGCCGAAACCGGTTACGTCGGGCACGGTCGAGGGCGAAGTCTTGGCATTTGATGTGCGCAGTATGCTGGCGTGTGTCAGCTTCAGGTCGTTGTGCAGTATTGACGCGCGCTCGGGCTTCTGAGTGCCGTACAGGGTGGGGGTGGTTGAGGCCACGGGGTTTTCCTTGTAGTCCATGCTGTTGTCGAGCAGACCGCGCGAATACAGCTTTATGGCGAGGTTGCGCAGCACGGTGCCGCTGGTTGCCGCCGGTCCGTATGGGCCCTGCGGGTCGCTTATCACAACAATGCAGGTGTATTTAGGGTTCTCGTAGGGGAAGAAACCGCAGAAAGCCACACGGTTGTGCTTGCCCTCGCGGTAGCCGCCCTTGAAGGGTACCGACTTGTCTATCTTGCCGTCTTTGGTGCGTGGACGTTCGAGGGCTATGCCGGCGGTGCCGGTCTTGCCGGCTATGGTCACAATATTGTTTTTCAGGCCTTTGGCGGTGCCGCCTTCGCCCCATACCACGCTGTGCATCATCTCGCGCAGGATGCGTGCGTTGCGGGGTGAGCAGATGCTGTCGCGTACGTAGCTTACCTCAATGGTCGAGTCAGTGCCGTCGGGGCGTCGCATGGCCTTGACCAGACGCGGACGCACAAATTTGCCGTCATTGGCTATGGCGTTGTATATGGCGCATGTGTAGAGCGGAGGCACCTGGGTGGCATATCCGAAAATCATGCGCGAGAGCGATACCCGGCCGCCGGCCTTGGGGTCGAGGGTGGGGAAGTAGGGAGTTCGCTCGCGTGCCATACCGGTGCTGAGTTTGTCGAAGAATCCTATTTTTTTGAGCCTTTCGCGGAAGCCGTTGAGATTGTTTTCCCAGTGTGGCGCTATGAGCTTGGTCATGCCTATGTTTGAGGAATACTCCATGAATCGGCTCACGGGCAGGTAAGCGGGCGAGTGGGTGTCGCGTATGGGCTTGCCTCCGGCGTAGGCGTACGAATGTCCTATCGGATATGTGGCGTTGAGGTTTACGTATCCGTCCTCAAGCGCAGTGAGCATTGAGATTACCTTGATAACCGAGCCGGGCTCGTAGGCCTGCACTATGTGGTTCATGGCCTCGATGTAGCCGCGGTTGCCCACGGTGTCGCGGTCGAGGTTTGAGATGGCTTTGATGTCGCCGGTGGCCACTTCCATTATCATTGCGCTGCCCCACTCGGCCTTGCACAGCATGAGCATTTCGCCCAGTTCGTGCTCCAGGAGGTCCTGAATGGTGATGTCGATGGTGGTGGTGATGGTGGTGCCGTTTACGGGCTGTTTCACGGGCCAGTACGATGAACCGCGGGTGAGCATGCGCTTCTTTGCCACCCCGTTTTCGCCGTAGAGCATTTCGTCGAGAGCCTGTTCAAGACCCGATATGCCCCTTACTTCCGGATTTTCTTTTGTCTCGCCCACACGGCCTATGCTCAGCTGTGCCATAGACCCGTAGGGATAGCGGCGCAGCAGCACACGCTCGCTGGTGAAGCCAGATCGGTTGGGGTTTCGCCACCTTCTGAAGTATGGGAAATTCTTCACTCGCTGCATTTCGTCAAAGGGTATGTGCTTGAGCAACAGATACGAGCGCGAACGGTCGGCCTTGGGCTTGTCCATGGGCGCATGAAGATGTGCATACCACTGCTTGCGTGTGCGGTAGGGGTAGTAATGCGCCAGTGTGTCGGCCAGCGAGTCGATGCTCTCGAGGTATTTGAGCTCGTTGATGCGCGATGCGTGGAAATCGATGCGCACGTTGTAGTAGTTGAGGTTGGTGGCCAGAATGGAGCCGTCGGCAGCGAGAATCTCGCCGCGCAGGGGCTTGATGAGGATTGAATCGCTCATGGTCTTGTCGCCCTTGGTATTCCATTCATCAGCGTGTATGACGGTGGTATTGAGCAGAAAAAGCACGCATATACCCGATACAAACAATATGCACCCCGAGATGAATGAATATCGCTTGATGATATGGCGGCGGCGTGTCTTTGCCTCGTTTTTTTTCTTCTTGCGCTTGAAAATGGAAGTTAACGACCGTATGTTCATAGGATGGGAGAGTGGTAAAGGTTACTTGTCGATTTTGATTTTGTAAGGGGGACGCTCCTGTATGCGGAGTCCCAGCCCCAGGGTGTCGACCATCTTCTGCATTGACGATTCGCAGGTCGACGACATGTATATGGCGCGTTCGCGCTGGGCCTCGGTGCGGGTTATTTCAAGCTTGGTGCGCAGATGTGCCACGGTCTCCATGGCTGTGATGCAGTCAAAGCGTACCGAGATGTAACCCAAGGCCAAAAATATGCCAAGGATTATGACCGGCAGATGCCGTAGGAAAAATTTGCCCGAAACGCCGCCGAGCAGTTCGGGATCCTTTATGTTGAGTTGCTTGAAATTAAAAGCCATTGTTCAGGGTGTGGATGATAGGGGGTAATATACTTGGTTTCAGCCCAGGCGTTGGGCGATGCGCAGTTTGGCGCTGCGGCTGCGCGGGTTGGCTTCGACCTCGGCCTCGTCGGCCACGATGGGTTTGGAGTTGAGCAGTTTCAGCGGCAGGTTTGAGCGGCCGAAGAGGTCGGTTTCCACCTTGCCCTCGAAGTTGCCTGACCGCAGGAAGTTCTTCACCAGACGGTCTTCGAGCGAATGATAGGTTATGATGGCAATGCGTCCGCCGGGGCACAGTGCGTCGACGGCCTGCTGCAGGAAGCGGCGCAGTGCGTCGAGCTCGCCGTTAACCTCGATACGCAGGGCCTGGAAAATGCAAGCCAGCTCTTTCTTTTCCTTGCGCTTGTCGATGAAGGGTGCCACTACGTCGAGCAGATTGTTGATGGTGTCGATGGGGGCAGCCTTGCGGGCGTTGGCTATGGCACGTGCTATGGGGCGCGACTTCTGCACCTCGCCGTAGAGGTAGAGGATGTCGGCCAGACGGCTCTCGCTGTAATTGTTGACTACGTCGTGGGCCGAGATGCCGGCATGGCGGTTCATGCGCATGTCAAGACGGGCGTCGTTGCGGAATGAGAAGCCGCGCTCGGCATCGTCGAAGTGGTGGAACGACACGCCTAAGTCGGCAAGTATGCCGTCGACTTTTTCAACGCCGTAAAACCTGAGGAAATTGCCTAAGAAACGGAAGTTGCCGTACACCATAGTGAAGCGCGGATCGTCTATGGCTCCGGCCAGGGCGTCCTCGTCTTGATCGAAGCCGTAGAGGTGGCCGTCGGGGCCTAATTGCTCTACGATGGCACGCGAGTGTCCACCGCCGCCGTAGGTGGCGTCGACATACACTCCGTCGGGCTTCAATTTCAAGCCCTCAAGACATTGGGGTAATAAAGCCGGTATATGGTAAACTTCCTGATTCATAATATTTTACATAAAATAGGGCCATAGGCCCTATTAATTCGGTGTAAAATTACTTAAAAATACGGCAGTTTACAAATGAAAATTCTATAAAAATGGAAAAATGAATAAAAAAAGTTATTAACATCACGAAAATCCGCTCTTATAGATATGAGATAGCCCCCCTGTGTTGTAAGACAGCCCCCTGCGGCGTCTGTTTGCATTTGCAAACTCGCTACTGCAGGGGGCTGTGATATGTGGGGCATGGTCGCACCGTGTGTCAATCCTTGTGTTTACCTGAAGCGGCATCGGCGGATGAACCGAAGAACTGATAGCCGATGCGTGCGCTATATGCCTTGCTGTCAGGCTTAAGGCGCAGGAAGGTGATGTCGGGCAGCGAGCCGTCGGCCTTGCGCGGCAGCAGCAGCTGCGATGCGTCGAGGCTCTCGAAGTCGGCATCTGTAAGGCTTACATTGCCGGGGTATGTGTTGTTGGTCAGTGTGCATTTGTCGGGGTCGTAATTGGCACAGTCGCCATTGTCGGCGGTGGGGCTGTACGAGAGGTTGTCGCTCAGACGGTGCCCGTAGCCTTTGACGTCTACGGCCTCGGCTGCCGACTTGCGGTTTACCATGTTGTAGTTGAGTCTGTTGGCGTATGATGTGTTGCCCGAGAAGTCAAGGCCGCCAAGGTGGTGATTGGCATAGAAACCGTTCTGCTTGTTGCTCCACGACAGGCATCCGCGCACTACGTTGCGGGGCACGGTGGAGGGTACTTTGGGGTTGGCCTTCATGCCGTATCCGCCCGACTTGAATCCGGTTCCGTCGCCGCGCGACACGCGGTTGGCGTCGAAGCCGTTTTCCCATGCCCAGCAGTTTTCGATGGTCACGGGAGCCTTGTTGTTGATGAGGTCGTAGCCGTCATCGCTGTTGCGCCATGCACGGCATCCGCGCACCACGTTGCCGGTGTACGATTCCTTGTTGAGGTGGAAGCCGAAACCGTCGCAGTTGCCGCCGTAGCCATTTTCTGATACAGGGTCGTAGTTATTGTAGGCGTCGCAGTTGAGTATCAAGTTGTTGCGCCCGTGTGTGGCGTAGACGCCTATGCCCATGCCGTCGTGCATGTTCACGCGTTCTACTATGCAGTTGCTGCCGCCGAACAGTCCCACGTTGATGCTCTGTGTGTGGCCGGTCTGTGTCACCTGTATGCCTACGATGTCGAAGTCGCGCAGGTGCCAGTGGTCGCCCACGAGGTTGAAGCCCATGATACGGTTGGGTGTCCTCACTTGTGACAGGTCTATGGTTACCTTCTCTCCCGGATAGCCTGAGAGCAGTATGGGGCTGTCGGCAGTACCGTTTTTCTCAAGTGCATACACGCAGTCGTAGGCATTTGCGGCGTTGGAGAGCATGATTTGGTCGGGGGTGGGGGTGTAGGTGCCCTCGCGCAAGAAGATACTCGTGCCGGGTTGCGCTGCCTCTATGGCCTTGCGTATGGTTTTGTATGGGCTTGAGATTGAGCCGTCGTTGGCATCATCGCCCGTTGGAGCTACATAGATTTCGTTTGCCCGCAGTGAGAATGCCATCAAGGCGATTCCGGCTATAAGTATAAATAATCGTTTCATAACCAATATTTTATTCGTTGGCGCATGCGGTTTTCTCCCAGCGGTACAGGCGGTCGCTCGGGCGGACTTTGGCGGGCACGGGTATGGAGAAGGCATCGCCTTTGACGGCTTTCTCTACCGAGCGGCAGTCTACCTGAATGTCTTCAACGGTTATCATCATGGCGCCGGTGGTGGGGCCCGTGATGATGATTTCATCGCCCACGTGCAACTCGCCGGCTTCCATTATGAATTCGCCCACACCAAGGCGCGAGAAGTACTTGACGCCCTTGGCCACGTAGTGCTTGACGCGAGTGGCTGATGAGCCGTATTTGCTCGACCATTCGCCCAGACGTTGGCCCAGATAGTAGCCGTCCCAGAATCCGCGGTTGAAGATTTTAGACAGCTCAGTGTCCCATGCGGCTATTTTCTCGTCGGTGAACTCGCCGGCGGCGATGGCCTCGATGGCCTGTGAGTAGCAACGCACTGCAGTGGCCACATATTCGGGACCGCGTGCGCGGCCTTCTATCTTGAATACCTCTACACCGGCATCGATCATTTTATTGAGGAAGTGGATGGTTTTGAGGTCTTTGGGCGACATGATGTATTTGTTGTCGACGTTGAGCTCGTCGCCGGTTTCGAGGTCGGTTACGTTGTAGCCTCGGCGGCATATCTGAGTGCATGCGCCGCGGTTGGCGCTGCTGTTCATCTGGTGCAGACTCAGGTAGCACTTGCCCGAAACTGCCATACAGAGTGCGCCGTGGCAGAACATTTCGATCTTCACAAGCTCGCCCTTGGGTCCGCGTATATCGTCGCGTATGATGGCTTCGTGTATGGCCTTTACCTGGTCGAGGTTAAGCTCGCGCGCCAGTACCACCACATCGGCAAATTGGGCGTAGAAGCGCACGGCCTCTATGTTTGATACATTGCACTGGGTGGATATATGCACCTCCACGCCGCGGCTGCGGGCGTAGGTTATGGCGGCTATGTCGCTGGCTATTATTGCCGAAACGCCGCTCTGGGCCACGGCGTCGATTATCGAGCGCATGTAGTCGAGGTCGGCGTCGTACATTATGGTATTGACGGTGAGATACGACTTCACACCGGCCTCGTGGCATATTGAGGCAATGCGGCGCAGATCGTCGAGGGTGAAGTTGACGCTCGACTTTGAGCGCATGTTGAGCCCTTCGACTCCGAAGTAAACCGAACCGGCTCCGGCGTCGATGGCTGCGGCGAGCGATTCGTAGCTGCCCACCGGTGCCATTATTTCATATTTGCTGTTGTGCATTGTTGAGATTCTATTTTATCAGATGTATATAAACACCAAAACCCCGACAGCCTAAGCTTCCGGGTTCAGTGTATCAAAAACGCCTGCTGTATTAGTTGGCGGGAGTTTCGGCGGGAGTCTCGGCAGCAGGAGCTTCGGCGGCAGGAGCAGCGGTAGCGGGAGCTTCAGCTGCAGGTGCGGGAGTGCCAAACTGATTGGCGGGTGCGGGAGCGGGAGCCGATGTCTGGGTGCGGATTACAGCACCGTTGGTTACCTTGGGCATTGTATAGGCTGAAGCGATCGAGAGAAGTACGATCAGGCCGGCCAGAGACCATGTAGTCTTTTCGAGGAAGCTGTTGGTCTGGCGTACACCCATAACTGATGAGGCGTTGCCGAACTGTGATGAAAGGCCGCCGCCTTTCGATTTCTGGATGAGGACGATTCCGATGAGCAGAATCGCTACGATTACGGTCAATACGATGATTACTACGTACATTTTTTATATATTACTTCTAATGATTGTCTTTATATCTATATCTCAGATATCCTTGGAATAGCGTTGATTTATAATCAATTTTTCAAGGAAACGCAATTGGTCTGCAAAGTAAATACTTTTTTCCGGATAATTCAAGCTTAAATTAGTTATAATTTCATAAGCGCGCTCAAAACGGCCTTGTTTTATGAAAATTTTAGCAAGACTTTCGCTCAAAAGAGTATTTTTGGTGGTTTCGTGGAGCTTTGGAGGCTTTGTCGTTGACGGAGTCTTGGCCGGTGCGGCTTCGTGTCGTACCGGAGGTGACGGCGGGGTCTGAGAGCCAACTCCCTGCGAGTGAAGGAAGGCGTCGATAAGCTCGCCCTGCCAGTCGCCCGAGGGTGCTGCGGCCTGTGCATTCTGCTCGTCGCGTGCAAGCTGCTCGGCATAGTCGGGCACGGGGTTGAATATCATGCGTTCGAGCAGGGCATCTTCTTCGGGCGATGAGTGCCCGTAGGTTTCCAGAAACTTGTCGATGGCGTTTTCGGTGGTAGGGCGCTTCAGCTCGGGTTCGGGCGGATAGAACGAGGCAAAATCCTTGCCCGAGGGGTCGATGAGGTTGATAAGCTCGCGGTTGAAGCCGCACATCAGCGCCACACGGGTGCGCATCTCGGCGGTCTCGTCGTCGCTCAGGCGCGTGGCCGCATACTTGAGCAGCATCGCCGGAGCTATGGCCGAGGCCGGATAGTCGCGCGCTATGCGTCGCAGGCTGCTTATGTCGTCATCGGTTAGCTCATGCGGCCTGTCGTTTACCTTTGCTATGATTTCGTTGAGCGAGTCCATTACCAATTGCCGAGTGTTGAGTTGAAAATCAGTTCTACCAGTTCTTTTGATATCTGCTGGCACAGGTCGTCCTGCACGTCGGTGAGCATGAGCGTGGCATCGAAGTCTCTGTAGGCCGAGAATGTCTGGTCTATATCGTTCTTGTCGTTCTTGTTGTCGGTGTATTTCACGCGCACGGTGATTGTGAGGCGGGTCTGCGATGCGTAAGCGTCTTCGGTCACGGCCTGGGGCGAGAGATTGTAACCGGTGATTTCGCCTTCGATCTGCAGGTCAGAGGCGCCGTCGGTGGTGCGCAGACGGGTGTTGCGCGAGATGTAGTCGAGCAGCTCGTTCTTAAAAGTCTGCTGTAAGGGCGGATATACCAGCGCCGCGCGTATGGGGAATTCTGATACGTGCACGGTCTTGTAGACGGTGTAGTCGAGAGCCGATCCGTTGAGCTTGTATGAGGGTATGCATCCGGTCATAACTAAGGCCAGCACCAGGGCGCATACGTATCTTATGGTCTTATTCCAATCCATATTCCTTTATTTTACGGTATAGTGTGCGTTGAGAGATTTGCAACTCGTCGGCAGCGGCCTTGCGGTGTCCGCCGTTGCGGTCGAGGGCTTCGCGTATGGCCTGGCGCTCGCGGTCCTGCAGGGTCTGTGGCTGCGTACTGTCGGCGCGCATGGGTTCTTCGGAGTAGCTCACAAAGTCGTCGCCCTTGTCCAGGTCGTGTATGCCGCCGTTCTCCAGTCCCTCAAACCGGTGTGTATTCGGGTGGAAAATGGGGGTGATGGGTGCGGTGTCGCTGCGAGCCGGTGAGTCGTTGTACATCAGCTGCGAGCGTGTGGTCAGGGCCTTGGTCATGGGCTGCGGTGCTGCGGCTTCCTTGGGGCGGTTGCTGCTGTCGAGGCGTGCCTCGAGGTCGTCGATGCGGCTTTGCATGCTCATTATCAATCCCATGAGCATGTCGCGCTCGTTCTCGTAGCTGTGGCCGCGGTTTATCACGGCCGGTGAGGTGACAAAAGCGTTGGCCGGCAGATAGCTGCGCAGGGTGTCGGAGCTTATCTCGTTTCCGGCCTCAAACAGGGCTACCTGCTCTATAACATTCTTGAGCTGGCGTACATTGCCGGGCCAGCGGCAGCGGTCGAGCACTGCGCGGGCTGTGTCGGAGAGGGTGATGGCCGGCAGGCGCCAACGCTCGGCAAAGTCGCCGGCAAACTTGCGTGCCAGCAGGTTGATGTCGTCGCCACGGTCGCGCAGGGGCGGAATGGTGATCTGAACAGTAGACAGGCGGTAGTAGAGGTCCTCGCGGAAGCGGCCTTCCTCTATGGCGCGCAGCATGTCGACATTGGTCGCCGCCACCACGCGTATGTTGGTCTTCTGCACCTCGGATGATCCTACTTTGATAAATTCGCCCGATTCGAGCACACGCAGCAGGCGGGCCTGGGTGGTGAGGGGCAGCTCGGCCACCTCGTCGAGAAATATGGTGCCGCCGTTGGCCTCCTCAAAGTAACCCTTGCGCGAGGCCACAGCCCCGGTGAACGCACCTTTCTCGTGGCCGAACAGCTCCGAGTCGATTGTACCCTCGGGTATGGCGCCGCAGTTCACGGCTATGTACTTGGCATGCTTGCGGGGCGAGTAGGCATGTATGATTTTAGGGAAGAATTCCTTACCCGTACCGCTCTCGCCGGTGATGAGCACCGACAGGTCGATGGGAGCCACACGCAGAGTACGCTCCACCGCCGCTGTGAGCGCCGGCGCATTGCCTATGATGCCAAACCGTTGCTTGGCCTGAAGCACTTCGGCCGATGGGCGTGAGGGGCTTATTTCCATGAGCGCATAGCGTAGGTTTGGGCCTTGAGCCATTCACCGAACTCCTCGGTAGAGCCTTGGTGCTTCATCTGTTCCTCAACACTGATTGGATTGCCAACCGAAACGTGGATGGTGGAATTGCACTTGCGCCATACCTCCGACGGCAAGCGCAAGGTGCGCAGCTGCCACAGGGTTACACCCAGCAGGTTGAACAGGAATGAGTTGGTGCCGTGGAAGTAGATGGGTATCACCGGCACCTTGAGCTGTTCGATAAGGCGTATGATATTGGGCTGCCACTCGCGGTCGTTGAGCTGCCACTTCCAGTTGACCTTCGACATGGCACCGGCGGGGAAAAATCCTATGGGCTGGCCCGAACGCACCTGCTTTATGGCCTCGCGTATGCCGCGGATAGACACAGCCTTTTTGGCCGGGTCGTCGCTCGCGGTCTGGTCTACGGCAATGAAGTTGGGGCGCATGGCGGTGATATGGTTCAGAATCATGTTTACCATCACCTTGTACTCAGGGCGGCGCGAAGCCACCATGTGAATGAGCGAGATGCCGTCGAGCGCACCGAAGGGGTGGTTTGATACGGTGATAAAGGCACCCTCGGGCAGGTTGTCGAGCACCTGCTCGTTATCTATACGAAGCTTGATGTTGAAGTCATCGAGAAGAAACTTCACAAAAGGAGGTCCGGGATGGTCGAAACCGCGCGAATGTACATCATTCACCTTGTCAACGTCGAGCCAGCTGAGCAGACGGTTGATAAGCTTTTCGTGCCCCTTGAGTTTAGGCACCAGCTCCATTATATCCTCCGCGTCGAGCACAGTGCGCTTGACGGGTTTGGCAGCGGCATCCACAGCCGATATATGTTTATCTGTATTTTCCGACATAATCTAAGAGTGTGTTTACTTTTAACACACGATTTAAGTTAATTAAAGAATGTATTTATTTCAAGAGTTTCGCATTAATCCTGAGGCCTTTTTTGATGCTTCCCGCCAAGTTTCATCAGTCACATAGCTCGCTATGCTCCTTCTTCAACTTGCGAAAATCATTCAAAAAATACTCTCAGCCTTAACGCGAGTTAAAAGTAAACACACTCTAAAAGTCTTGCAACTTGCAAAGTTACAAAAAAAATTCAATATCAGAAAACGCTAAATCACGGTCGATGCGGTGAGCAAACTCTGGATAGTGTTCACGGAATGGTGTTTGTGAGCCCATACCTGAAAGCAGGTACGACAATACCACCTTAGGAGTCCGGCAAACGTTGTATATTTCGTAAAAAGAAAGGCACATCAACACTGTCGGTCTTGTCCGTTCGTGGGACGATAATGGCTGTATTCACGCAAGTCGTTGTAAAGTAAACTTTCTTATCGGCTATTAGTTTTATATAATAAAGAATTATACAAGATGGTTAATTTATTTATCTACACAGGATTGACTATAATGCTAATTGGAGCATTATTTGGTTTCTTTGTGGCGTATAAAGGCTATAAAGAAACGAATTGGAAAGAAGTCAATAAAATCTCGTCGCGAGCACTTTTTATGCGAGGTCCACGCACACCCCAAATGAAAAAATTGATTAATATATGGCGAATCATAATGATTATTGCGTTTGTTGTCGTAGGTATTGGTATAGCAATAGGATTAAATTGATATTTTGGTCAGGCATGTTGTTAGGTTCAAATACAACAAACAGTGCCAAGCTTCTGCACACACAGATATGCAGAAGCAAGAAATACGAAACAAATATCGCCAAATGATTTTTATTGGGTTAGTATCATAGCCGAGCACCGAAGCCAAGCGATGATATGGCAGGGTGGGGTCAGGCCGATTTGTTGTCGGTGACTATCATGTATCCGAGGCCTTGGCGGTTGGAGATGCAGCTGCCGGCGTCGCCGAGCTTGCGTCGCAGGCGCGAGATGTTGGTGTCGACCACGCGTTCGTTGGCTCCCACGCCGTCGGGCCATATTTTCTTGAATATCTCTATGCGCGAGGTGTAGGTGTTGGCGTTGCGGAGCAGCAGCTCGAGGATGGCAAATTCGGTGTTTGAAAGGTTTACGAATTCTTCTTCGATAGTGACGGTTTTACGAGAGGTGTCGATGCGCATTGAGCCGATGCGTGTGACGTCGCCGCGTTCTTCGGGTGTACGAGATGTGCGCGAGACTGTCCAGCGGCGCATCACGGCTTTGATGCGTGCGAGCAACTCGCGTAGCGAGAAGGGCTTGCGCATGCAGTCGTCGGCACCGGCGTTGAGGGCGTCGATAAGGATGCGTTCGTTGTCAATGCGCGAGCAGTAGATAATGCCAAGCATGTCGCCTACGGGCGATTCTTTGATTTTTTTGATGAGAGAGAGTCCCGTGAAGTCTTGATTTTTGCCATCTACAATCACCAGATGGAAGCTGCGCAGCTCGCGCAGGTCGACTTCGCTTGTGCGGCTGATAACGGCAACGTTGTATCCTTCGCTGCGTAGATTAAGGCTGAGGAGGTCGGTGATAGCCTCTTCGTCATCTACGATTAATATATTACCCAGCGATGTCTGTGGTGCCATGAATGTAATGAATTTGATTGCTGTTTTTTATTGCTATTGTCGTATGAATAGCATTTTATTAGCTCTACACAAAGTAAAATAATAATTTTTAAAAATGCAAGTTTGTAACCATAAGTTACACGTTTTGTCACCGTAATTTAACCAAAAGGCTGTTAATTATGCCAAACAGCAATAAAATTGCCACAATTAATAATGTCACAACTATTCGGCGGATGCCAAAGCAAACACGGTGATGGATGTGGCTCCGGCGGCGGTGAGTACGTTGGCGGCCTCGGTGAGCGTGGAGCCGGTGGTGATGATGTCGTCTACCAGGCCGATGTGTTTGCCGGCTATGTCGGCGCCCGGGGTGGTTGTCATGCTGCCGGCAATGTTTACCAGTCGCTGCGAGCGGGTCTGCATGGCCTGTGGGCGGTGTCCGCGTATGGCTCGCAGGCAGTTGCGGGCCGGTACTCCGGCGTGGCCGGCCAGCACCTCGGCTATGATGGCTGCCTGGTTGTAGCCGCGTATCATGCGCTTGAACAGGTGCATGGGTACGGGTACAAACATGTCTATGTCCTGCAACGCGCCGCAGGCGGCCATATCATGCGCGAATAGCTCTGTGAGGGCCTTGATAAGCTCTGGACGGCCGTTGTACTTGCCCTCGCGTATAAGGCTGCAAACGGGGTTGGCGTGAGAGTAAGCGAGCCAGGGATAGACGTCGGCCACGGGGGCGGTGCGAGGCAATTTGGCGGCGCGCAGGTCGGCGCGGTTTGCCATGCTCAGCGGCAGCGAGGCTTTACAGTGCATGCACAGGGCTTTTTCGCCCTGTACGAGCGTTCGTCCGCAGGCTTCACACAGTCGCGGTGCTATCAGTCCGGTAATGAGGTCAAACAGTTTCATCACAGCACATATAGCTCTGACGACTTGAAACGGGGAAGTGGGGCTATGTATACCGAGCCGGGATGTATGTCGACGGGCGATGTGGCCGGCACTACCGATACCGAGCGCAGCGAGTTGATCATGGTGGCCATGGCAGTCTCGGGAGTATTGTTGTCGTGGCTGAGGTGGCACAGGAATATGCGGCGCAGCTCGGGGCGGTATGTCTCGGTGAGATAGCGGGCAGTGACTGCGTTGTCCATGTGCCCTATGGCCGAGCGTATGCGGGCCTTGAGGTATTCGGGATAGCGGCCGTGCGACAGCATCTGGTCGTCGTAGTTGGCCTCGATCATCAGGGTATTTGCCTGTCGCATGTAGAAGTCGGCGCGTTCGGTTATCATGCCCATATCGGTGGCCACTACAAATGTGGTTTCGCCAAGCCGTATGGCGAAGCCTACGTTGTCGGTGCCGTCGTGCGAGGTTTCGAATGGTGTCACGCGTATGTCGTCAAAGAGATAGTCGTGCTCCTTGAATATGGGCGAGTGGAAGTCCTTGATGCGGCGCGAGAGATTGTGGCGGCGCAGCATTCCCTCGAGGGTGCGCGGAGTTGCATACAGCAGCATGCCGGGGTGACGGCGCACTATGGCGTAGCAGAAGCGCACGTGGTCGGAGTGGTCGTGCGTGATGAGTATGCCGCGTATGGTGCGTATGTCTATGCCGTTGCGGGCCAACTCGGCCTTGACGAAGTTGTTGTCAACGCCGGCATCAATGAGCAGGCCGCACTCGGGTGTGCCTATGTAGGCGCAGTTGCCGCTGCTGCCCGAGCCTAACGACATGAAACGCAGCTTGTGGCGCGGACGGGTGTATTTATCGTCGAGCACGAAGTCGCTGTCGGGCGATGCCGCGGGCGTATCGGTTGCTGATTCAAGCTTTTCTTCAAATGGCGACATACCGGCGCGCGACTCCGCAGACTCGTCCGAGAACAGGCTCGGAATGTCTTCGAGTGGGCGTGTTGAGCGACGGTTGTATCGTTTTGCCATTTTTTACAGTATAAATTATGAGAAAAGCAGGAATATAGTTGGAATTTTAGAGTAATCGTAGTTTTTGGACCGCCACTTGGCCACCGGAAGAGTTATTATGCTTTCGCGGGCACCGGAGATGTCGGAGGCAACGCACAGCAGCAGGTCGCGGGGCAGTTTCTCGCTCATCTCGGCTATCAGGCGATTGTTGCGGTAGGGAGTCTCGATAAAAATCTGAGTCTGGCGGTGGTTGCGTATGTTGCGTTCCATGTCGCGGAAAGCGGCTGTGCGGGCCTTTGCCTCGATGGGCAGATATCCGTGGAAAGCGAAGCTCTGGCCGTTGAAACCCGAGCCCATGAGCGACATCAGTATGCTCGACGGGCCTACCAGCGGTACAACCTTGATTCCGCGCCGCTGGGCTTCGGCCACCAGGTCGGAACCCGGGTCGGCCACCGCCGGACAACCGGCCTCGGAGAGTACCCCTATGGGCTGTCCCTGCTCTACGGGAGCCAGCATGGCTGCCACATCGGCTGCCGGGGTGTGCTCGGAGAGTTCGGTGAACGAGAGGTCGTCGATGACGATGTCGCGGTCGACCGAGCGCAGGAAACGCCTGGCCGAGCGCACGTTCTCCACCACAAAGTGCCTGATCTGCTTGATCAGCTCTACGTTGTAGGTCGGAATTACGCGGCCGGCCGTACCGTCGCTCAGAGGTACCGGAAACAAGTATACGGCTGCTTCTGCAGCAGGACTTTCGCTCATGGTCAGTTAAAGGTCTGGCCCATGCGTATGAGCGCCTTGGCCGGGCTGAGATTATGGTAAAGTATGTCGTACACCGTTTCGAGGATGGGCATGTACACCTTCAGTTCCTTATTGATTATGGTGATGCACTTGGCTGCGTAGTAGCCTTCGGCAGTCTGCTCCATCTCCATGCGTGCTGCGCTTACCGAGTAGCCTCGGCCTATCATAGAGCCGAAGTTGTGGTTGCGCGAGAAACGCGAGTAGGCAGTGACGAGCAGGTCGCCCAAATATACCGAGTCGCAAATCTGGCGTTTGCCGGGAGCTGCGGCTTCGAGGAATCGTTCCATCTCGCGTATTGAGTTGCTGACGAGCATAGCCAGCAGATTGTCGCCGCCCTTCATGCCGTGTACGATTCCGGCAGCGATGGCGTAGACGTTCTTGAGCACGGCGGCATATTCAATGCCCTCGAGATCGCTGCTGAGAATGGGAAAGGTGCGCTTGCCCTCGATGAGCCAGGCAAATGAGGCTGCAAGTTCGTGGTCGTGACATCCTATGGTGAGGTATGATGGGCGGTCGAGAGCCACTTCCTCGGCATGGCAGGGCCCTGATATCACCAGCTCGCGGTTGAGGTCGACCCCGAAGTGGTCGGCCATGTAGTCGGTGATAATCTGGTTTTCCTCGGGTGCGATGCCCTTGATTGCGCTGACGATTATCTTGCCGGAGATGTCGACGGTGATTTTCTCCATGTGCGACTTGAAGTAGGGCGAAGGCATGGCCAGCAGCAGCACATCGGCCTCGCTGCATACCTTGTTGATGTCGGATGAGAATTCGATGCGGTCTACATCGAAGTTCACATCGGTTATGTAGGCCGGGTTGTGGCCCAGTCGCTTGAACTCGTCAATGCGGTCGTCGCGCCGCATGTACCACATTATGGTCTTGCAGTTCTGAAGCAGCAGCTTGGCCAGGGCAGTAGCCCAGCTGCCACCGCCCAGAACGGCCACTTTACCTAAATTCTCAATCATGATATCAGCAGTTATTTACCGGCGTTTTCAATCCACACTTCAATTTCCTGAGGAGTGGGGTTCTTGAGGCCAAGCTTGTATTTCTTGTTGATGCCGCAGAGTTCCTGGAAGAGTTTGCCTGCCACAGCACCCGACAGAGCTGCTACGGTGAGCACACCGGCCTTCTGCACGGGAGCTACCCATTCTTCGGGCACGCCTATGGCTGTGAAAGCCTCGGCCTTGTCGCGTTTCTCTACCTTCTCGGGGCGCATCTGCGGGAAGAGAAGTACCTCTTGTATGGCAGTCTGCCCGGTCATTAGCATCACCAGGCGGTCCATGCCTATGCCCATGCCCGATGTGGGGGGCATACCGTACTCGAGGGCGCGGATAAAGTCGCCGTCGATAATCATGGCCTCGTCGTCGCCGCGGTCGGCCAGGCGCATCTGCTCGGCAAAGCGTTCGTACTGGTCTATGGGGTCGTTGAGCTCGGAATATGCGTTGGCCAGCTCCTTGCCGTTTACCATCAGCTCAAAGCGTTCGGTAAGCTCGGGGTTGTTGCGGTGGCGCTTGGTCAGGGGCGACATCTCTATGGGGTAGTCGGTGATGAAGGTGGGCTGGATGTACTTGCCCTCGCACTTCTCGCCGAAAATCTCGTCGATAAGCTTGCCCTTGCCCATTGAGTCGTCAACCTCAATGCCGAGGTCCTTGGCTACCTGACGCAGCTGAGCCTCGTCCATGCCGGTGATGTCAACGCCGGTATGGTCCTTGATGGCCTGGGCCATGGTCACGCGCGGGAAGGGAGCCTTGAACGATATCACGTTGTCGCCTACCTTCACTTCGTGAGTGCCGTTCACGTCCATGCAGATCTTTTCGAGCATGCGTTCGGTGAAGGCCATCATCCAGTTGTAGTCCTTGTAGGCCACATATATTTCCATGCAGGTGAACTCGGGGTTGTGGGTGCGGTCCATACCCTCGTTGCGGAAGTTCTTGGAGAACTCATACACGCCGTCGAATCCGCCCACGATAAGGCGTTTGAGATAAAGCTCATCGGCGATACGCAGATACAGAGGAATGTCGAGGGCGTTGTGGTGAGTGATGAACGGACGGGCCGATGCACCGCCGGGGATAGATTGCAGTATGGGGGTCTCCACCTCTATATAACCGGCGTTGTTGAAGTATTCGCGCATGGAGGTATATACCTTGGTGCGCTTGAGGAAGATTTCCTTAACGCCGTCGTTGACAACGAGGTCTACGTAGCGGCGGCGGAAACGCAGCTCGGGATCGTCGAAGGCGTCGTATGTCACACCGTCCTTCACCTTAACGATAGGCAGGGGACGCAGGCTCTTGGAGAGCACTGTGAGCTCGCGGGCGTGAACCGAGATTTCACCGGTCTGAGTGCGGAAAACAAAGCCCTTCACGCCGATGAAGTCGCCAATGTCGAGAAGTTTCTTGAACACGGTGTTGTACAATTCCTTATCTTCGCCGGGGCAAATTTCGTCGCGCGACACATATACCTGTATGCGGCCGTCAGCGTCCTGAAGTTCAACAAACGAAGCCTTGCCCATTATGCGGCGGCTCATTATACGACCGGCAATGCACACCTCGCGCTGAGGCGCATCGTCGGCAAACGATTCCTTGATTTCAACGCTACGGGCATCAACCGGGTATTCGGCAGCGGGATAAGGATCAATGCCCATATCGCGCAGACCTTGCAGGGAATTGCGGCGGATTATCTCCTGCTCGCTCAGTTCAAGAATATTCATATATTGTAAGAAACTATTTTTTATGCAAAACTATTTTAAATCAGTTGTAATTGAACCTTTTCGGTAACCCGTTGGGCTTAAACGAAAATATCCACGCAAAGTTAATGATTTTAAGCCGAATTGACAAATAAAAATCACTGTGCTAAAAAATAGTTGTAACTTCTTGACTTTACCGCTTTTAAGTGTTATAGCCTGATAAATAGGATTATAGCCTTTAAAAGCGGCAAAGTCAAGAAGTTACAACAAATAGTTGATATCCACAAATATAAAACCACATAGTGGCTTTATAAACGGTACTATCTCATCGAGATTTTACAGGTCTGATATTCGCTCCGATTGCATGAGACGATCCAATAGATACTGTTTTATAATCTTCGGGTATATAGAAATACAAACTTTGCTGTTTGCTGTCATTAGCCCTTACAGTGGAAATCCAATATTCTCCTATATCGGCATAATCAATCAGCTTGTCCAGGCTTCTGTATCCGGCAGCCGGTAAGAATATTGAATTACCGTTTGGACCGGTAATTTTATAGCCTAAGGTACCCTTATTGAATACTTTCTCCCACTTACACTTTGCAATCAGTTCACGAACTTCTGTTTCGGTTGGTATTCGCCAACCATCGCCAAGAGTAACGTGAGCGGCATCATACTCGGTGCTTGTTATATCATGATAGTTGCCAGCGGCAAAAGCCCAATTATCAATATCATATCTATCTTTATTAGGAACTACTTCACCCCAAGCGAAATAGTCGCCTTTATCATCAGGAGCATAAGCCCCTAAATTACAAGATGACCAAAGGACGCTCAAACCCAAGTCTACAGTTGAGATATCCTCCAAATCAAGAGCTTTTGTGGTGACGGATATTACCGGACTGACAGTTTGGTAAGCAAACATGCCATCTTCTATGACACCCCAAGCGCTGATTTCATATTTTTTTCCGGGGTTCAATTCGTTAACTCTTATTTTGAAAATATCATCACAGTAAGCAAAATCAGATAAATATATCTTTTCGCCTTCATCAGAAATGCCTGACTCTTTAACAACAGCTCCTACTTTGGCAAACATATAATTATGTGGATTTTTATAATCCATTATGATATTGAAACTTGCAGAAGTTATATCTGTTATTGATACCAAATTATATTGGTAATCACTATTTAAGCCATAGTAAACAGGTCTAACATTCATGCCAATATAGGCTTCTCTTGCTGCTATCTGTTTACGTGTATTGTCAAATTTAAAGGATATTGCATTTCCATTGTATTTATTGACAAATGCGTCATCCTTGGCAGATGTCCAGTAGCATCCGGCCGTTTTTTCTTCATTATTATCAGACTGCTGTTTGTAACCACCTACAGGCAAGAATATGCTGTTGCCGTTGACTCCCTTCACCAAATATCCGGGAACACCTTTGTTAGTTCCCCATATCCACTCGCATTTCGTTGCCAATTCTTCGAATTCTTTTGGTGAAGGCATTCTCCAATTCTTGTCAAGATTAGCTCTTGCTGCATCATAATTTCTTGTGTACTGAATTGTTTTAAAAGGAGCAACGTTTATGCCGTCAGCATAAAAATCCTTCTCAACTGTTTCACTCCAACTGAAGTATGCACCATATTCCTCGGGTGAGTTTGCACCTACATTAGATGAACGCCATTTAACACTCAGGCCGAGGTCGATTATTTCCCCCTCGGTAGGCACGAGTTCATTGTCAGTGTATCTTTCTTCGCCAAAGTATATCTGGCTGATGTCGGATGCAGAAAGCGAAATTATTTCGTCTGACGTTTTGCGAATTTTGATGTAGTTATCCGCATGTGCCATTGTCATTGTCATTGACAAGAGCATTGTGATGATACATAGCAGACCCTTTTTCATGGCTTGACTATTTTTATGGATTTTGATTGGTTAATTGACACGATGTATATTCCGGCTTGCAAATTCGAATAATCTACAACAATGATATCTCTCGAAGATTCAATGTTACATGACATCCTTACTCCGGCCAAATTGTAAACAGCTATATTACTGTTTTTATCAATCCCTGATATCTTTAGAGCGTTGTCGGCAACTTCAATAACTATATCTTCAGTTGAAATTTCCGACTTGATTCCTGCAACTTGTTTAAAATCAAGTCTGTCAATTTCATTCATTTTATACATGGCTTGAAAATCACCGCAACTGAACATTACTTCGTCAAAGCCTATCTCTATATTGGGAGAGTCGGAAAACATGAATGTTATTGTGGAATTGTCTTTCAGGTAAAGAGTAAAGCCTTGTGATGATTCTTGAGAATAAGCTAATAGCGGGAATAAGATTCCTGCCATCAGTGCAATAAGTCTATTAAATCTCATAGATACAATTTGAATTTTACTGACGAACAAAGTTAATGATTTTAAGCCGAATTGACAAATAAAAACTTGCAATGCTGAAAAATTGTGCGTAACTTTGCAGCCGAAATCTAATGTGGACAGATTTGGCTGCTTGCAACCACTCAAAAAAATGCTAAAATTGCAACGTGTCGCGGCGTTGTGCCCGGCGCGATAGCCAAATCGCCCGCTGTGCTCCGATGTGTGAGCATCGCGGCTTTTTTATTTATCAACCAATTGTTATTTTTTTGGCTATGAACTATCTATTTACTTCCGAATCAGTATCAGAAGGCCATCCCGATAAGGTGGCCGACCAAATTTCAGACGCAGTTCTCGACGAATTTCTTGCCCGCGACCCATCGTCGAAGGTGGCTTGCGAGACTATGGTGACCACCGGCCAGATTATCGTGGCCGGCGAAATCCGTTCAGAGGCATACGTCGATATCATGAATGTGGCCCGCAACGTGGCCTGCGAGATAGGCTACGACCGCTCGGACCTGGGCTTTGACGGCGCTTCGTGCGGCGTGCTGCTGGCCGTGCACGAGCAGAGCCAGGACATCAACCGCGGTGTAGACCGCGAGGATCCCCGGGACCAGGGTGCCGGCGACCAGGGCATGATGTTTGGCTATGCCACCAACGAGACTCCCCTCTACATACCTCTCACACTCGCCATGAGCCACGCGCTGCTTATGGAGCTGGCGGTGATACGCCGCGAGGGCGTGGACATGACCTATCTGCGCCCCGACTCAAAGAGCCAGGTAACAGTGGAATACGACGAAAACGGCAACCCCGTGAAGGTTGACACCATAGTGATCTCGACCCAGCACGATGAATTCATCAAGCCCGACGAGAACACCACGCAGGCCGAGGCCGACACCCGCATGCACGACATCATAGCCCGCGATGTGCGCGACGTGCTGCTGCCCCGCACTCTGGCCAATCTGCCCGAGCATCTGCGCCATCTCATCACCTCCGAGACACGCCTGCTGGTGAACCCCACCGGCAAGTTTGTGGTAGGCGGCCCCAACGGCGACACCGGTCTTACCGGACGCAAGATTATCGTTGACACCTACGGTGGCCACGGCGCACACGGCGGTGGCGCATTCTCGGGCAAAGACCCCTCAAAGGTAGACCGCTCGGCAGCATACGCCGCCCGCCATATAGCCAAGAACCTCGTGGCCGCCGGCGTTGCCGACCGCGCCCTGGTGCAGGTGGCCTACGCCATAGGTGTGGCACAACCCGTGAGCCTGAACGTAAATACCTACGGCACAGCCCACGTAGGCATGAGCGATGCCGAGATATCGCATAAGGTGTCGGAACTGTTCGACATGCGTCCGGCGTCAATCGAGAGCCGTCTCAAACTGCGCAATCCCATCTATCGCGAGACCGCCTCGTACGGCCACATGGGTCGCACGCCCCGCACCGTCACCAAGACATTCCAGGCCTTTGGCGAAGAGCCCCGCAGCATGACCGTGGAACTCTTCACCTGGGAGAAGCTCGACATGGTAGACAAGGTGAAGGAAGCCTTCAAACTCTGAAAAATCTTATCTGAGATATGGAAAAATGCCCGAAATTCGGGCGTTTTTCCATTTTTCACTATTAAAGTTGTGGTTTTACCCGAAAAAAATTGTATCTTTGTGCGCTTATTGCCAATCAACGACACCAATCATAGGAAAAAATAATCAATAAACGCTAAATAATTAAATGGCAACACTCGAAAAAATCCGTAACAAGTCGGTATTGCTTTTTGTCATTATCATCGTGGCATTGCTCGCCTTCATTCTCGGTGACTTCCTCACTTCGGGACGCACCTACTTTGGCGGCGGCACAACCGTGGCACAGGCCGGTAAGGCAAAAGTAGATTATCACGACTATCAGGCTCGTCTGAACGCTGTCACAGAGAATTCGCGCAACCAGCAGCAGTCTCCCGACAACGACATGCTCTCGCAGCAGGTGCTCCAGCAGATGCTTCTTGAGAAGATGCAGAAGAACGAATACGAAGCCCTTGGTATCGTAGTTACCGACAAGGAGCTTACCCAGGCTCTCACCGGCGAGACTCCCCATCCCGCAGCCCAGCAGTTTATCTACACCATGTCGCAGCAGCTCGGTCTGCCCGCTCCCTCGGGTCAGGCTGTGTACGATGCCATGATGAATCCTCAGAAGTATGGCCTTCCCCCCGAAGCCGGCGCTCAGCTCAAGCAGTACTGGGCAAGCCTCGAACAGGGTGTTGAAGCTGCGCTCCTGGCCGAAAAGTTCGACCGTCTGATGTCGGGTCTTTTCACCGCCAACGAACTCGATGCGCAGAGCACATATAATAATGTGGCCACAACCCGCCATATAAGCTATGCAGCCAAGGATTACTCTTCGATTCCCGACGACCAGATCAAGCTCTCTGACGACGATCTGCGCGCTGCTTATAACGAAGACAAAGCCATGTATCGCATCAACGAGCCCCTGCGCTCGGTTGACTACATCATGGTTTCAATCGAACCCTCACAGGAAGACCGCGTTGCCGGCCAGAAAGAAGTTGAAGACGCCATCATGGCTCTCCGCGCCGAAGAAGGCACCGCTTCTGTAGCTGCAAACTCGAAGTTTGTGGTTAACAACGGTTCTGCCACACGCGACCAGATTTCCGACACCCGTTTCAAGCAATTTGTCGACACAGCCGCTATCGGCGACGTGGTTCTGCTCAACAACGTAGGCGACCGCTTCAATATCGTCAAGCTCCTGGGCAAGTCGCTCGAAATCGACTCTATCAACATCTCTATGATGGCCCGCGCCGACGGTGCTTCGGCCGACTCGCTCCTTGCCCAGCTCAAGGCCGGCAAGACATACGCCGAACTCATCGACAACCAGACCGTAATGGGTCAGGACAGCATCTGGGCTTCGCTCACCGCTCCCGGCATACCCCAGGCCCTCAAGGATGCCCTCACCAACAACCCCGTTGGCGACACATTCATCTTCTCTGACTCAATCCAGGGCAACCCCACTCCCACCATCTACCGCATCAACCGTCGCCACGCTCCCGTCAACCTGTACGAGCTTGCTTCGATCGACTACACAATCGACCCCTCTCAGGCTACCCTCGACAAGCTCTCAAGCGACCTCAATACATTCGTGAGCAACAACTCATCGGCTGCCGACTTTGCAAAGAACGCTTCAGAAGCCGGTTACAATCTGCTCTCAGCTCCCGTATCAGCCTCTTCATCGCGTCTGGCCAACCTCGCCGACACCCGCTCGGTGCTCAAGTGGATCATGAACGCCAAGAAGGGTCAGGTGATGCCCGTATACCAGGACAACAAGCAGACCTACATGCTCACCGTAGCCCTCAAGGGCGTATATGACGGTGACTATCTGCCCTACGACAGCGAGCTTATCGCCGATGCCGTGAAGCAGAAAGCCATGCGCAACAAGAAGGCTCAGCAGCTCATCAGCCAGTACAAAGGCAAAGCAAGCGACGTAGCCGGCTATGCCAAGCTCATGGGCGTTGAAGTGCAGACAGGCGACGCTATGTTCAACTCGCCCATGCTTGCCAACCTCGGCTTCGGCGAAAGCACTCTTCAGGGTGCTGTGGCAGCTGCCAAGCAGGGTGCCGTAGTTGGTCCCGTTGAAGGCAACAATGCCGTAGTGGTATTTGTAGTGACCGGCGACGAAAAGGACAACCGCGAATACACCTTCGGCGAATACGCCAACCAGTTCAACCGTCTGCTCGGTATAGGCGGCGTGCGTCCCATGCAGGACGTTGAACGCTTCACCCTCCTGCTCGGCGACGAAAAGATTGAGAACAACAGCCTCAACTTCATCCAGGGCGTAGGTGAATAATCATCAAGCAATTCAATAAGCCATAACATAATGGGGTGGGCCGGAGAAAATCAATTTCTGCGGCCCATCTTTTTTTACCATGACAAACAAAATGCACTGGCCGCGCCTGATAAGCGACAAACGATTCGGCCTCGAAGATTACCATGACCCGCACAAGAACGGCGTGCGCACCGACTTCCGCCGCGACTACGACCGCCTTGTGTTCTCATCTCCTTTCCGCCGTCTGCAAAACAAGACCCAGGTATTCCCCCTCCCCGGCAGTATCTTCGTGCACAACCGCCTCACACACTCAATGGAGGTGGCTTGCGTGGGCAAGTCAATGGCCGATGAAATAGCCACCGGCCTACGCAACCGCTATGCCGGCGCCGAGTGGGTGGACTGCTTCAACCACATAGGCGACATAACGGCCGCGGCATGCCTGGCCCACGACCTTGGCAATCCTCCCTTCGGACATTCGGGCGAGAAGGCCATCTCCACTTTCTTCAGCGAAGGCGCCGGGCGCGTATTGCAGTCACGGCTCACCGAAAGTCAGTGGAACGACCTCATACACTTTGAGGGGAATGCCAACGCCTTCCGTGTGCTCACCCATCAGTTCAAGGGGAGGCGCAAGGGCGGCTTTGCCATGACCTATTCAATGTTGGCATCGATAGTGAAATATCCCTTTGAAAGCCGTCTGGCTACCAAAAACAAATTTGGATTTTTCAGCACCGAGCTGCCCGATTTTCTTAAAGTTGCCGCCGAGCTGGGCATGATTTCCAATCCCGGTTCCGCAGGCGAGGTGCGCTATGCCCGCCACCCGTTGGTCTACATAGTCGAGGCTGCCGACGACATCTGCTATGAGGTGATGGATATAGAGGATGCCCACAAACTCAAGATTCTTTCCACTCAGCAGGTAATAGATGCCTTTTTGAGCTTCTTCACCGCCGACCGCCGAGAGCGTATGGAGGAGGTGATGGCAACCGTTTCAGACCCCAATGAGAAGATTGCCTACCTGCGCTCGTGTGTGGTGGGTGCGCTGGTAAGGCGGTGCGCCGAGGCTTTCCTGAGCCATGAGGACGAGATTCTCGAAGGCACGTTCAAGGGCTCTCTGCTCGAACATATTCCCGAGCTCGAACGCAGCGCATACGCCCGCTGCAACAGCTTGTCGTGGGAAAAGATATACTGCGCCGGCGATGTTGTGGACATTGAGCTTGCCGGTAACCGCATCATCACCTTCCTGCTCGAAAAGCTCATAGGCGCGGTGCTCGAACCCGACCTCAACTATTCAAAGCTGCTGCTGGCCAAGTTTCCCGACCAGTACGACATACACGCGCCCACTCTGTTTGGCCGCATACAGGCCGTGCTCGACCACGTGAGCGCGATGACCGATGTATATGCCCTCGACCTCTACCGCAAGCTCAACGGCATACAGCTACGTATAGAAAACTAATCATAATTAATGTAATAATTCCTTGAAAACCAAATCATTATTACATCTTATGCTTCTGTCTTGTGCCGCTGCAGCTCCGGTGGCCACCGCGCAGAATGCTCTAATAGAGAACAACCGTATGATGTGGGGCTCGATAACCAAATCCGGTGAAAATCTTACTAACGTAAGCGAACTCAAAAACCATCGCGGAAAGTTGCTGCTCACATGGCGTATGCTTCCCGGCGAGGGCGCATCAACAGCCTTTGACGTCTACAAGGTCAACAGCGACGGCCGCGTGAAGATGAACGATAGCGCCATCACCGGCAAATCAAACTTCCAGGTGCCGGCCGAATATCTGGTGGAGGGTGTTGACAATACTTTCGAGGTAAGCTTTACCGGCGAAAATGCCGTTCTTGATACATATACCATGCCGGCCGAGCAACTAAAAGAGCGTCGCCCTTACTTCTCGATCTACCTGAAAGACACAGCCGATGACCAAAACATAAACGATGTACCCGAATACATATCGAACGATGCCACCGTGGGCGACCTCGACGGCGACGGCGAGTATGAGATAGTGCTGGCCCGCTTTGCCCACGGATACGATGAGGACTACATGCCCCGCAGCCGCGTGATAATGGAGGCTTACAAGCTCGACGGCACGTGGATGTGGCGTGTGGTGTGCGGCAACAATGTGGCCGCTCAAAACGCAATTGCAATGATTGTGGCTGATGTGGACGGCGACGGCAAGGAAGAAGTGGCCATACGCTCGTCAGAAGGCACCGTATTCGGCGACGGAGAGCGTATTGGCGATACAAACGGCGACGGAATCACCGACTATGCCGAAAACGGAAAATACAACAGCCGCGCTCCCGAATTTGTATCGGTAATCGACGGCAGTACCGGTGCCGAGAAGGCCCGCGCTCCCTACATTCCCATCAATACCACCCATGAGTGGGGCGACGACTACTTCAAGCGCGCCAACAGTCTGCGTATGTGCGCGGCCAAGCTGCTCCCCGGCGGCAATTTCCAGATAGTGGCATGTCGTGGCGTATATGCCAAGATGGAGCTTGAAGCATGGGAATACGTTCCCGGCAGCAAGGATATGAAGCATGTGTGGAAATTCTCTACCAACGACTATCCCGCATATCTCAGCCAGGGCAACCATCAGCTTTCGGTGGCCGATGTAGACGGCGATGGATATGATGAAATAACCTACGGTGCCTGCGCCATAGATCACGACGGTACCGGACTCTACTCCACACGTCTGGGCCACGGCGACATGCTCCATGTGGGCAAATTCATCCAGAACCGACCGGGGCTGCAGTGCTTCCAATGCTTCGAGACCGGCTTTACACGCTGCGCCCTGCGCGATGCCGCTACCGGCGAGATTCTGTGGAAACTCGATGCCTCCGAAGCCGGCGACGAAGGCCGCGCCCTCATTGCCGACATCGACAAATATAATCCCGGATACGAATGTTGGGTGTACGACCGTCAGCTATATGATACATCAGGCAACATCATCGAAGGCCAGACGGCCGCATCGACCAACTTCCCGATATGGTTCACCGGCTCGCTCAACCGTCAGCTCATAGACGGCGACCGCATCGACTGCTTCGACCGCGACATGACCAACCGCCGCGTGTTCACCATCTACCGCTATCCCGTCACCACCATCAACGACACCAAGAAGAATCCTCTGTTCTACGGCGATATACTCGGCGACTGGCGCGAGGAAATCATTCTGCCCCATTATCATGCCACCGACAAGGCCGGCAAGTTTGCATGCTCCGACTCCAAGGAAATCATGATATTCTCAACATGGTACCCCTCAGATTACGGTTTCCCGTTCCTTGCCTCGGATGATGTATATTTCAAGGGCATGAAGCATGAGCAGATGGGCTACAACACACCCCTGCACATGGGCACATATTTCGGCTCCGACATGCCCTTGGCATCGGTAGGCGATATAGTGGCCGAGCAGAGCGGATGCACGCTCAACGTGGCCGACGGAAATCTCGTATTCTCGCAGGAACCCGACTTCGTGCGCCTTGTGGGCTTCGACGGCCGCACAGTGCTCAGTATCGACCGCCCCGGCGTAGCCAAGATATCCATCAGCGACATCGCACCGGGCTTCTATATCGTATCATACGGCTGCCCCGTGACAGGCACCGTCAAGAGCCTGAAATGCGCAGTAAGGTGATACCTTTCGTATAAACATGACATCCGCCAAGGATGCGGTATAGGAGTTTGGATATAACGCTCCCAAGAATATGACATCCGACAGGATGTCTGTGGGCTAGTAGCCGGGTATGCACGCGCGCAGGTGTAACCGAAGCGCGGGCATGCCCGGTAGGAATATCCAAAAGTTTTAAGGCATTCGCAGAAAGCCGATTATACAAGTTTTCCACCTATATAATCGGCTTTCTGCGAATGCCTGATTTCTTTGTGATCTTAACCGGGCATGTCCTCCCTACGGTCGTACATACCCGGCTACTAGCTTGCAGACATCCTGCCGGATGTCATGTTGGTATAACTCTCGTGAGAGCATTTTCATTAAGCGCAATCCGGAGGATTACGCTCCCAATACCCGGTTATTTGAGCTCGCGGGTCATTTTTATGCCTTCTTTCACGGGGATGGTGAAGGCTGTCATCAACGATGTGTCTTCTGAATTGTAGCGTATGTGGTAGCGTTCAGGACCTACGAAGTCTATGATGAATTCGGCGGTGTCTACAGGCGACTCTCCGCGGCGGTCGAAGGTGAGACGTTCTTCCACAATCAAGTCGAAGCCGCTGTGGTTTATTGCCAGCGATGCGGCTCCCATATCGCTCACGTCGGGCAGACCGCGGCGTATGATGTGTATGCGGCGGTTGTCGTCAACCCACATATCGAGGGCCGGATCCGCGTTGTCGCCCGAGTAATACAAGCGTCCGGGCACGGTATGAAGCACCGAGTGGCTGCGCCTGCGTGGCAACGATACCACGGCCAGTGCGCCCGCGGCTATAGTGCCGGTGATTACATAAAATTCTATTGTGTTGAACCAGCTCACATGAATATTTTTAGGAATAATGTAGCAACGTACACGTAGATTATAAGGCCTACTATGTCGTTCATAATCTGAATGAAGGGCCCCGAGGCTATGGCGGGGTTGATTTTAAGCTTCTCAAGCGAGAGAGGCACCACAGTGCCCAGCAGTGAGGCAAACATCACCACCGAGAATAGCGATGCCGCTACAGAGATGGTCACCGCAAAATTATCGGGAAGCATTATAAGGTTGTAGATGAATATAACCGCCGACAGGATGGTGGCATTCAACAATCCTATAAGTATCTCTTTTCCAAGTTGTTTTGAAAATTCGGTAATTTCGAGCGAGCCGTTGGCCAGACCCTGTACCACGATGGCCGATGCCTGCACGCCCACGTTACCGCCCGTACCTCCGATGATGGGGATGAACAGCGCAAGGGCTGTGACAGCATGCAGTTGGTCTTCGAATCCGCCCAAAATAAGCGAAGCCAGAATACCCGAGCCTATGCCTATGAGCAGCCATGGAATGCGTGCCTTGAGCTGTGCGAATATGGTATCGTCGGCGTCTACGTCAGACGAGATACCCGAGGCCAGCTGGTAGTCTCGTTCCGAAGATTCGCGCACCTGATCCATCACGTCGTCTACGGTAATGCGTCCCAGCAATCGTCCTATGGAGTCTACCACGGGCATTGCCACAAGGTCGTACTTCTCAAAGTCGAGGGCTACCTCGTCGATGGGCGTATCGGCCTTCACGGCCAGGGGGTCGGTCTCCATCACGTGTTTGATTTTAGACACCGATGGGTGGGTGATCATCTTCTTCAGCGGAAAAATGCCTTTGAGCTTATAGTCGTTGTCTACGACGTAAACGTAGTATATTTCGTCCATTTCCTCGGCCTGCGAGCGCATTTCCTTGATACACTCGGGCATAGACATGTTTTCGTTCACCACAATCATTTCGGTGCCCATAAGGCCGCCGGCGGTGTCTTCGTCGTACTTAAGCAGGTCTATGATGTCGCCGGCCTGCTCCACGTCGTCGAGGTGCGACAGAATCTCGTCGCGGTCTTCCTCGTCGAGCTGTTGTATGATGTCGACGGCGTCGTCGGTGTCGAGGTGTTCGATCTGCTTGGCGATTTCCTCGGTGGGCATGTCCTCGAGAAGCTTAAGACGGTCGTCCTCGTCAAGCTCCATGAGCACATCGGCGGCGGTTTCCTCATCGAGAAGTTTAAACAGAAATTCCGCTTCCTCAATGTCGAGGTTCTGATAAAGCTCGGCAATGTCGGCCGGATGCAGAGTGGTAAGTTTACGGCGAGCCTCCTCGGCATCCTTGTGCCGTATTATCTCGCGTATTTCATCAAGCTGTTCTGTTGTAAATTCTTTCATGACCTCAGTGAAGCTATTATATTAGTGAGTTCAACGAACTGTTCTACCGACAGTTGCTCGGGTCGCAGGGCACCGTAGGGGCAGTCGGCGGGGAAGGCCGTGCCCGGTGGCAGCAGCGACTTGGCCGAATTGCGTATGGTCTTGCGCCGCTGGCCGAAAGTCACCTTCACCACGGTGCGCATCAGGGCAAAGTCGCAGCCGGGGTCGGTTATGCCGTTGCGTCGCAGGCGCAGCACACCGCTCTTTACCTTTGGCGGCGGATTGAACACGTGTTCGGGAACGGTGAAGAGGTATTCGCAGTCGTACCACAGTTGAAGCAGCACGCTGAGTATGCCGCGGGTCTTGCTGCCCTCGCGGGCGCAGATGCGTTCGGCCACCTCGCGTTGCAGCATGCCGGCACATTCGTCCACAAGGTGGCGGTTGTCGAGCACCTTGAAGAATATCTGCGATGATATGTTGTAGGGATAGTTGCCTATGATGCACATTTTGCGGCCACCTGTGAGCGAGGCCAGGTCGAGCTGCAGGAAGTCGGCCTCAACTATGCGTTCGGGCTTCAGGCCGCCCACATGCCCCTGTTTGAGATATTCAACGCTCTCAGAGTCGAGTTCAACTACTGTGAGGTCGCGGCCTGCATCGAGCAGAAATTGGGTTAAGACACCCATGCCGGGGCCGACTTCCACAACCGGCAGATCGGGACAGTCGTCAATCGTAGCTGCGATGCGGGCTGCTACGTTCAAGTCAGTAAGGAAGTGCTGTCCGAGCGATTTCTTGGGTTTTACCTTAGCCATAATTTCATTATTTGAAGTTACTAACTCTTTATATTTACAAAATTAGGCAAAATCCCCGAAAAACGGGCTGTTTTTTCGGATTTTCGTGCCTGCGGGGGCGAAAAAAATCCCGAATCGTGTACTTATTCGGGATTTTCGTTGTTGCGGATGAGCAGAAAGTTGGGGGCTTTGTATTTGAATGTTATCAGCCCTGAGCGGATGAGGTTTACCGTGAGGTTGTCGGCGCGGCGTTGCGACATTTCCATCGCTATGGCTATGCTGCGGTTGTCCACCCCCTCGGGGTTGGCGTCAAGAAAGGCCATAAGCCGTTCTACTGTAGCATCGAGTCTGAACTGTATGGGACTTTGGCTTTCCCAGGCGCGCACCATCAGCGGATGCGCCACTATGTTCTCGTCGGCCACGCGGTAATAAGCCCGCCAGCGTCCGTCGGCTTCCTTGCAGCGCACGGGCTTGCACAGGGCGCGTGGTATGCTGGCCTGGATAACCACGGTGTTGGTGGCCACGCTGTAGGCTGTGAATTCCACCTCAACCGAGGGGCTGCACAGCATGCGGGCGGCTTGTTCAACCACATATACGTCTTCCTCGTCGCGCACACCGGCAATGGTGCCGTTGTCTTTCACGCCTATGAGCAGGCGCCCCCCTTCGGCGTTGGCAAATGCCGACACCGAGTGGGCTATCTTATGGGCGTTGTCGATGGTGAGTTTGAAGTCCTGCCGGCTGTGTTCGCCTTCTGCCACAAGTGAGGCTATGTATCGCCGGCCACGTATGGTAGGGAGGTCTTTCACAGACGTTTGAGCAGATTGATGAGGGTGTTGAATGTAGACTGGGGCGCGTCTTCCCAGAAGTTGGCATACTGGGCTATGTTGTCGGCTGCACCCGGGGTGTCGCTGATGACGCGGATAGCCACAAATGGTACGTTCTTGAGGTTGCAGACCTGTGCGATGGCGGCCGATTCCATATCTACGGCTACGGCCTCAGGGTACAGGCTCAGAATATTATCTACCTCTGATGCCTTTGATACGAAAATGTCGCCCGAGGCGAGTATGCCGCGCTTGGCGCCGAGCTGCTCAACGAGCTGCGCGGGCAGCGGACATTCAAAGTACAGCGGGCAGCCGGCTGCCTGGCCGGGGATAGTGTCGGGTCCGCACCATACGTCGTGATATGCCACGCGGTCGGGTATTACCACGTCGAGTATATTGGTGGCTCCTGTGCCGCCGGCCACGCCGGTATTGATTACCAGGGCTGGGTGGAAGTTGTCTACCAGTGTAAGTGTGGCTATTGCCGCGTTAACCTTACCTATGCCCGACTGTATGGCGATTATTTCATGACCGGCCATGCGTCCGAGGTGGAAGGTGGTGTCGTTTATGGTGATTGTAGAGTGGTTTTCAATCATAGGCAGGAGCAGATTCAGCTCCTTGCTCATTGCGGCTATAATGGCTATTTTCATTTGTTTATGATGTCGGTTGAAGGTTTTGGGATGCAAATGTAGCTCACGGTGACAGCCACGCGGAATGGCGTAGCCTGTGTGGCGCGTCGGGGTTTGGGCGACAGGTGGTAGTAGAACAGCCCCTGACGGTCAAACGCGGGTATGCTCACCATGCGGCTCTCGCCGGGGGGCAGTCCCTCGGGCAGCTGTATGCTGCGGGTGGTGCGGTGGAGCATGCGGCCTTTCATGTCGAGGTAAGTTATGTCAAGGCCGATGGCTGTGATCTCGTGCGATGTGTTGTTGGTCACAATCATGCTTTCTTTGGTGGCGCGTAGGGTCTTTTCAAATCCGGCCACCTCTACCGAGTCGGGCCCCGGAAAGGCTATTCTATCGCAGTCGATGGTCGTAGCCGAAGCGGCCGCCTTGGCCGTAGTGCGGGTCTTGCGGGCAGGGTCGGGTTTCTTGCCCTTGCGGGGTGCGGCGTGCGCGACAGTCAGAGCCAATGCGGCCAGCAGCAGTAAGATACGCGCGTTCATAACTCAAGGTATGATTTGTGAGAGTGGATGCGGCGCGCACCATCGAGGCCCTTGGGCCTTGTGTCGACCTGCTGCACGGGTCTGCGGTACCAGAATGGCAGCAGGCGGCTCAGGCGCAGTACTGTGCCGCGTTGGTATCCCTCGAATACGAATGAGTCGGCAAGCTTTGAATCAAGGCGTATGGTGAACTGAGCCTTGCCGCGCTTGCGGCCCGTTTCCCCGCGCGGGTCTATCCAAGCCGAGCAGTCGTACAGACCGGGAGTGGGGGTGGCAGTGGCACTGCCGAGCTGGGTGCCGGGGGCAATGCTCATATCGGCGCCGTCGACCCATAATATATCGAGCCGGCCGGGAGTGTCGGCCGACTCAGCCAGCTCGATTACGGGACCGCCGTCGCTCACCTGCCACATACCCGCGGCGGGATCGGCGGCCATAGATGCAGCGGCTGCACCAAGGCTTATGGCGAGGACGGCGATACGCATCAGAGTGACGAGAATTTATAGGCGAAACCTATCGAGAATATTTCCTTTATCTGAAGTTTTTTCCATTTTTCCTCATCAGGATCGTAGGGCGTGCGCGTGTCGTAGCGGGCATGGCAGTAGATCTGAGTGGTGAGGAAACGGTTGATTTCAAACGCAAGGGTATTCTCCCAGTCGGCCTGGAATGACTCGTAGTCAGAGAAGGCAAATACGCGCGATGTGAGCAGGATGTTGCGGGCCATGCGCCAGCTCAGTTTAAGCTCTCCGGTCGAACCGAAGTGGCTCACAGTCTTGTGCCCCACCTCAATGCCGTAGTTCTCGGGATTCATACGCGTATTTATACAAGTCTTGAGGTTGTAAGACACGGGAGCGAGCGATGCGTCGAATGTGAATGTCTTATCCTTGTTCTTGTACGCGTAGGTCATACCAAGACCGGCAGTGAGTTCGCCCGGCGAGAGGAATGATGATTTGAGCGAATGGGTGTTGGACTTGTATGAGTTGAGCAGCTGGGTCTTGAACTGACCGGTGAGTGAGTAGTACCAACGATGGGCAGCCTTGACACCGAATGTGGTGTTGATCTGAAAGAGGTCGTCGGAAATGTTGTAGGCGTGAATCGAGTCGTCGGGGGCGTTGTTCATGCCGAGTTTATACTGCATGGTGGTCTCGAAGAGGAGGTTGGGGTGGAATACCTCGTTGAGCTTCACGTTGTAGTATATCTGCCCCAGAGCGTTTAGGTTGTTGTTACCGCCCTGATACCAGTTGGGCGACACGTATGCCTGCGAGAACTGCAGCGATGCGTTGAATGTGTTTATCCAGTGGCGTCGTTTCACCTTCTCGGCCTCGATGGTGGGGGCAGTGGTTTGATTGACCACTTCCTTGATAGATACCGAGAGATCTGACGGGTCTATCACGGCTTGGTACTGCGGAGGGGCCACGGGCAGCATCGACAGGTTGTAGCGCACATGCTCGGGGTGATTGTAGAAAAGGTTGTGCTGCATGGCCAGCATCTGGCGGTTGAGCACATCGTAGTCTTCCCACCAGCGCATGGCTTCGTTGTCGCTGTGTACCTGCTCGCCCACGCTGAGCGGGGTGAAGACGTGGTAGGTATCGTATATGGCGGGCATGAAGAATACGTCGGGCAGGGTGACCGGTATGTTGAATATTTCGTCTATATCGTATTCATGAGCCAGCAGCAGCGAGTCGCTCACCGACAGGTGAGGCATGGTGTCGGCCTGAGCCTGGGGTGTGACGCGCGCGCTGTTGACATACATGGCCTGTGCGCCTGCACACAGACCGGTACAGCAGGCTATGATTGCGATAATGAGTTGTCTGATCATCTTTTTTAAGAAAATAACTTTTGCAGGTTTACAGAGGACGTATGGCTTGGTAAATGGTACATACCCCGAATGTGAGGCGGCGGTATCGGGTACTTGCGAAGCCGGCGCGCCGCATCACCTCGAGCATTTCATCGCCTTGTTGTACGGCGGCAATGCTCTCGGGCAGGTATGAGTATGCGCGGTTGTCCTTTGATATTTTTCTACCCAGCAAGGGGATTATTTTACGTGTATACAGGTTGTAGAATGGCTTTACAAGTGATGATGTGGGCGTGGACAGCTCTATGACACAGAGCATGCCACCCGGGCGCAGGATATGTAATATCTTGGAGTATGCTTCAAGCAGATGTTCGAAATTGCGTACTCCGAAGGCCACGGTCACCGCATCGGCACATCCCTCGGGCAACTGTGAGTTGAGAACGTCGTCGACCATCATTGTGATGCGGTCGGCAAGGCCGGCATCGGTCACCTTGCGTCGGCCGATTTCCACCATGTTCTCCGACAGGTCTATACCGGTGATTTTAGCGCCAGTGATGTGCTTGGCAAGCGATATGGCAAAATCGCCGGTACCGGTGGCTATGTCGACTATGTGGCGCGGCTTGGTGTCGGCCACGAGCCCGACTGCCAACCGACGCCATGAGCGGTCGAGTCCGAAGCTCATGGCGCGGTTAAGGCGGTCGTAGGCCGGCGCTATGTTGTCAAACATCTCGCGTACCTGATCGGTCTTTGAGCGGTTGTCGTCGTAGGGATTTATATCTTCGGCTGTCATCTTGTGCGGCTTCAGCGCAGGTTGTTGAGGCAGTCGAGTACGTTGGTCTCGATGCGTTGGTTGAGATCGTCGCTCTGGGCGGGAACGAACTTCTGACCGGTAACGTGTTCGTACAGCTCGATGTATCGTTCAGAGATGCTGCGGCAGATTTCGTCGGTCATTTCGGGCACGGTCTGTCCGGCTTTGCCCATGAAACCGTTTTCTATGAGCCACTGGCGCACGAATTCCTTTGAGAGCTGGCGCTGGGGTTCGCCCTTGGCAAAGCGTTCCTCGTAGCCCTCGGCATAGAAGTAGCGCGATGAGTCGGGGGTGTGGATTTCGTCAATAAGGATAACCTTGTCTTCGAGTTTGCCGAATTCATATTTTGTATCTACAAGAATCAGACCCTTTTCGGCGGCCATGCGTGTGCCGATTTCAAACAGTCGGCGTGTATAGCGTTCCATCACTTCGTAGTCTTCGGCGCTCACGATGCCCTGGGCAATGATTTCTTCCTTTGAGATGTTTTCGTCGTGACCGGCCTCGGCCTTGGTGGTGGGGGTGATTATAGGCTCGGGGAACTTCTGGTTTTCCTTCATGCCCTCGGGGAGCTTCACGCCGCATATTTCGCGTACTCCGGCGGCATATTCGCGCCATGCGCTGCCGGTGAGGTAGCCGCGGATGATCATTTCCACACGGAATCCTTCACACTTTTTGCCTACGGTGACCATGGGGTCGGGAACGGCGAGCTTCCAGTTGGGTATCTCGTCGGCGGTGGCGTCGAGGAAATAGGCAGCGATCTGGTTGAGTACCTGACCCTTGAAAGGAATGCCCTTGGGGAGCACTACGTCGAAGGCCGAGATACGGTCGGTGGCAACCATTACAAGGGTTGTGTCGTTGATGTCGTAAACATCGCGAACTTTACCATGATAGAGGCTCTGCTGGCCGGGAAAGTGGAAATCTGTGCTTGTAAGTGTGGCTTGCATAATGATTGGGATATTACGGGATTAATTATCTGTTTTTTCTGTTTGATGATGTTCGTCGGGGCGGTGAGCGGGGCGTTCGGCTGCCTTGTCGGCTTCCTCGGCTCTCTCGTAGGCTTCGACTATGCGCTGCACTAGAGCGTGGCGCACGATGTCTTTCTTGCCGAATTCAACGCGTCCTATGCCGGGAACTCCGTCGAGCACCTTCAGGGCGCGTATGAGTCCGCTCTGGGTAGAGCGGGGCAGGTCGATCTGGGTGGCGTCGCCGGTGATTATCATCTTGGCGTTCATACCCAGGCGGGTGAGGAACATCTTTATCTGGTGGGTGGTGGTGTTCTGGGCTTCGTCGAGCACTATCACGGCATCGTTGAGCGTGCGTCCGCGCATGAAGGCCAGGGGAGCTATCTGTATCACTTTCGACTCCATGTATTCCTTGAGCTTGACAGCCGGAATCATGTCTTCGAGCGCGTCGTAGAGGGGTTGCAGATACGGGTCGATCTTGTCTTTCATATCGCCGGGCAGGAAACCGAGTTTCTCGCCGGCTTCCACAGCGGGTCGGCTCAGTATAATCTTGCGCACCTCCTTGTTCTTGAGGGCGCGCACGGCCAGGGCTATGGCCACGTAGGTCTTGCCCGTGCCGGCGGGGCCAAGGGCAAATGTAAGGTCGTTTTCGGCAAAGGTCTCCACGAGCTTCTGCTGGTTGGGAGTGCGTCCCTGTATGGGCTTGCCGTTTATGCCGTATATGATTACGTTGTCGTGCTTGATTTCCTTGGGAGCGTCGCCCTTCACAATGTCGAGGATGATTTCCTCGTTGAGCATGTTGCGGTGCGAGGCAAACTCCTCCAGTTCCTTTATCTTGCGTTCAAACTCGGCGGTCTCGGAATCTTCGCCTATAACCTTAATCACCGAGCCGCGGGCTGCTATGCGCAGCTTCGGGAAGAGGTTGCGTATGAGCTGCATGTTGCAGTTGTTGACGCCGTAGAAGTTTACGGGGTCGGCGTTGTCGATGATTATAATGCGTTCAATCATAAAATTGGAAAATTAAGGAATGTTCTGTAATTAGAACATTGCAGGGGAAGCGGCGGTTCACACGGCTGTGTATCCGCCGTCTACGGGATAGAGCCCTCCGGTACAGAACGAAGCCTGCTCCGAGCACAGGAAGTAGACCATTGCGGCCACCTCGGCGGCTGTGCCCACGCTGCCGCGCAGAAACATGGCATTCTCCTGCTTGCGCAGTTTGTCTATCGAAAGGCCGTCTTTTTTCTTGCGGGCCACCACTGCAGCCAGGGCGCGGTCGTAGAGAGGGGTGTCGATGGTAGAGGGGCACACGGCATTGACGCGTATGCCCAGATGAGCCAGGTCTATGGCCGCGCTCTTGGCCAGCTGACCCAGTGCAGCCTTGGTGAGTCCGTAGCCGCAGTTGCCGCCTTTACCCACAAAGCACTGGTCGGAGGCGTTGATGACCACCGAGGCACCATCGGCTGCATTTACCAGATAAGGAATGGCGCACTGCAGGGTGTTGACGGTGCCTATTATGTTGGTTTGCAGCAGCTCGGCAAGGTCGTCCGGCTCTATGTCGATGATGGTATTCTTGCGATGAATGCCCGCGTTGGCAAACACAGCGTCCACGCCACCGGCTTCGTCGGCAGCCAGTTCAAGGGCAGCCTCAAGGTCGGAGCGGTTGAGGGTTGAACCTTCTGCAAAACATATAGGTTCGGGCGAATCAACACTGTTGATCAGCTCTTTGGCCTCTTTGGGATGAATATCCATGAAGGTTACATGCCAGCCTTGTTCCGCGAATTTGCGTACTGCGGCCGCGCCGATTCCCGACGCACCACCGGTGATAAAAACGCTTTTTGCCATATTAATGAAAATTTTCACAAAATTAGCAAAAAATTGCGATACGGCATACTATTTTGGAGATGAAAAACAACGTTAGTTTGACAGTTGCAACAACCCTCGGGTAATTGAGGTACTATCGTTTTGAATTATTGTCGGGAAACTTTGGTCAATATGGATTTGTATATATGGTATATATGTTTTAACTTTGCAGTAAAATATAAACGATATGAATACAGTATCAGCAACATCCGCGCAGCCATCTCACCGTAAGCTAATTGACATTCCGGAGGATGTATTCCGCGCATTGACCGTTAAGGCGGCTGCAATGGGAATCAATCTCAAGAAATATATCGAGCAGCTTTTGATAGAGGAAGCCAATGAAATGGAAGATGCAGAACTCTATCGCTATCTTGTTTCAAACAGACCGGAAGGAAAGGTAATGGTTAGCGAAAGCGAGAAAGATGACTTTATGCGCCGCCATGGAATTGGTCAATACAGATGAATGTAGATTTCTCAAAAGATTTTACCAAGGCTCTTGACAAACTTTCCGGCAAAATTCATCATTCTATTGTAGAGGCAATCAACAATGTGATTGATGCCCAAACGGTTGAAGAAATAAGCAATTGCCGAAAGATAGAAACTCTTAATAGCGTTTACCGAATAAAGATTGGGAGTAAGAGGGCCTTCTTCGTATTGCATATTCAGATTGACGGTGACCTCGTAAAATTTGAATATCTTGTTTCGCCAGGCGAAGCCTACGATAAAAAGAATATGGAAAGGCTTAAAAAGCGGGATGTATAAGAGGGTGTTTTTGAAATATGAAAAGGACAGCGAAATCTCTTGATGAAACGTTGGGTTCGATACTTGAAACGGTAAAGATATGCAACACCCTCATTCCCGTAGTATGGCATCCGAAGGAGGCCTGTAAGCTAGTAGCCGGGTATGCACGCGCGCAGGTGTAACCGAAGCGCGGGCATGCCCGGTAAACGTATTAAGAAAGGATAAGGCATTCGCAGAAAGCCGATTATACAGGTGTGGTTGCATATATAGACGGCTTCCTCCGGATGCCATTTCGTTGTGGAATGCCTACCGGGCATGTCCTCCCTGCGGTCGTACATACCGCGGTTACGGTATTTGCAGACATCCTTGGCGGATGTCATATTTCATGGAACTGTTATATCCGGCCTCCTATACCGCATCATCCGGATGCAATCGTGAGTACATATATGCACCGGGCATGCTCTGCTCTGCGCGCGTGCATGCCCGGTTACTGTGTGGCAGACATCCTGCCGGATGTCATCTTCCCGATACCCGGGGCACCTATATAATCGGCTGCTTTTTAATCTTTTGGCGATTGACAATAAGGTTTAGGGAACATCATACCCGGCCTCACGTGCAGCCTGCTTTTGTTGTTCGGATTTGGGGTAATCAAAATGTACTAAATAATTATAATCCAATTTGAAGGAAGAATCTTCAATAAATAATTCCATAATACAATGTACCCCTATCGTTTCCATATAACCATATTCATTCCCATGGTTCTTAAGTTCGATAAGATACTGTCCGGGTTTTACAGGACTTAGTCTTATAATTGTGTTGTTTTCATCTTTTGCGCATAAAACGGGATTAAAAATGCCAAATTCCCCCCAGGCAAAATGTTTCGTTCCGCTTATGATACTATAGCCACAGTAATTTGAATAAACTTTAAAATTGTCATCTTCATAAAAGGCTCTTTCCGTTTCTGTATAACTAACATCATCTAATGCATACGCTGTTTTAGCATTGTATGGCATTATAACAGTTCTTTTCGTTTGATCAAGATTACGCAATTGTAGAAACTCATCGTAATTCCAAAAATTATATTCTTTTTGGAGTAATGTTTGTTGAATTTTCCATTTCACGGATTTCTCTTCTTCTGAAAAATCACGAATTTCAGATTTGCTCAAAATCTCAATATTGGATGAAAGATACGGTTCAAAACTGCAACTTGGGAACCCAAACCTAAAATTGCGATAAAAGAATCTATCTGTTTTATTCGACCCATCGGCATAAGTGGCGTTATAGCAGAGATATGTATGAAAGGCTATATCGTCATGTCCGGTGGGATCAAAATTGAAAGGCTCAATCTCTACTTTATATTTGATGTCAATCAACGGATTTTCTTCTGTTCCTTTGAGACTTTCAAATAACTCCCCGGTCTGTGCATAAGATTTAGCCGGGCATAGAGCTAAAAACAGTATGGATATTTGTATGATTATGAATAGTCTTAACATAGCTTTATTGATTTACTTTTTCGAATGGAAATACTTAATTGTATTATTGCCTGCAACGATTAGATACATTCCGTTAGGTAGCGGGAATTCAATATCTCCATTGACTTTTTGAAAGGCAACTCTTTCAGTCCCATCTATAGAATATACTGAAACATTTTTATCTTCAACTCCGGAGATGATGATGTTATCACTTTTAGAATGAACATTGATAGATTGCTTGTTTATGTCCGGCTCAACAACCGATGCAAAAAAATCATTCCATCCTTCAGCCTGTCGGTACTCGCCTTCGTTTGATTTAACGAATATTTTACATTCGTCCTTATTTACGCCCTTAAATGTATTTTTATGAATTTGGGGCGGATTTGCTGACTCGCAATATATTTCGCCAAGATTACTACAATCAGCAAAGGCATAGTCAGGTAATTCTGAAATATTTGATGAGAGTACAAGCGTTTTCAGTGTTTTAAGACCATAAAAGGGCAAATCTCCGGAAATGATATTACGTCCCAGTGTTAGCTTTTCAACAGGTATTTCATCAAATGTGCCGGTTCCTACTATCAATGGAGTATCACCTTCTGCCAACACAAAATCTTTAAGATTATTGCAACCTGAAAACGCGGTATTGTTTATCGCTTTACAAAAACCCGATACAGTAAAATATTTCATATCGGTAATATTTTGAAACTCACCGGCCTTTATAGTTGCTAAAGAAGATAGATCAACACCATTGACAGACTTGCAGCCATAGAAAGCTCCCCCTTGTGTTTCGGTCTGCCCTGATACATTAAGGTTAATATCTGCCATTAAATTGTAAAATGCCTTATTCCCAAGACTCAAGTTATCGCATTCAATATTTACACTGTTGATGTTCTGCAGAGCTTTGGCGAAATCGTATTTTTCAAAATATTGACGATTTTCAAGAGCTGATTGGAATATGGAACCATTTAATTCCAAATTTTTTCCTTTGAGATTTATTTCATTAGGAAACACTTTGTAGTATTTTAAAATATCAAAGTTAATTGCGTGATTATCAATAGGTGCAACAAATGTCAAAGAGTTTGATACACCCTCACAGCAAATACCTTTAAATTCCCTCCCGATTATCAGATTCTGACAATTTACATATATACGAGCTTCTAAAGGTAGTTCTGATGGCTCGATTACTATATTTTCGATGGTATTGTCATTACCTCCGGCTTCAGATAGAAGTGCTTTATATCCACCCCACTCATTAGGTTGAGTAATCACGAGTGGTGGAATATTAATTGAGGTTAAATCATTACCTGAAAAAGCATCGCTATCCAATATTTGTAGACTCTGAGGTAGAACGACATCTTTAAGAAGATTGAAACTGAAAGCAGCGACACCTATTGTGGTAATCCCTTCAGGTATATCAACTGTGGAAATATTTTTATTGGAAAGAGCATTATCTCCTATCTCTACAATGGGGTATTCCTTTCCATCGTGGGTTAGGGTTGAGGGGATGGAGATATGTCCTCCGTCGAAGTCTTTGCAACCGACAATCTTGGCTTGATTGTCGTTGATTATTTCATACTCGAAAATACCGAACTCGTATGCACTTGCCGTAAAACAGGTACATACGGTCATTAATAAAAACAAGATGCTTGTTTTTACAGGAATCAGACCGTTCATATAGTAAAGTATCAGCCTCGGTCTTCCTCTCGTCGGCGATAATGGTTGGTACGAAAAAAGCGTAGGAATCTGTATCTGTTACCGTCCTACAAACAGAGGCTTCTCGCATTGCCCATCAATAGTCGGACGGCAACGCAGAAGCCCACGCTTGTATATGCAACAATGGCGTCCGGCTATACCTTTCACAAGGCATCCTGCCGAATGCATGATATTACATATCCACGGGCATCTACCGTTGCTCCATCCTTGACTATTGATTTGAAATTTTGCGAGAATTTCTGTTTGTCAAGAATCAGCGCGGATAAACGCTTTTTTATAATGTCTTGCCGACCCTCCCGCATTGCCCGTGACCGGGCTTCTGCGATGCGGTCTGCGTTGGCAAAGGTAATTGAAAAATTTTTATAAACAAAATAAAATCAGATAAAAAAAACAAGAGCTGCGTCACACGGGGTGTGGTGCAGCTCTTGAGGATTGAAATCAATCAATTATCGCATGATAATTAACGTACGATGGTTTTTTTGCCGTTGATGATGTAGAGGCCGGGCGATGTGATGCGCTCGATGCGGATACCCTGTATGGTGTAGATGGTATCAGGACCGGCGTTGCCTGCATTTTCCACGTCGGTGATGCCCTGCGAGGGATCGTCGGGAGTAGCGTGGTTGGGGTTGTCGGCATACTTGTGTGAGGGGTCGAACGAGAGGTGGGGCGGCTGGTTGTAGCAGCAGTTCTGGTTCACAACCTGCACGCGGTAGTTGAGGTCGTCCATCAGGTGGGGCAGACGGTATTCTGAGGGATAGCTGGTGGCGTTGATTATGAGCTTCTTGGTAGTTTCTTCCCAAAGAAGTATTTCTTCGCGCCAGTCGCCCAGGAAGTCGCCGAGCACACAAGGATTGTACTTGCTGCCGTTGTTCAATTTACCGATGGTGTAGTTGCCTTTGTTAACCTGCACGCGATCCCAGCCTGCGCCGTTCCACTTGGCGAGAACCGACTTGTCGTAATGTTCGTCGTAGAGGTCGCCGGTCCAGTAGATGCGGTTGTTCATGCTGCCGCCGCCGCCGGGGTTCCAGCCTTCGGCATACATCTCGCCGGTGAGGCAGTCGTGCATACCGGGTTCTGCGCTGTGTGAGAACTGAGAGTGAGTGAAGTTTTTGTCGAAGTGTGCAGCGATACCGCGGCCTGTGTCGCCGCCGGCAGTCTGGTAGAGAATGCGCTCGCCTGTCTTGGCGTCGCGCAGGTCGTATCCGTAAGGTTTCTCTTCGTGTACCATGAATACTTCCAGTCCGGGGCGGTCGGGCAGGAAGTCGCCCAGGTGCAGGGCGTCGCCGTGTCCGAGGCCGGTGCGGTAGAGCAGAGAGCCGTCGTGGTCGAGGGCGGCTGAGCCATATACTATTTCTTGTTTTCCGTCACCGTCGCAGTCGCCTACAGAGATCCAGTGAGCGCCTTCGCCCCACAGGCCCTTGCCGCTCTCGGTGTTGCGGCTAACCCAGCGTTCGGTGAGGTTCTTGCCGTCCCAGTCATAAGCAGCCACAAATGCGCCTGAGTAGTAACCGCGGGCAAAGATGGGGCTGGGGTTGTGGTCGGGGCCGTCGAGGTATGCCAGAGCGGCGAGGTAGCGTTCAGAGCGGTTCTGATTGTTGTCGCCCCACACTGCGCGGCCGGTGGCATAGTCGGTGTGGTAGGGGATGGTGGCGAGTTCGCCGCCGGTAAGTCCGTCGAAGACGGTGATGTATTCAGGACCGTGGTCCTGCTTGCCGCGTCCGCTGAGCAGGTTTACGTTGGGGTCGTCGTTGCCAAGGAGCACGTAGTTGCCTTCGCCGTCTATGGTGCCGGGGGCTGTCTTCATCATGAATTCGCCGTAGCCGTCGCCGTCAAAGTCCCATGCTATGAACTGCATGGTGTGGGCGCTGGTGAAGAAGTTGTATCCGGGGTTGATGCGCCACAGCAGAGTGCCGTCGAGCTTGTAGCAGTCGAAGATGGCGGGAGATGTGTCGCCGGTGCTTGCAGCGTCTTTCTCGTTGCTGGGCGACCATTTGAGGATGATTTCGTATTCACCGTCACCGTCCATGTCGCAGTACGATGCGTCGTTGGGGGTGTATGTACCGCCGTGCACGGGGTCTTTTTCAGGCGCCTGGGTGGGGATTTTGAATGTTTGGTTGGCCCATGTCTGGCGGCTTACTTCGGTTTCTACAAGATTTCCGTTGGCATCGTAGGTTTCAAGGCGGTAGAAGCTCGTTTCGGTGCCGTCGGGGTCAACGAGGTTGGTGCGGTCGGTTACGAAGCGGCCATCGTTGAGGATATAGTCCTGATTGTCGGCCGATTCGCCGCGGTAAACCTTATACTTCACTTCGTAGTCGTCGGCCTCGCGGTGGCGCCACGACACGAGGTTGCCTGTGCCCATTTTGGCACCGGTAAGGCTCAGGGCCATAAGGCCGCGGTTGAGGGGCTTGGCGGGAGCCTTGGGCTGCATGTTGGTGACTCTGAAGCGTGCGCCGAATGTGAGCACCTTGCTTTCGCCTTCGAAAACGTTGACTGTGAGGGTGCGCTTTTCGTAGGTGGTGGTGGCGGTGTAGCCTTCCTTGGTCTTTACGGTGAAGTCAGTGGGCTCGTTGGTGTACAGACGGTTGGCGTAGTTGATGAATTCGCCGTTCTTCAGGTCCTGAATGGCCGGGAAGAGGTCGATTTCTTTGGTTTGTCCAAAGGTTTCGGCACCGGTGAATGTGAGCGATTCGATGTACTTTGAAGCATCGTTGATGCCTTCGTCGAGGGCACCGTTGATTTCGATGCAGCGCAGACCAAGTTCCTTAGGGCTCTTGTTGTCCACACCCATGATGCTGGTGAGGTAGATATACACTGTGAGGGGCTGCGATTTGGTTATTACCTCGCCGAGGGTGATGTCGAAGTGGCTGTAGCCGGTAGAGTTGGTAGAGGTGATTTTGTTGCGGGCGGGCTTGAAAGTGCCGAGTGATACTTCCTCGCCGTCGCCTATGGTGTAGTAGACTTCTACAGCGCCGGCGTCGGTGCCTACCTTCACGGCGTCAAAACCGATGCTTGTGGGCTTGAACGAGTGGCCCTCGGCGGGTGTAAGGCTCACGGCTACGAAGTGGCCGTCGGTGCGGGTGGTTGTGCGTGTGGCCACGCTGAATGCGGTGAAGGGAGGGGTGTACTGCACAGGTTCGTAACCGTCGTTTGCACCCGATGCTGTGAGCGGGCGCATCTTGGCAATCTTGTCGCCGAGCTTGAATCCCGGGGTAACGAGCGAAACGGCTGTGTTGCTGCCCGACAGGGTGGCCTCTGACAGTTTCAATGTGTCGCTCAACTCCCATGTTGCCTTTATCGACTGGGCATGTGCGCTCAGGCCCAGAGCAAAAGCAATTAAAAGAAGTAGTAAGTTTTTCATTGTAAAAAAGGATTGATAAATAAATTGGATGTTTGGTTTTTCAGGTCATTTATTTGCCCGCTGCCGGCAGGGGCACCGTGATGCGGAATGTGGTGCCTGTGGGGGCCACGGTCGACGAGTTTTTCACCATTATAGTGCCGCGGTGATACTCTACTATTATGCGCCGTGCCAGGGCCAGGCCCAGTCCCCATCCGCGTTTTTTGGTTGTATATCCGGGGTTGAAAACGGTCTTGAAGTTTTTGCGCGGTATGCCTTTGCCGGTGTCTGCAATCTCTATGAAGGCAGCGTGGCCTTCAACACCCGAGCTTACCGAGATGCTGCCGCGGCTTTCCATGGCGTCAACCGCGTTTTTGATAAGATTTTCCATTACCCACTCAAACAGCGGCACGCACAGCATCACCTCGGGGTCGGTGCCGGGAGCTGGAGTGTACGACAGCTGCACGCGCTGCGATATGCGTGTGGCCATATAGCCCACGCTGGTGCCTACAACGGTGTTGAGCGATGCCGGGGTGAGCTGCGGCACCGAGCCTATTTTTGAGAACCTCGATGCTATGGTGCTCAGTCGTGTTACGTCCTTGTCCATCTCGGCCACGGTGTCGGCGTCCACACCCATGTCGGGCAGCAGCTGCATCCATGCCATAAGCGACGATATGGGAGTGCCGAGCTGATGCGCGGTTTCTTTTGACAGACCCACCCACACCTTGTTTTGCTCGGCGCGCTTGGTAGAGAGCATGGCAAAGTAAACCACCATTACAAAGGCTATCATCACCGCTATGACCACATACGGATAGAACTGCAGGCGCTTGAGCAGGGTTGAGTCTTCGTAGTACAGGTGCTGGGTAATGCCGGGGGCTATGGATATGTGTATCACATTCTGCGAGTGCGACAGGTTTTCGAGCTTCGACTGCAGATAGCGGGCGTTGGTGGCCGATAGCGGCCCGGCGGGGTCGGCGCCGGCAGGGTCGGGCAGATTGAAGTTGCGGAACTGCAATATGTTGCCGTCGTCGTCGGTGAGCAGTACGGGGATATTGGTATTGGACTGTATGATCCTGAGCAGGAAGTCGATATCGGCCGGATTGTCAGAATCGAATGCCGACACTATGCCTCGGGTGGCGTCGGCCCATATCTCCATGCGCTGGCGCTCCTGCACCGAGAGGTCGCGCACCAGGCCGGTAGACACATAGAGAAACACACCTACTACTGCTGCAGCGGTTATCATAAATATTATTTTACCGTAGCGCAGCATATAGGGTGGGTTATTCGTTTTGTTGGGCGGGGTCTATCAGCGACAGCCTTATCAGTTCAAGGCGCGTGGCGGTGGTGTCGATGATGTCGAGGCGATATGGGGGCAGCATTATGGTCTCGCCGCGCGAGGGTATGGTGCCGGTGGCAAAGAGCACATATCCGGCCAGGGTCTGGTAGTCGTCGCTCTCGGGCAGGTCGAGGTGGAAGTCCTCGTTGATGGTTGCAATCTCGCATCGTCCCGAGAACTCGTATATGCCGGGAGCCACCTCCTTGGCGGTGAGTTTCTGCTTGTCGTGCTCGTCCTGTATATCGCCGAAAATCTCTTCAACCAGGTCTTCGAGCGAAATCAGGCCGGCAGTGCCGCCAAATTCGTCGACCACCACGGCAATCGACTTTTTCTGTTGCAGCAGTCGTCGCATCATCTTGTTGGCCATCAGGTTCTCGGGAGCGAACAGCACGGGCTTTATGCGGGTGTGCCAGTCGACCTCGGGGTTGAAAAGCTCCGATACGTGTATGTAGCCCAGTATGTTGTCGATATCCTCGCGGTACACGATTATTTTAGAGCGGCCCGAGGTGGTGAAGAGGTCTGACAGCTGCTCGCGCGAGATGGTGTCGATATTTACGGCCACTATCTCGTTGCGCGGAGTCATGCAGTCGCGCAGATGGGTGTTTGAGAAGTCGAGGGCGTTCTGAAATATCTTCACTTCGTTTTCCACCTCGTGGTGGGTTTCTTCCATATCGTCGATATTCTCTTCGATAAACTCATTTAGCTCGCCCACCGAGATCACACGCAGGCGCGCGGCCGATGCCTTGATGCCCACCAGCTTCATGAGCAGGCGCGACAGGGCGGTTGAGAACCACGATATGGGGTAGAGCACCAGGTAGAATATGAATACCGGCAGGGCAAATATCTTGAGCGACGAGTTGGGGTTGATGCGGAAGATGGTCTTGGGTATGAATTCACCGGTAAACAGAATCACAAGGGTAGAAATGAGGGTCTGAGCTATCAGCACCAGTGCTTCCGAGCTGATGAAGGTCTTGAGCCAGGGTTCGAGCAGGGCGGCTGCACCCATACCGTACACCACGAGCATTATGTTGTTGCCCACCAGAATTGTGGAGATGAAAAATTCACCGTTGGCATAGAAGCGGTTGATAATCTTGGAGATGAAGCCGCCCTTGGCCACGTCGAGCTCGGTGCGCACGCGGTCGGATGTGATGAAAGCGATCTCCACACCCGAGAACAGGGCCGAGAACGCAAGTGATACCAATGAAAGGATTATCCAGGTGAAATTTTCCATTATATATAGATATATTAGTAGCCGTACTGTTGGCGCTGCGATGCCCTCACGTGGGTGTTGCGGCGGCCGGTGGCGGCGGGGGCTGTAGAGTCTGTCAGGGCAGTGTCGGCGGCAGTGGCAGCCTGCTCCGGGTCTTTACGCTCCACGGGTATTATGCCGGTGGGACGGTTTACGGTGTAGGCCGTCATATTTTGGTTTGAGACAAAGCCGTAGCCTTCGATAATGCGGTCGGAGCGCACTATGTGGATGAACGAGTCGGAGTAGATTTTCTGGCGGGTCTGGTCCCAGAAAAGCTGCTGGGTAAGGAATGTGTCGCGCAAGGTGTTTACCATCACCACATGGCCGTCGAGCTGCCACAGGCGTTGGCGCGAGTAGTATGTGGCCGAGTCGCACACCACGCTCGACGATGGCTTCATCTGCTGGTCGTACTGCTGCAGGAACAGGCCGTAGGGGAATCGCCAGAATGGCTCGGCGGCGTCCTCAAACATCTGCCACAGGTCGGTGGTGATGCGGTAGCGCGTATATCCCGAGTCGGAAATCAGGGTGGTGACATCGCGTGTGGTCATGGTGGCCACTTTGTCGCCCACCACATCGGGTACGAACGAATGACGCTCCTCGCGGCAGCTCCACAATGTGAGCACCGTGGCCAGAATGATGATTATGACCGGGAATCTGCGCACGTATTAATTAATAAATCTTGCTCTTTCTGAACCACATCTCGTTGAAGTTGATGCCGAGAGTGAAGTTGAAATAGTTTTCTTTGATCAGCGGTGAGGGATGAGCCTGGCGGTGAACCCAGCCAAATCCTACGTTGACCATGGTCTTGAAGCCGGGCACGGGCAGACCCAGACCAACCGATGCGCCGTATTCGCGCACATTGTTGCCGCGCACCACCAGATAGTCGCGGTTGTAGTATCCGCCGGCACGGTACTGTACGGTACGCAGATACGATCCGCGGTACGAGGGCTGGAACTGCATGCCCACGGCCACCTTGTAGCGGTCGGCCAGCGAGCCTTTCTCGCCCTGGTATTTCACTTCAGACCAAGGCTGATAGGTGAAGTCGGCTTCGAGCATCAGGCGGCGGTTGTGCAGGTAGTTTATACCGGCGCCGTATGTGGCTGCCAGTCCGTAGAGGTCATTGGTCTTGTGTTCTGACTTCAGAAGCGAGGATGCGTCTGAGGTAACGTCGTAGGCGTAAGTGCGCAGGTGGCCGAGGAGCGATTTCTGCGGGGTGTAGGTAAGGCCCACTGTCCACAGGTCGTTGCCCAGGCGCTGGGTGTACTGCAGGCCGGCCTGTATGCGGTAGTCGCGCACGGCCAGTTCGTCCTCATACAGCGAGGTGTAGCCCGAGCTGGCAATGGCGTAGGTGTCGTTGATGGTGGTGCCGAAGAGGTACGACACGTTCACACCCACGTGCAGGCCGCCCACAATGCGGCCGGCTATACCCAGATAGAGCTGGTTGAGCGAGCCCGAACCGTTACGGTTGGTGTAGCCGTTCTCGATAGTGTTGCCAAAAGCGTAGCCCACGGCCGAGAAGGGCAATATGCCCACGCTCATACCCATGCGCTTGCCCAGGGGGAATTGCAGGGTTATGTAGTTGAGTCCGCCGCCCACCTGCTTGTCTGACAGTTTGGAGCCGTCGGCAGCCTGTTCGTTCTGCCACAGGGCAGTTACGTCCACACCCATGTCAAAGAGGAATGTGAGCGAGTCGATGCGGGCATACGATGCGGGGTTCATCACATTGATCTGGCGGCCCGAACTCATTGCGTAGCCTATGCCGCCCATCGACTGCTGGGCCGATGTGGCGTTGTCGCGCAGTATACCGTAGCCGAAACGCGAGTATGGGGTGAGAGTGGAGTTCTGTGCCTGTACAACACCTATGCCGGCTATGAGCAGGGCAAGTGATGCGAGTAGAGTCTTAAGGGATTTCATTGTATTCTAAAATGCGGTTGAGGCCGATGAGGACGAGGTGTGGCTCAACGGTGATTGGAGTAGTGATGTATGGAGTGATCAGATGGGTTGATCCGCCGGTGAGAATCACCCGCGGACGGTGGCGCTTGGGTATGCAGTGCCGGTAATATTGCAGCTCGCCTATCACCCCGCGCACAGCACCGGCACGCAGGGCTGTGGTGGTGTCGTAGCCCCAGCGGGGCACATCGCCGTCGGTCTCTACCAGCGGCAGGGCCGAGGTGAAGTGGTTCAGGGCTTCGAGCCTCATGAATATGCCGGGAGCTATGTTGCCGCCCACAAAGTGTCCCGAGGCCGACACCACATCGTAGGTAATGGCCGTACCCATATCCACCACCAGGCAGGTATGGTGAGGCTCTACCACGGTGGCGCCCACGGCGGCGGCTATACGGTCGGGGCCAAGGGTGCCCGGGCTGCGGTAGTCTATGGTGATGGGCAGGCGGGTATTGGCCGACAGTATGGTGACCGACGAGGTGAATTCCGACAATATCTCCATCACCCGTGCCGGGTCGTTGCGGCGCACCGAGCAGTATATGGCCGAGTCTATCGACTCACCTTCAGGGATAAGCGTACGTATATGCTGTGGCGCCAGATCACGGTGCGTCACAACAGCGGCCATGGTCGAGCCCTGCCACAGCGCTATCTTTATTGACGAATTACCCTCGTCGATTGTAAGCTTATTTGCCATACAGACGGCAAAGTTACAAAAAAAAATGGAAAGTGTTACATTCGCTTAATTGGATATGACACTTTTAGAATAATTTCAGTTTTTTTAGCGCATACTCGGGTGATTTTAGGTAACTTTGAACGGAATTTTAAAATAATTGGTATGATTGAAGATATTTTGAAATTTAACCGCGAATTTGTGGCCGGCAAGGGCTACGAACGTTTCATCACATCCAAATACCCCGACAAACGCATAGCCATAGTCACCTGTATGGACACGCGCCTTGTTGAGCTGCTGCCCGCCGCTCTGGGCCTGCGCAACGGCGATGTCAAGATTATCAAGAATGCCGGTGGTACCATAACCAATCCTTTTGACTCAACCATGCGCTCGCTGCTTGTGGCCGTGTATGAGCTTGGCGTAAACGAGATAATGGTGATAGGCCACACCGGCTGCGGCGTGCAGGGCATGAATGCCGCCGAGATGCTGCAACTCATGCGCGAGCGCGGCATAAATGAAGAGCACATCGACCTTATGCGCCATTGCGGCATAGACCTCGACTCGTGGCTGCACGGCTTTGACGACAGCGTCGATGCCGTTCACGAGACCATCGACCTCATCAGCCACCATCCCCTCATGGCCACCGACGTAAAGGTCAGCGGCTTCATAATGGACTCCCACACCGGCGAACTCACCCAGGTGAAATAAGTCCGCCATCCCGATACCGCGTGGCGGCGATGGGGAGGGATACGAATATGACATCCGGAGGATGCGGCATAGGAGGCAGGATATAACGGAATCCCGAAATATGACATCCGCCAAGGATGTCTGCAAACACCGTAACCGCGGTATGCACGACCGTAGGGAGGGCATGCCCGGCAGGCATCCCGTCAATGCGAGGCATCCGCAGGATGCAGCATAGGAGGCAGGATAAAACGGAATCCCGAAATATGACATCCGCCAAGGATGTCTGTCAGCTCGTAGCCGGGTATGTACGACCGTAGGGAGGACATGCCCGGAAAGCATGCACACAACATAATGGCATCCGCAGGAAGCCGTCTATATAGGCAACCACACCTTTATAATCGGCTTTCTGCGAATGCCTTAAAACTTTTGGATATGCCTACCGGGCATGCCCGCGCTTCGGTTACACCTACGCGCGTGCATACCCGGTTACTAACTCACAGACATCCTTGGCGGATGTCATATTCTTGGGTGGAGATACAAAAAAACAAGCTGCGCCTTTGGACGCAGCCTGTTTTTAATTATGCAAAGGATTTAATTAATTACCTTCCCAACCGGGGTTCTGGGGCAGGGTAAGTCCTTTTTCATTGTAAAGATTGATAATTCTTGTGCCGAGGGGCTGGAGGTATTCACGTTCGGTGAATTGGCGTGTGCCACCCATAGAGGCATCAAGATAACCGTCCTTAACTGTTACACCTGCAAGAGCTGCTTCGGGAACTTTCGATACGTTGGCACCGAGGGTGATGTTGGGGTGCTTGAATGTGTCGAGAAGTTCGAGCTGGTGCCAGCGGATGAGGTCCCAGTAGCGGTGGTAGCAGTCAAACATGAGTTCGCAACGACGCAGACGGCGTACTTCCCACAGCAGGCTTGAGATACCCATGTTGTTGGCGGGGTCGTTCATGTCATTGAGCCATGCAAGGCTGAGGTTTGAAGTGTCGATCTTGGCACGATCCCACAGGGGCTTGATGTAGCTTGTAACATCAGCATCGGTGAGCTGACCCATTTCGGCGCGAGCTTCGATGTAGTCGCAGTATATATTGGCGAGCCAGTACAGGGGAGCGCAGCATGAGCCTGAACCTTCGTTAACCGACTGCTGGGTGGGTAAGTTGAGGTTTACATACTTGCAGATGGTGTAGCCGGTGGGCGATGTAAGAGGATAAGAATTTACGCGTGAGTACTTGATGTTGCCGAAAGAGAGCTGGTTGTCGAGAGTCTTAGAGAGACGGTCGTCGCGCACTTCGAGAAGATTGGCGATGCTCACACCGGTAACGTTGCCGGCTTCGTCATACATGGGTTCGGCGGCGTCGGTGGGGTCGTAGCTTGTGAGAGCTTTGGGCTTACCGTCCTTGAAGAGGTATGCGTCAAAAGCATCGCGGTTCATGCCGGGGATGGCGGTGTTGGAGCTAAGGTAAGCCTGAGCTGAGTTGCCAAGCACACCGAGCTGATAACCTTTCATGAAGATAACTTCGGGGTTGTCCTGAAGGCTTACCAGGTCGTTGGCGGGATCGGCGGTGAATACAGAGTTGTAAAGGCTCTGGTAGTCGTCGCAGATTCTGTAGGTACCTGAAGAGATGATAGCGGTGGTGGCGTTAACAACTTCCTGATAGAACTTGTTGGCGCGGGTGTTGTCATTCTGGTGGTACTTTGCGAAAGCTGCTTCGTAGAGACAGATGTCGCTCTTCATGGCGTTGGCCATGTCCTTGCTGAATTCGAGCTTGCTTGACTGCTGAAGGATGTTGGCAACGGCATAGTTGAGGTCTTCGAGCACGAAGTCCATAACGGTGTTACGCGGAGTACGCTCGCCGTAGAGTTCGGGATCAGCGGGGTCGAGAACCTTTGTGATCAGAGGTACATCGCCAAGTGCACGAACGAGTTCATAGTACTGCATGGCGCGGATAAGACGGGCCTGGGCTATGAAGTTGTTGTTCTTGACCTCGGTGGGGACGTTAGAGTTCTCTATGATGTAGTTACACTTGCGCACAACTTCGTATGAAGCGTCCCACACGCTGTTGGATGTGGGTGCGTACTGGTAGTCCCAGCGTGCGAATACTATACCTTCGCCCGAGTACATGTGGTTGGTCTGGTCGTCGTTGAGCGAGCGGTAGTAGTAGTTGTTGGTCCAGGTTGCGCCGTTGCCGTAGCCGGTGAAGTTATTGTACAGGGCATTTACCTGAGCCTGGAGGTTCTGCTCGGTGGTCCAGTAGTCGGGGCTATTGGTCTGCTTGTCGAGCGGATAGCGGTTGTCGTCGAGGAAGTCGTTGCAGCTTGCCAGCGAGAGGGCGCATGCAGTGAGTCCGAGACTTAAGAATTTATTTAGTTTCATGTGGAGTTTCGATTTAGAATGTTACCTGAATACCGAATGAGTAAGAACGCATGATAGGATGTGTACGACCGAAGCCTGCATATCCTTCGCCTACGGTTACGTCAGCGAGTTCGGGGTCGATTTTGTACTTGCCGGCACCGTTGTAGATGAAGAAGGGATTTTCAGCCGAGAAGTATATACGGGCCTTCTGGATGTAAGCCTTCTGAGTGAGGTCTACGGGCAGGGTATAACCGAAGGTGATGTTCTTCATGCGCAGGTATGCCATGTTAACGAGATAGCGGTCGTTGAGAGTCCAGTTGTTAAGACCCTGGTTACAGGTTTGGCGCATGCGGGTGTTGTAACCGAAGTCACCTGCTGTGAGAACGGGGTAGTCGTTGCTCTGGCTGATGTTGTAGCCGATGATGTTGTTGTTGGCGTCAACCACGTAGCTGTTGTGGCTCATCTGGTGATCGAAGATACCAGAGTTGGCCTGTGCGAAGGGCATAACCACGTTGGTTACCTGCCACATGTCGCGCTTACCTACGCCCTGGAAGAAGAGGTCGAGGTCGAATCCCTTCCATGCACCGCCGAGACGCAAGCCGTATTCGAAGCGGGGGAGAGCGTTACCTACAACCTTGAGGTCACCGTGGTTCTTCAGAGTACCTACGGGTACAGCCTTTGAGTTGGGGTTGAGCTTGGCTTCGTCGTAGCCGGGGTCGCCTGCAACGTAAGTCTTGCCGTTGAGTTCGATCATGGTAGTGTTACCGTTGTTGATCACACCGTCGCCGTTGAGATCTTTGAACTTGTTGTCGCCGGGGCCGAAAGCAAATGTGCCGTATGCGAGGTAGTCCTGGTTGGGAACACCTTCGGCATAGTTTGATTTGCCGTTTGAGCCATAGCTGCCGTCAATCTTGTTGAAGTCGCTTTCTTCGAAGTAGCGCTCCCATTCAAAACCCCAGAAATCACCGTAGGTCTGGCCTTCGTAGAAGCGGTCGCTGGTATTACCGATCAGGTATGAGTAGAGGGTTTTCTTTTCGTTGTTGTCCCATTTTGTAACTTTGGAGCGTGCATCGCCGATAGTGGCGCTTGCCCATACGTCCCAGTCGCCGAACGACTTGTTGTAGCCGATAGCGAGTTCCCAACCGTTGGTGCGCATTGTACCGCCGTTGACAAGGGGTGAGCCGGCGCCGAGAGTAGAGGGAAGTTCACCACCGGGGGTGAGCATATCCTTGGTAAGACGGCTGTACCAGTCGAATCCTACAGTGATGCTGTTGTCGAGGAAGCCGAGGTCAACACCTATGTCGGTGGTGATTACGCGTTCCCATGTGAGGTCGTTTGATACCAGGGTGGGAGTGCCGGCCGAGCTGAGCTTGGTGCCGCCTGCGTTGAGCCAGTTTACGTTCTGGCTGCCGAGGGTGATGGTAGAGATAAACTGGTTGGCAGCGAGGTTTTCGTTACCGAGGTGACCGTAAGAAGCACGGAGCTTACCGTTGCTCCACCATGTCTTGAGGGGCTGGAAGAATGCTTCTTCAGAGAAGCGCCAACCTGCCGATGCAGAGGGGAAGAATGCCCACTGCTTGTGAGCGGGGAAGCGGGTTGAACCGTCGTAGCGGCCGTTGAATTCAACGAGGTAGCGGTTCTTGTAGTCGTAGTTGATACGTCCGAAGAAACCTGCGGTGGCGCGGTGGCCTGCACCTGAGCTGATTGACATGTCAGAAGCTTCGGTACCGGTGGTGAGGTTGAGTTCGGGGAGCTTGAGGTCTACGAGGCCGTAGCGTATGGCTGTAAGTTTGTCGTAGGTGTAGCGTTCGGCAGTGAAACCGGCCATAACCTTGAGGTTGTGGTCCTGAGCAAAGGTCTTGGCGTATGTGGCGAAGACGTTAGCAGTCCAGCGGTCCATGTCGTTCTTGTCCTTACGTGCGCGGGTCTTTGATACACCGGCGGTAGGCCAAGTGTATTGAGCCTGGAACTGATCGCCCCAGTCCATCATGTGCATGAGAGTCCATGAAGCATGCTGAACGTAGTTGCGGTAGTCGTAGGTGAAGTCGGCCTGGAGGGTAAGACCCTTGATGATTTCGGCGTTGATCCAACCCTGCAGACGGGTCTGGCGTGTAACGGCGTTGTCGGTGGGAGCATAGAGACGCTCAGAGAGGGTGTTGCGCATACCAACCTGTTCGCCGGTAACGGGATCGGGCAGAGTACCCCAGCAAGAGATGAACGGAGCCCAACGCCAAGCATACTGGTAGGTGTTTGACGGAGTGTTGGGTTCGGTGTACTCGCGCTGGGTGTAGCTGATGCGTGTACCGGCCTTCAACCAGTCGGTGATAGAGGTTGAGATGTTTGCGCTGGCCATGTAGCGTTCCATCTTGTCGGGGTTGTAAGCCATGAGGCCCTGCTTCTTGTCGTAACCGAAAGCGAGACGGTACTGGGTCTTGCCCGATGTACCTTCAAGGCTTACGTTGTGCTTCTGCGAGGGAGTGGCGCTGTTGAAAAGAGTCTTTGCAACGTCCCAGTCGGCGTAGCGCATCCACTTGCCGTTGGCATCAACGTAGTAGTCGCCCACGTTGTCGGCGCTCTGCCAGGGCTGCAGGGCTACGATTTCGTCGTAACGCTTGCCACCGTGCTGCTGCTGCCAAGCCTGTGCGTAGGGCAGAAGGTCGGTGTACTTCATGCCGCCCACAGGGGTCTGTGCATTAGTTGTGGTGGGGAAACGGTAGTAAACCTGGAGTGCAGATTCGATTTCGTCTACAGAGTTGGCGAAAGTGGGAAGAACTGTGGCTGCGCTCCAAGCGAAGTTGTTGCTGTAGTTGATGGACACTTTGTCCTTGGAGTTAGCGCCCTTGGTGGTGATAAGGATAACACCGAAGGCGGCACGTGCACCGTAGATAGCCGAAGAAGAGGCATCCTTGAGCACTGAGATATCCTGAATATCGTTGGGGTCGATGAAGTTGAGGTTGTCGACAGGCACACCGTCAACAACGATGAGGGGATCGGAAGCCTGGCCGTTGGTAAGGGTACCGACACCGCGGATGCGGATACCGGCGTCTGTTCCGATACCACCGTTGGAGTTGGTGATTGTAAGGCCGGGAACAGCACCCTGAAGAGCCTTTGTAACGTCCTGAACAGGACGGCTGTCCATAACGCGGGCAACGTCAACGGTAGCCACGGCACCGGTGAGGTTTGCACGCTTCTGCGAACCGTAACCTACGGCAACGAGCTCGTTGAGAAGCTCGGTTGTGGGCTGGAGGTAAACGGTCATGCCGTCGGTAGCTTTGATGGCCACGTTCTTGTAGCCTACATAGCTCACTTCGAGCATAGCGCCTGCGGGCACAGAAATTTTGAAATTACCAAAAGCATCGGTGGCCACACCGACGCCTTTAATCCCTTTTTGAACTACACTTGCGCCGATGACGGGCTCGTTGTTCTCATCCAGGACGGTACCGCTGATAACGGTATTCGCCTGACTTTGCACCTGGGGTTGCGCTGCAGCGTATGCAGTGGGGAGTCCCATTACCGGAAGACCGGCCATCAGGAGCAGGGTCACGTACAGATGTTTTCTCATATAAATTAAGATTGATTGGTGTTAAATCTTTTTGTTTTTGTTGTTAGTGGTGCTTTTATTTCCTGTGTTAGTTTGTTGTGTGAGTTAAATTAGGTTTAATGGCCGATAGCAGGCACGGGTATCAGCTGATTTATCCCGGTGCAAGGTATGCGGCAGTTTTTCGTGGTGTTAAAGGGTTTATTTTAAGGATTATATGTGTGTTATAACGGCTACCCGTGTGTGCAATCCCAAACTCAGGCACGCTACAACGATGCAAATGTAAGAATAATAATTCACATTTCTTATAGATTCTTGAATTATTTTTAAAAAATTAATGTTGTTTTTTAAACCTGATTTAAAACAATGCTGTGGAACATAAAAACTGCATGAGACTGTGCAGCTGATTTGCACACAGTCTCATGACTGTCATATCGTTAAAGACTTGGAAATCATTCCTCGTCTTCTTCCTTCATGTTATGGAAAACGTTCTGTACGTCTTCGTCGTCTTCGAGGCGTTCGAGGAGCTTGTTGATGCTTTCGCGCTGCTCGGGTGTAACTTCCTTGAGGTCGTTGGGGATGCGTTCGAATTCGGATGAGATGATTTCAAAGCCGTTTTCTTCGAGGTACTTCTGTATGTTTGAGTAGTCTTCAAAACCGCCGTAGAGTACCACGAGTTCGTTGCCTTCTTCGTCTTCGTCGTCAACGAGTTCGTCAACGCCGTAGTCGATGAGTTCGAGTTCGAGGTCTTCGAGGCCTACGCCTTCTTTGGGTTTGATCTTGAATACCGACTTGTGGTCGAAGAGGAAAGTGAGCGAGCCCTGGGTGCCGAGCGAGCCGCCGCTCTTGGTGAAGTAAGAGCGCACGTTGGCCACGGTGCGGGTGTTGTTGTCGGTGGCAGCTTCGACGAAGATGGCGATACCGTGGGGGCCGTATCCTTCGTAAGTGATTTCCTTGAAGTCGCTTGCGTCCTTGTCGGTGGCCTTTTTGATGGCGCGTTCAACGGTGTCCTTGGGCATGTTTGCAGCCTTGGCGTTCTGCATCAAGGCGCGCAGGCGGGGGTTGGTAGAGGGGTCGGGGCCGCCGGCTTTGGCAGCGATTGTGATTTCTTTACCGATGCGGGTGAATGTGCGCGACATGTTGCCCCAGCGTTTGAGCTTACGGGCCTTGCGGTATTCAAATGCTCTTCCCATATTGTGATTTTTTTATATTTTTGGATTAATGTATTATCGGAGTTCAGCGCCAAGCTGCTTGGTGAGGTTGGCGATAATTTTGTTCATGACGGCGTCGACGGCCTTGTCGTTGAGGGTCTTTTCGTCGTCGCGCAGGGTCATGGTGATGGCGTAGCTCTTCTTGCCTTCGGGCAGGCCTTTGCCTTCGTATACGTCGAAGAGGGCCACGTCGCGCAGCAGCTTGCGGTCGCTGCGGCGTACCACGTTTTCCACCTCGTCCATTGTCACGGCCTTGTCGAGCAGCAGCGAGAGGTCGCGCTTGACGGGCATTGCCTTGGGCAGGGGTGTGAATGTGGTGGAGCGGCGGGCTGTCATGGCCGAGAGGGCTGTCCAGTCGAGTTCGGCGAAGTACACGGGCACCTTGATGTCGGCGCGGCGCAGGATGTCGGCGCTGAGTATGCCGGCGTTGCCGAGCTGCTTGCCGTTGCGGGTCTCGATTACGATGGCCGATGAGTAGATGTCGCTCATGGCATCGGTGGCCTTGACCTGTATCTCATTGGGGTTAAGGCCTGTGCGGCTGCAGATGTTGGCCAGGGTGGCCTTGAGGTCGAAGAAGCTCGATTCGTCGGCCGGGCGCAACCATGAGGGCTGGCGCAGGTTGCCGGTGAGCCACAGGCCCAGGCGGCAGCTCTCGGTGAAGGGCTTCAGCGGTGCCTCGGGGGTGGACTCGGCCTGAGGATTCAGACGGTAGACGTTGCCGAATTCGTAGAAAGCCAGGTCGGGCGAGCGGCGGTTGATGTTGTGGGCCAGCGACTCGAGTCCGCCGAAGAGCAGTGTCTGGCGCATCACGTTGAGGTCCTGGCTCAGGGGGTTGAGCAGCTCAACGCAGTTTTCGGCGGGATATGTTGTGAGGCCTTCGTAGTAGGTCTTGGCAGTGAGCGAGTTGTTGAGAATTTCCCACCATCCGGCACCCGAGAGGTTGTCGGCCACGATGTGGCGCAGGTCGTCGGCGGCGTCGACGTCGCTCTTGTACGACAGCGATGCGTGGATGGCAGTGGGTATATTAATGTTATTGTAGCCGTAGATGCGCAGGATGTCTTCGATTACGTCGCAGGGGCGGCGTACGTCCATGCGGTAGGTGGGCACAGCGAGCTGCATGGTGCCTCCGTCGGCATCGGTGCGCGAGCATACCTCAATTTCGAGCGAGCGCAGTATGGTGTCGACCGTGGCCGAGGGTATGGGCTGGCCTATGAGGCGTGTGATGGCGTCGTAAGACAGCTCTACGGGGTAGGGCTGTACGGGTGTGGGGTAGATGTCGACGGGCTGTGAGATGATCTTGCCGCCGGCCATTTCCTTGATGAGTATGGCGGCGAGCTTCAGGGCATACATGCAGCCGTTGGGGTCGACGCCGCGCTCGTAGCGGAACGATGCGTCGGTCGACAGGCCGTGGCGGCGTGCGGTCTTGCGCACTGAAGTGGGGTGGAAGCATGCGCTCTCGAGGAATACCGATGTGGTTTTCTCGGTGACGCCCGAGTCAAGGCCGCCGAATACACCGGCTATGCACATGGGCTCGTTTTCGTTGCATATCATGAGGTCGGCTGCGTCGAGGGTGCGTTCCACACCGTCGAGGGTGGTGAACTTGGTGCCCTGCACGGCTTTTTTCACTACCACATGGTTGCCGGCGATGTGAGCGCGGTCAAATGCGTGGAGCGGATGGCCGAATGAGTGCAGGATGTAGTTGGTGATGTCGACCACATTGTTGATTGGGCGCAGACCCACGGTGGTAAGGCGGTTGCGGAGCCACTCGGGGCTTTCGGTTACGTTGACGCCCTCTATGGTAAGGCCGCAGTAGCGTATGCAGGCATCGTCGGCTTCGACTGTAACCTTTACGGCGTCGCCGTCGGGACAGTCGGAGGCAAACACCTCAACCGAGGGGCGCATAAGGCGCGGAGCTTCAGTGCCGATGTGGCAGTCGAGGAAGGCGGCCAGGTCGCGGGCCACGCCGTAGTGCGAGGCTGCGTCGATGCGGTTGGGTGTGAGGTCAACTTCGAGCACAAAGTCGTCGCTGAGCTGATAGTAGTCGGCGGCGGGAGTGCCGGGTGCGGCAGCGCCGTCGGGCAGCACTATGATGCCGTCGTGCGATGAGCCTACGCCTATTTCGTCTTCGGCACAGATCATGCCAAGGCTTTCAACGCCGCGTATTTTGCCTTTTTTGATTTTGAATTCCTTGTCGCCGTCGTAAAGCACGGTGCCCACGGTTGCCACAACCACGGTCTGTCCGGCGGCCACGTTTGGTGCGCCGCAAACGATCTGTGTGGGTTGTCCGTCGCCGAGGTCAACGGTTGTGATGTGCAGGTGGTCGCTGTCGGGGTGCTCCACGCAAGTGAGCACTTTGCCAATGACAAGGCCTCGCAGGCCGCCGCGTATTGATTCTACGCGTTCAACGGTACCGGTTTCAAGTCCAATAGAGGTGAGGTCGTCGGCAAGCTGCTCCGGCGAGAGGTCAAAATCGAGATACTCTTTGAGCCACTTATATGATATGTTCATGATTGCATTTTTACTTTTCAAAATGCAAAGTTACAAAATTTTACAAAAAATGTATGAGTTTTGGTCGGTTTTATTTAACTTTCTTTTGCCATTGCTGCGTGAGTGCGCGTGCGGCCACTGTGGCAGAGCGTGCGGCGGCTGTGAGTATCTGTTCGCGCAGGGGTGCGTCGGGTGCGTTCAGGCGGTCGGGTGTGATGCCGTTTTCGAATATAGCGCCGGCCACACCGGCCACAACTCCGGCGTTCCATGTCATGGTCTCGCACACGGCCTCGGGTATGTCGAGCCGGCTCATTTCCTTGCCGCTGTAGTAGGTGAGTTGGCGGCAGGCGGTGTCGATGCCTATCATGGAGCGGCAGTAGAAGTCGATATGGTCGCAGTAGCAGCGGCTGCCGCTGTCAATGCCGAAAATCATCTTCATGTCGTTGTTGCGGGCAATGACGATGTGAGCAAGCTCAAGGTTCTCGAGAATTGCGGGCATGACGCGTGTGATGCGGCTCTCCTGTATGGCAAGGAATCCGGGCAGGTATATCATCACGGCACCGCGCTCGGCGCAGTGGTTGAGAAATGGCACCATGTGGCTGCGCATGCGGCGGTCGAGGGTGTAGTAGCCGCCGTATATCACCACCGAGTCGTCGTCGACGCGCGGCCATACTATGTCGAATGCGTCGTCGGTATAGTCCTCGTAGCGGGTGATGCGAGTGGTGCCGTCGGGGTTTTCGGAGAAAATCATCAGGGGCGAGCGGCCCTCGGTGAAGCGGTCGACCGAAGAAACATCCACGCCGGCATCGGTGAGCGATTTCACTATGGTGTCGCCTACAAAGTCGGTGGAGGCTTCAGAGGCCATTACAACGGGCAGCCCCTCGCGGGCCATGAGCGAGGCGGCGGCAGCTACACGTCCGCCGGGTATGGCACCTGCCGGAGCCGCGCCGTCAAATACTATGTTAAGCGAGCATTCGCCTATGCAGATAATTTTTTTCATAAGAATACAACGTTTGTGTGCCGGGGGTGTTCATGAGCGGCTTACCTGGCCCAGATAGCCGCCGTGGTGGCGTTTGGCATAATCGGCGCGCGAGAAACCAATCTTGTTCATCACGTTCACCACCAGTACATCGCCTATCACGGTCATCATGGTGGTGGAGGTGGTGGGCGTAAGGCCCAGGGGGCATACCTCGGGCGCGGGCGCGGTGAACAGGGCAATGTCGGCCATGTGTGCCAGCGGGCTGTCGACACCACCGGTAATCACTATGAGCGGCACCTGCGGATACAGGCCGCGGGCAAGGTTTACGAGCTGTATTATCTCGTCGGTCTTGCCCGAATTTGAAATCAGCATCAACACGTCGTCGGGCTGCATCACGCCCAGGTCGCCGTGCTGAGCCTCAGACGGGTGGAGATTCACGGCCGGAGTGCCGGTAGACGAAAAAGTGGTGGCTATATTCATGGCAATCTGCCCGGCTTTACCCATCCCCGAGGTGATGAGTTTGCCGTGGCGGCGATGTACGTGTTCCACTATTAAATCCACGGCACGCTCGTATTGGTCGGTGACAGGAATCTCTGCTATAGCGCGGCTCTCTGCTTGCAAGATTTCGCGCATTGACTGCTTGACGTTCATCTTTTATAATAATTAGAGTGTGTTCTACTTTTAACACACGATTTAAGTGTTAATTAAAGAATGTATTTGTTTTATGAGTTTCGCATTAATCCTCACAGCCTTAAGGCGAGTTAAAAGTAAACACACTCTTTAAAACACAAATTTAATGAATAATTTTGAGAAAATGTTGCGATAGGCAAAAATATATTTCAAGTACCGTAAAATGACGGCTTGCACAATAAAACCGTAATTTTTCAGTTATATAATGTGTTAAGCACAGAATTAGCATAGAAATAGAATTATGAATCTACTCCGCAATATATCTCTCCTTATCGCATTGATGGCTATGTCGGTGCACACAGCATGGGCTGATGACGGCAACACCATGAAAAATGAATTCAACCCCATACAGACGGGTGTGACATCGCTGAGCATAGCTCCGGATGCGCGTGGCGCGTCGATGGGCGACCTCGGTGCGGCCACCGACCCCGATGCCAACTCGCAGTTCTGGAATCCCTCGAAGTACGCCTTTGCCTATTCAAACGCATCGGTGTCGCTGAGCTATACCCCGTGGCTGCGCAAACTCGTCAACGACATCTTTCTGGCCAACCTTGCCGGCTACTGGAAGCTGGGCTCGCAGGACAATCAGGCCCTGAGTGCATCGCTGCGCTACTTCTCGCTGGGCGAAGTGACTCAGAACGGCATGAGCGGCGAGGCCGTGCAGAGCCTTAATCCCTACGAAATGTCGTTTGATGTGGGCTACTCGCGCAAGCTGTCGGAGAAATTCTCTATGGGCGTGGTATTCCGCTACATCTACTCAGACCTCGGCTTCTCCGACTCATACGCCGGCGATCAGTCGACGGGCGCATCGGCATTCTCGGCCGACATAGCGGGCTACTACACCTCTTATCCCATCATCGGCCGCAACGAGTGCCAGTGGTCGTGGGGCTGGAATATATCGAACATCGGTACCAAAGTGGCATACAACAACGGCGAGGACCCCGCGTTCCTGCCTACCAACCTGCGTCTGGGTACATCGTTCACATTCCCCCTGGCCGACTATCATAACCTGTCGCTCAACCTCGACCTCAACAAGCTGCTCGTGCCGGCCAAACCCCGCCAGATGGACTACGACATGCAGACTCCCGAGGGACAGAAGGAGTATGCCGACGCATTGGCCGACTGGGAAGACATGTCGCCCTTCACCGGCATATTCAAGTCGTTCAGCGACGCGCCGGGCGGATTCAAAGAGGAGCTGCGCGAGATAATGTGGAGCTTTGGCGGCGAATACAGCTACAACAATCAGTTCTTCCTGCGTGCGGGCTATTTCTATGAGAATGCCATGAAGGGCAACCGCCAGTACTTCGCTGCCGGTGCCGGATTCTCGCTCAACGTGGTGCGCCTTGATGCCTCGTATATGCTTGCCACCGCACAAAGCTCGCCGCTGGACCAGACACTGCGTTTCACCCTCACATTCGACATGGACGGCCTTAAAGACCTCTTCGGCGGCCGCCGTTAACGTCATAGAGCTTATAAACAGCCTTAAAACTTGCCAAACCTCAGCGAAATTTGTTAACTTTGCAATATGAGCAAATTTCAAATAAATATACTGGGGTGTGGATCGGCCACGCCAACCGAGCAGCATCTGCCGTCGTGCCAGGTGGTTGACTTCCGCGACCATCTGATGATGATAGACTGCGGCGAGGGCGCCCAGCTCCAGTTCCGCAAGATGCGGCTCAAGTTCTCGCGTCTCAACCACATATTCATCTCACACCTGCACGGTGACCACTTCCTGGGGCTGCCCGGACTGCTGTCTACCCTGGCGCTGCACGATACCGGCGGCACCATAGTGGTGCATACCTTCAAGGAGGGTGTAGACATATTGCGCAAGATAATGGATGTGTTTTGCCGCGATACCTCCTACGATATAGTCTACGACGTGATAGAGCCGGCCCGCGGCATAGTGCTCGACGACCGCTCGCTCACAGTAGAGACCTTTCCGCTCTACCACCGAGTGCCGGCTGTAGGTTATCTTTTCAAGGAGAAACCCAAGCAGCGCCACCTCAAGGGCGATATGGTCAAATTCCTGCAGATTCCCATAGCGCAGCTGCCGCTGATAAAGGACGGCGCCGACTACGTGAAGCCCGACGGCACCGTGGTGCCCAACGAGCTTATAACCACCGACGCCGACCCGCAGATGAGCTACGCCTACTGCTCCGACACCATGTTTAATACCAAGGTGGCCGAGTGCGTGGAGGGCGTGGATACCTTGTATCACGAATCGACATACCTCGACGACAAGTTGGTGAAGGCCGGTCCGCGCGGCCATTCCACCGCCTCGCAGGCCGGACGCATAGCCACTCTGGCCGGTGCCCGCCGGCTCATATTGGGGCATTATTCCAAAAGTTATTATGACGACTCGCTGTTTGCGAAGGAGGCCGCCACCACATTCAGCGGCGAGATCATCGCAGCCCGCGAGGGTATGAAAATTGACCTGCTATGACCACTGCCGACGACGAAAGATACATGCGTCTGGCCCTGGCCGAAGCACGCAAGGCCGCTGCCGACGGCGAGATACCCGTGGGCGCCATAGTGGTGAGCGGCGGACGCATAGTGGGCCGCGGACACAACCTCACCGAGACCCTGCGCGACGTTACGGCCCATGCCGAGATGCAGGCCATAACTGCCGCCGCCGCCGAACGCGATGCCAAATACCTGGCCGATGCCACGTTGTACGTGACCCTTGAGCCGTGTGTGATGTGCGCCGGCGCAATAGGTTGGAGTCAGCTGGGGCGTGTAGTGATAGGCGCACGCGATGCCCGGCGCGGTTTTTCGACAATATGCTCGTCTTCGCCTTTCCATCCCAAGGCCGAGGTGGTATGGGACGTGCTGGCCGACGAGTGCCGCGATATTATTGTAAACTTTTTCAAGCAACGCCGAGTATGAAGTATATGCTTATAGCCGGAGAGGCTTCGGGCGACCTCCACGCATCAAGGCTCATCAACGCGATAAGCCGCCGGCAGCCCGATGCGCAATTCACCATAATAGGCGGTGACCTCATGGCCGCCGAGGCCGGTGTGGCGCCGGTTATACATTACCGCGACATGGCCTATATGGGCTTCAGCGAGGTGCTGCGTCATCTTGGCCCCATATTCCGCAATCTGCGCACGGCCAAGGAGTCGCTCCGCGCCGAGAAACCCGATGCACTGATTCTGGCAGACTATCCGAGTTTCAACCTCAAGGTGGCCAAGGAAGCCAAAAAGCTCAATATTCCGGTGTACTACTTCATCTCGCCCAAGATATGGGCGTGGAAGAAGTGGCGCATAAAGAGCATCCGTCGACTGGTGCGCAAGATGCTGTGCATACTGCCCTTTGAACCACAGTGGTACAGGGAGAACGGCTACGACGGCGCTGTGTATGTAGGCAATCCGTCGCTTGAGGAGATGGACCATGCCATTGCCGAAGCTCCCTCGCGCGAGACTTTTCTGAAGACCAACCGCCTGCGCGACCACCGCATCATAGCCCTGCTGCCGGGCAGCCGTCGCGGCGAGATTCGCTGCAACCTGCCCGTGATGGATGCCGTGGCGCGTCAGTTCCCGCAATATACCATAGTGGTGGGCGGAGCGCCCGGAATTCCCGACGATTTCTACCAAGGTCTTACCAAATTCACCGTAATACGCGACCAGACCCACAGCCTGCTCGCCCATGCCCATGCCGCGCTCGTTACATCGGGCACGGCGAGCCTTGAAGCCGCGCTGGCCGGAGTGCCGCAGGTGGCCATGTACCGCTCAAACGGCTCAAAGGTGGCATACAACATGATGAAGCGCATACTCAGTGTGGACTTCGTTACCCTGCCAAACCTCATCAGCGGCAAGGCCATCATACCCGAGATGCTGCTGCACTTCTGCACCACCGAGGGCGTGGCGGCCGAGCTGCGCGCGCTTACACCCGACAATTCCGAAGCCCGCGCCCGTCAGTTGGCCGGTTACAATTTCATGCGTGCCAAACTCGGCACTGAGGATTGTGCCGATAATGCGGCCGACGTAATCATAAACGACATCTCACAATGAAAACTACACAGGAAAAATTAGCCGCCCTGCGTGGCAAGGATAAGATAAGGATACTCTTTGTGTGCCTTGGCAATATATGCCGCTCGCCGGCCGCCGACGGCATCATGCACAGTATAGTGGAGGAGCGCGGCTTAGCCCACCGGTTTGAGATAGACTCGGCCGGCATAGGCGCGTGGCATGTGGGGCAGCTGCCCGACCAACGCATGAGGGTGCATGCACGCCGACGCGGATATGAGCTTACACACCACGCCCGCCAGGTGCGCTCTTACGATTTTGAGGATTTCGACCTCGTTATCGGTATGGATTCGGGCAATATCTCTGATCTGCGCGAGCTGGCTCCGTCGCCCGAGGCTGAGGAAAAGATTGTGCCGATGATTGACCTTGTGCACAATCTCACCACCACATATCAGTGCATTCCCGACCCCTACTACGAAGGTGCCGAGGGCTTTGAACTGGTCCTCGATATGCTCGAAGACGGCATAAATCACCTTGTGGACTGTTTATAAGAAAAAAATTGCTAACTTTGTGGAAAAAGAACACATGCCATGACTGATACGCACCACCATCCCGAAAACGATTCGCAATTTGCCGGCCTCACTGTGAACAGCGGTGTGGTTCAGCCCCCGAGCGTAAACCCCTATATGCAGCGCGGACGCCGCCGCAAGCCCATCCCCGAGGTTTCGGAGCTTGTAGAGGGCATACTCAAGGGCGATGTCACCATGCTCTCGCGTGCCGTGACCCTGATAGAGTCTACCGCCCCCGACCACTATGCACGTGCACAGGAGGTGATTGAGAAATGCCTGCCATATTCCGGAAAGTCAAAACGCATAGGCCTTACCGGTGTGCCCGGCGCAGGAAAATCAACTTCGATAGACGTATTCGGTCTGCATGTGCTCAAAGACCCCGAGGCACGCCTTGCAGTGCTCGCCATCGACCCGTCGAGCGAGCGTACCAAGGGTTCGATCCTTGGCGACAAGACCCGCATGGAGAAGCTGTCGGTACATCCCAACGCATTCATCCGCCCCAGTCCCTCGGCAGGCAGCCTTGGCGGTGTGGCCCGCAAGACCCGCGAGACCATTGTGCTGTGCGAGGCCGCCGGCTACAACAACATATTTGTTGAGACCGTGGGCGTGGGCCAGAGCGAGACTGCCGTACACTCCATGGTCGACTTCTTCCTGCTCATTCAGGTGGCCGGTACGGGCGACGAGCTGCAGGGCATAAAGCGCGGTATTATGGAAATGGCCGACGGTATAGTGATCAACAAGGCCGACGGCGACAATATTCCTCGCACACAGCTTGCGCAGGCTCAGTTCAGGAGCGCGTTGCAGCTGTTTCCGCCAACACCCTCGGGCTGGAAACCCGAAGTGCTCACATATTCGGGCTATTTCGAGCTCGGAATACCCGAGGTGTGGGACATGATAGACCGTTACTTCAAATTTGTAAAAGATAACGGATTCTTTGACCAAAAGCGCCGTCAGCAGGCCCGCTACTGGATGTATGAGACAATAGACGAACAACTGAGGTCGCACTTCTACAACGACGCCGATATCGCAGCCACACTGCTCAAGCTCGACCGCGAGGTTGAGTCAAACCGCCGCAGTTCTTTCACCGCCGCACGCGAGGTGCTCGACCGATATTTCAACGATATTAAAAAATGAAATCATTAAAATACATTTTTATCACTCTGATTGCCGTGGCTTTGGGTATCACCCTGCTGTCGGCCAATAGAAGCCATCTGCTGCAGTTTGCCGAAAATTCATTTGATTTCGGTACAATCAGCGATGACCACGCCCCTGTGGTACATGAATATAAGTTTGTAAACACGGCCGACGAGCCTGTGGCAATACTGTCGGTGACAACCGGCTGTGGCTGCACTCGCCCCGAGTATCCCGTGAAGCCCATCGCCGCCGGCGATAGCGGAAACGTGAAAATTACCTTCCTGCCCAAGGGCCAAAAAGGTAATATCAACAAGGACATAACCGTGCGCTACCGCTCGGCAACAGCCAAGTCGTCAAAACGACTCACCCTGCGCCTGCGCGGCACCGTTGTAAAGAAAAAATAAATTCCGCAGGGATGCTCCACGAAGTGTCGTGAATATGACATCCGCCAAGGAAGCCGAATATATAGGCAACACGCTTGTATAATCGGCTTTCTGCGAATGCCATTTTCATTGTC
>CAJUKX010000001.1:52665-177524 GCA_910586975.1 uncultured Muribaculaceae bacterium | reverse complement strand
CCAAATGACAATCCTTCTCAAATCCTGCGACAAATAAATTTAAACAGTTTCTTAGAATTCGCAGTTCTTGGGTGTACGGGGGAAGGGGATGACGTCGCGGATGTTGGTCATGCCGGTGCAGAAGAGCAGCAGACGTTCAAATCCGAGTCCGAAGCCTGAGTGGGGCACTGTGCCGAAGCGGCGGGTATCGAGATACCACCACATGTCCTTCATGGGTATACCGAGTTCGTTGATGCGGGCGCTGAGCTTTTCGAAGTCAGATTCGCGCTCAGAGCCGCCGATGATTTCGCCAATCTGCGGGAACAGTACGTCCATTGCGCGTACGGTCTTGCCGTCTTCGTTCTGCTTCATGTAGAAAGCCTTGATTTCCTTGGGATAATCGGTAAGGATCACGGGTTTCTTGAAGTGCTTTTCAACGAGGTAGCGTTCGTGCTCGCTCTGCAGATCGATGCCCCATGATACGGGGAACTCGAACTTGTGGCCGCTTGCCTGAAGAATTTCTACACCTTCGGTATAGGTAAGACGTACGAAGTCGTTGTGAAGCACAAATTCAAGGCGTTCGATCAGACCCTTGTCGAAGTGCTCGCTGAGGAATTCGATATCCGAGCGGCAGTGGTCGAGAACGTAGCGTATGCAATATTTCACAAATTCCTCGGCCAGATCCATATTGTCGGTGATGTCGTAGAAAGCCATTTCAGGCTCGATCATCCAGAATTCCGACAGGTGGCGCTGGGTGTTGGAGTTCTCGGCACGGAATGTGGGACCGAAAGTGTAAATTTCACCTATGGCAGTGGCTCCGAGCTCGCCTTCGAGCTGACCCGAAACGGTGAGAGCGGCAGGCTTGCCAAAGAAGTCCTGGGTGTAGTCGATGGCGCCGTCTTCGGTGCGGGGCAGGTCGTTGAGAGGCAGGGTTGTAACCTGGAACATAGCTCCGGCACCCTCGCAGTCGCTGGCGGTGATGAGGGGAGTATGCAGGTAGAAGAATCCCTTTTCGTTGAAAAATTTGTGGATTGCAAAAGCAAGAGCCGAACGCACGCGCAGGATGGCTCCGAATGTATTGGTGCGCGGACGCAGGTGTGCGATCTCGCGGAGGAATTCAAGTGTGTGACCTTTCTTCTGCAGAGGATATTTCTCGGGGTCGGCTGTACCGTAAATCTCCAGGGTATCGGCCTGTATTTCGCAGGTCTGTCCTTTGCCCATTGACTCTACAAGCTTGCCGGTGACATGTATTGAAGCTCCGGTGGTGATGGGCTTGAGCTGCTCATCGTTGAACTTGTTCATGTCGAAGACGATCTGCAGGTTGTTGATGGTAGAACCGTCGTTGAGAGCTACAAACTGCACGTATTTGTTGCCTCGGCGGGTACGTACCCATCCCTTTACATCGACTTCGGTGCCGATAGCTTCGGGAGTGGCGAGAAGAGTTGCTATTTTGCTACGTTTCATCGGTTTATATTTGTACCCGGCCCGGGAATGGCTCCCGAGCCGGGATTGGTTATTGTCTGTTGTTTATTCAAAAGCGCCCATCTTGAGGAGGTTGACCTCTTCCTGGGTGAGGTAGCGCCAGCGTCCGCGGGGGAGGTTCTTCTTGGTGAGTCCGGCGAAGTACACGCGGTCGAGCTTGGTCACATGATAGCCGAGGCTTTCGAAAATACGGCGCACAATGCGGTTGCGTCCCGAGTGGATTTCGATGCCGGCCTGGTTGCGGTCGGTCTCGGTGGCGTACGAGATGGCGTCGGCGTGGATGGGACCGTCTTCAAGCTCAATGCCGTCGGCAATGCGCTGCATATCTTCTTCGGCAATGTCGCGGTCGCACCATACGTGATAGATTTTTTTCTTCACATACTTGGGGTGAGTGAGCTTTGAGGCGAGGTCGCCGTCGTTGGTAAGGAGGAGCACACCGGTGGTGTTGCGGTCGAGTCGGCCTACGGGATATATGCGTTCTGTGCATGCGCCCTTCACCAGGTCCATCACAGTGGTGCGGTCCTGGGGGTCTTCGCTTGTGGTGACGCAATCCTTGGGCTTGTTGAGAAGAATGTAGCACTTGGATTCGAGGGCTACAACCTTGTCGTCGTATTCCACTACATCTGAGTGTGTAATCTTTGTGCCGAGTTCTGTAACGACCTGTCCGTTAACCTTCACGAGACCCTGCTGGATAAATTCGTCGGCTTCGCGACGCGAGCATATACCGGCATTGCTCATGAACTTGTTGAGACGAATCTGTTCGTTGGGATCGGGCAGAGGCATTTCATATTCAATGCGTTTGGGGCGCGGAGTGAAGCTCTTGCCACGTCCGGGGAACATGCCGCCCTGGCCCTGCATCTGTCGGTTGGGACGCTGCTGGTAGCCTCCCTGGCGCTGCTGGTATCCGCCCTGACGCTGCTGGTAACCGCCCTGGCGCTGTTGGTAGCCACCCTGACGTTGCTGATAACCGTTGTTTGAACGCTGCTGATATCCGCCTTGGCCACCCTGGCGCTGCTGGTATCCACCTTGACGCTGCTGATAACCGTTGTTTGATCGTTGCTGATATCCGCCCTGGGTACCCTGACGCTGCTGATATGCGCCCTGGCCGGGACGCTGCTGATAGCCGTTGTCGCGGCGCTGGTAGCCGTTGTTGGGACGCTGCTGATATGGACGGCGCTGTTGGTATCCGCCCATGTTTTGCTGACGGGGTTGGTAGTTGTTCTGATTTGAACCCTCGGCTGCAGGACTTCCCTCTGAGTGGTCGGCTGTAGAGTCGGCTGAATAATCATTGTAGTTGCGTCGGGGCTGATAAGAACCTTGGCGCGGCTGATAGCCACCCTGACGGGGTTGGTAAGGACGGGGTTGATAGGTGCGACGATTTTCGCCATCTGCGGCGGTGTCGTTGTCGCGGCGGGTATAGGGTACGCGTTCAAAGTTTGAGCGTTCGCCGCCTTCATTTCCGGCTAACGAAGGAGTGGATCCGATACGAGGACGTTTAGCCTTCTTTTCGCCTCCTGGAGTGTTTGTGCTGTCCATATTCGTGTTTTTTTGTCGGTTGAACTGGTTAAAATTAAGTACTTTTAATTATGCCTCTCGGCAATGTCAGTTAATTAGTGCAACAGGATTTTTTTGAATTATGTATAAAATATATGAAAAAAAGAATTAATTCCATTGGAAAACAAGGCAATCTTGCTTGGTCGCCTTTGTTTGTGCAAAGATAATGAATATATTTGGTTCTTGCCAAATATTTCACATCAAATAAACAAGATAAAAAACAGTAATGTTTAGAATCAGTTATTAATATCACGCCCCGCGCATCGGCCGATGCACGGGGCGTGATGAGAATGCTTGTCGTTATTATGCTTTGGCAGCAAGGGGTGCGGGAACATTGTATACGCGTGTGGCGAGTTCCTGGTCGAGCATGTAGAGGCCCATGCCGTTGTCGCCTACGAGTTTCAGACGGTCGATGATGCCCTTGGCTGTTTCTTCTTCCTCAACCTGTTCTGAGATAAACCAGTCGAGTTTGCCCTTGGTGGCGTAGTCATTTTCCTCGATAGCCAGGTGATAGAGCTTGTTGATGAGACCGGTAACGGTTTCTTCGTGAGCGAGGGTATCTTCGAAAGCGGCGAGAGGAGTTTCCCAGCTGGTGGGTACGGCAGCGATGGGAGCCAGCTCCACGCGTCCGCCGCGTGAGTTGAGATAGTTCATGAAAATCTCGGCATGTGCCTGCTCTTCCTTGAACTGGATTTTGTACCAGTTGGCCAGACCGGCATAACCGGCATTTTCGAAGTGCATGCCCATTGACAGGTAAAGATAAGCCGACCACAGTTCGGCATTGATCTGCGCATTGATTGCGTCTTGAAGTTTAGGATTGATCATAATTTATATAGTTTTTATATATGTTTTTATGTTTTTTCAAGTATAGTAACAACTCGGCGACTATTCAAGATGCTAAGGTAATATAAATTTTTGATATTGCAATAAAAATTTTTCTTCTCAGAGGATATTGAATCCAAGCACACTCTTAACACACTCTTGGTGAGCCGGAATAAAGTCAGTCGGTTGTAACAACGGTGTAACAATTTGCATACGGTTATAAATATCTGAAAATTAGCAAATTGTAGCAAATGTATTGGATTTAACATTACTTAACACCTCATTGCTTGACAAATGGACTTAAATTATCCATATTTGTAACATAAGATTACGGAAATAATTCTCTAATTACGTAAAAAACACCTGACTCTATAATGGGAATTCAATACTATACTAAAGGCACAGACTTATACAAGGTTGCCGTCGCGGACGGCAACCTTGTGTTATTGACTTGATATTCTTCCCTTTTATACATCTCATATCAAACCTTTATTTTAACAGTTTAGCATTACAACAAGCATACTGATTTTACTGTAACAAACACATCTGAAAAGGTCGGTGCTTCCCTTGAGAAACACCGACCATTATTATATCAATTGTTACAGGCTCAGCCTTGTGCGGCCGATTCAATGGCACATGCTATCTGGTCGGGGCACGAGGTGGCTTTATTGCCGCAACGTATGCCGCGCAGTGTCTGGGCCACTTCTGATGCTTTGCGTCCGCGGCACAGGGCTGCTATACCTTTGAGGTTGCCGTTGCAGCCACCGGTTACCTGAAGGTCGGTAACTATTCCGTCTTCAATTTCTATCTCAATGAGTCGGCTGCAGGTGCCGACGGGGTTATAAGTCAGTTTCATGATTGGTTGTTATTGTAATTTTTCGGGTGAATATTGTCGGTAGTATTCCTGAGCGGTTTTATCGAGTTCTTCATACCACTCGGGGCCGAAACGACGGGTAAGCGGTTCCTTGAGAAATTTATAAGCCGGCAGACGGTGCTTGCGGCCGAGTATCTCGGCGCATTTGCATATATCCCAGCGGTGCAGATTTACTGCGGTAAAAGTGGGATATTCGGTAATCCTTACCGGATACAGGTGGCACGATACGGGCTTCATGAAGTCAATGCGTCCCTCGCGGTAGGCTTTCTCTATGGCACATTGGCACAAGCCGCCCTTGCCGAAACATGTGAATGCGCACTGTGCGCCATCGACCAGAGTTGTTACCAGGTCGCCCTCCTCGTCTACGTAGGCCACGCCGTTTTCTTCGAGGGCGCGACGGCCGGCAGGGGTGAGGTCGTCAAGAATTGCAGGCAGTATTTCTTCAAGTTTTTGTTTCTCTTCGGCAGTTACCGGAGCTCCGGCATCGCCCTCTATGCAACATTCGCCCAGACATTTGTCGAGGTCGCATATAAATTCTCTTTCCAAAAGGTCGAGACTTACCAGGGTGTCTTGTATCTGAAGCATATCTATTTCTTCTTCGGTATAATTCATTTTTCTGAAGTAATCTGAGTGAAGCCTATAAGGCGGTCGGTGCGGTCGAGCGGGCCGCGGGTGTATACCTTTATCGTGTATTCGTTGACGGTGGGATATTTGTCGCCCTCTACTGTAGCGGTGAGGCCTTTGGAGCCGCCGGGGGGCACTGCCAGATATTGATAGTTGTAGTGTCCCTGTTTTAGCAGCAAGGCACGTTCGTACAGGCCGGTAGAGGCAATGTACTGCATCATGGATTCGGCATCGAAGCGGCGATTGGTCATGTCGCCGTCGATAAATATCATGGTGCCGGGTTGCTCGGGCATGTCGAGCGAGAAGTGTACCACCACATAGTCGGCCTCGGTGTCGGAGTCGGCCGAATTATACTCCCGTACCATGAAGCGGCCATTCTGGGTTTCGTCATACGAGTAGTTAAGGTCGGCACGCGGCGCGTCGGTAAAGAGCTTGAAATGGTAATATGGTTCGTAATAAGAAATCTGTTCCACGCCCATGCCGGGATAGTTGATATTCGATACCTCGAAGCGGCGGTATTCGTTTCCGGCGGGAAATATCAGCGGCCGCGAGTGCTCGTAGATGGCCGACTTGCCCGACATGCGCATGGGGTGCACCATGGCAATCTCGCTGTCGGCACGTCCGTTTTGTGATACCATCACCTTGATGTCGTTGAACGGATCGGCCACAGCGGCTCGCTCAAGGTCAACGGCAACACTGAGCTGCTGGTGACCCTCGTTGTAGTCTATGTCGGTGCGCGAGGTTACTGATGCGCTTATGGGCGCCGATTGTTCGCTCACCATCACACGTGTCTGCAGCCACACGTTCTCGGGGTCATTCTCGGGATAAACCTGTATCAGATAGTTGCCCGATATCTTGGGCGATATGTCGGCGTTGGGAAATCTGAAAGAGTAGTGCACGTAGTGTACTGTGGTAGGCCCCGAAAAGGCGTAATCCTCAATGACGCTCTCGTTGAAGCCGTCGAGATATTCACTCTCAACCAGCTGCGAGGGTTGCCAGTTGGCATCGCATCTGAGCACGCGCCAGCGCAGATATTGGCGGTCGTCTGAAAGGTGGTCGAAACTGATGTTCAGAAAGTCGCCGGCTCCAAGCATCACCACAGGCGGGGTGAATATGTTGCCGTCGGCTCCGCGTACCTGGAGGGTCTTGACACGGTCGTTGAATATTCCGGTCATGGTGTCGGTATTACGTGCCGATGCGGTTATCGCCGCCATTATGATGGCTATGCAGAGCAGAAGTCGTATCATCGCCAGTCAACGGGTGTGATGCCGTGGGCCTGAAGATAGGCGTTGGCTCGTGAGAAATGGTGGTTGCCGAAGAATCCGCGGTAGGCCGACAGGGGCGAGGGGTGGGGAGATGTGAGTACAAGATGGCGTTGGCGGTCGATGTGTGCCCCCTTGCGTATGGCATAGCTGCCCCAGAGCAAGAATACCAGGTGGTCACGACCGGCCGACAGGCGCGCTATCACTGCATCGGTAAATTCTTCCCAGCCCTTGCCTTGATGCGATGCTGCGCGGTGAGCCTCTACGGTAAGGGTGGAATTTAGCAGAAGCACTCCTTGCGATGCCCAGCGGCTGAGGTCGCCCGAAGGCAGGGGCTTTATATTGAGATCGCTCTCTATTTCTTTGAAAATATTTACCAGCGATGGAGGCATGGCTACACCGTCGGCCACCGAAAAGCATAGCCCGTTGGCCTGCCCCGGTTCATGGTATGGGTCTTGGCCGAGAATCACAACTTTCACCTTGTCAAAGGGGGTTGTGTCAAAGGCTGCGAATATCTTTGCGGCAGGCGGATAAACGGTGTGCGTGCCGTATTCATTTCGTACAAAACCGGTGAGCTTTTCGAAGTATGGAGCGTCCCATTCAGTGGCGAGAGCGTCCTTCCACGAAGATTCTATTTTTACATTCATTTTACAAAACGACCTCTTAGAAACTGTTTAAAATTTATTTTATCTTGTCTTTGAGAGTCTTGTCAATGTATTTTAGATATTGATTCAGTCATTTAGGAGCCACTAAACTCCATCATCAATATCAAAAATCCAAATGACAATCCTTCTCAAATCCTGCGACAAATAAATTTAAACAGTTTCTTAAATTTTTGCAAATATACAAAAAAAGGCGTACATTTGCACTACCAAAACCATGCACCCGTAGTTCAATGGATAGAATTTCGGATTCCGGTTCCGACGATTGGGGTTCGACTCCCCACGGGTGTACCATCTGAACGCCGTGATTATCATACGGCATAAAAAAAAGAGATTGCATTTGCAATCTCTTTTTTTGTATCGGGTTGTCAGCTTATTTGATGCCGAGCTTTGTCTTGACGAGGGGAGTAACGTCGGTAACGTCGGTACCCTGATAGAGCAGAAGGCTGGGTTCGTTGGGGAAGATGAAGGTGAAGCTGCCTTCCTGACCTACGCTCTTGATGGCTTCAGTGATCTTCTGGAGGATGGGAGCCATGAGCTGTTCGTTCTGACGCTGGAGGTCTTGAGTGGCCTGCTGACGGAACTGTTCAACCTTCTGGCCTTTGTCCTGAATTTCCTGCATGCGGCGGTCCTTGATAGCGTCGGGAGTTTCCTTGTCGTTCTGGATGGCCTGGAAATCAGTGTAGAGTTTGTTGAGTTCTTCGTTGAGCTTCTGGTATTCGGCCTCGTATTTCTTTGATGCTTCGTCGAGCTGTTGACGTGCGGTTGTGGTTTCGGGCATGGCGGTGAGAATAGCTTCAGTATCCACAGTACCGAATTTCTGAGCGAAAGCAGACAGGGGGAGCACTACGGCCAAGGCTAAAAGAAGTTTCTTAAACATGGTTTTTTAGTATGTATTTAGTTAATATTTATTATTGTTATTTGTTGCTGTAACCGAGTCGGGTGAGGACTTCGTTTGATACATCAATCGAGGGAGACGAGTAGATGATGTTTGATGATGAGGCGCGGTCGAAGATAGTTTGGTAGCCACGTTGCTGTGCCACCTGCTTTATGGCTTCGTACACTTCGTCCTGAATGGGTTTGAGCAGCGACAGGCGTTTCTTGTACAGTTCGCCGTCGGGGCCGAAGTATTTGTAGCGCAGGTCGGTAGCTTCTTTTTCTTTGGCCACGACTTCTGATTCGCGCTTCTTTATTTGTTCGTCGGTAAGGAAAACTTTATCGGAGAGGAAATTCTGATACAGATTCTGAGCTTCGGTGCCGATAGCTTCCACCTCGCGTTGCCAGCGTTGCGACAGCTGGTTGAGCTGCTCGTTGGCCATTTCATACGAGGGTATGTTGCGCAGGATGTAGTCCATGTCGACCATGGCATACTTCTGTGCCGATACCGATGATATGGCTGCCACGAGGAGCAGTAATGAGAGTGCTAATTTCTTCATGTTGGTAAGGTGTTTTCTGATATAGACGTACGAAACGTAAAAAGGTTTAAGCAATTAGAACTCCTGACCGAGAATAAAGTGGAAGTGGCTGCCGCCGCGCACACCGTCCACGCGGTCGAAACCGTATGCCCAGTCGATACCCATCATACCTACCATAGGCAGGAAGATACGGGCGCCGACACCGGCACTGCGCTTCATCTCAAAGGGATTGAACTTGCTCACCGAGGTCCAGGCATTACCGCCTTCGACAAATGCCAGGGCATAGATGGTGGTAGAGGTCTGGAGCATCAGCGGGAAGTGGAGTTCGAGGCCGAAGCGGGTGTAGGCATAACCTTCGCGGGTCCAGGGGGTGAGTACACCGTTGTCGTAACCGCGCAGGGCGATGGTTTCGGTGGCGTATGTGTAAGAACCCGACATACCGTCACCACCCACATAGAATGTCTCGAACGGAGTCTTGAGATATCTGTTGTATGATCCGAGCAAACCGAAGTCGGCGCGTGTCATGAGCACGGGGGTATATGTGCCGTTGCGGTTGGCCAGCGGGGTATATGTGCGCGATTTGAAGCGTAGTTTCCAATACTCGATCCAGCGGTAGAGTTCCTTTTTGGAAGCTTCGGTCTTCTCTTCAGAGATCTTCTTCCAGTCGCGTTTGCCCATGAAGAGCGATGCGGGGGGAGTCATCTGCAGGTTGAGCGAGAACATAGAACCGCTGCGGGTGTAGATGGGGTTGTCGATTGATGTACGCGACAGGGTTAGACCGAGAACGATGGCGTTTGACGTACCGTTCTTCATATAATAGAGGTATTCCCAGTTTTTAAGGTAATACCAGTTATAACCGATTTCGGCTGTGAACTGGAAGTAGTCATCGGGCCACTTGAGTCGCTTACCGTAACCGATGTTCACGCCTACCATCTGCAGTACCTTGTTGGGGTCGTATGATGCCTGATAAGAGTTCTGGTAGTAGTCGTTGTATCCGTAACCGTATCCGTAGCCATAACCGTAGCCGTAGGGATTGTACATACCGCCTTGCATCCACTGCGAGTTATAGTAAGATGAGTTCACACCGGTCTGGCGGCTGTAGTAAGCCGATACCGAGAGTGAGTTGGGACGCTTGCCGCCAAACCAGGGGTCGAGGAACGAGATTGAATATGCCTGATAGTAGCGGGCGTTGGTCTGAGCCGAGATGGTGAATGTCTGGCCTTCGCCCTGCGGTATCACACCTTTGTAGGTAGAGGGGTAGAAGAGGTTTTTCAGCGAGAAGTTGGTGAACTTGAGCGAGAGTTTACCGATGATACCGGTCTGACCCCAACCCATAGAGAATTCAATCTGGTCGTTGGCCTTTGATTCGAGGTCGAATACGATGTCTACAGTACCGTTTTCCTGATTGGGTTCAGGGCGTATGTCCATGTGTTCGGGGTCGAAGTGGCCGGTCTGGGCAATTTCGCGAGCCGAACGCATAAGGTCGCTCTTGGAGAAGAGCTCGCCGGGGCGCACACGCAGTTCGCGGCGGATAACCTTCTCGTACAGGCGGTCGTTACCGTTGATGATAACGTTGTTGATGCGGGCCTGCGGGCCTTCTTCCATGCGCATTTCCAGCGAGATGCTGTCGCCGCTTACTTCGCGTTCTATGGGTATGAGGTTGTAGAAGAGATAACCGTTGTCCATATAGAGGTTTGCCACAGCGTCGTCGTCCTCGTTGAGTCGCTTGTTCATGCGGGTCTGGTTATAGACGTCGCCGGGCTTCATATCGAGGTAGGTGCTGAGCAGTTCAGACGGATACAGGGTATTTCCCACCCATTCGATATCCTTGATATAGTAGCGCTTACCTTCATCAACGGTGATATATACGTCAAAACGATTGTCGCTGTAGCTCACAACGCTGTCTGCCACAATCTTGGCATCACGGTAACCGAGTTCGTTATACTTGGTGAGGATGCGATTCAAGTCGTCTTCGTAGTCTGAGCGTACGAATTTCTTTTGGCTGAACAGCTTCAGCAGGTCGTTGTTCTCATTGGTTTTCTTCATCACCATCTTGAGCTTGCGGTCAGAAAGCACCTTGTTGCCCGAGAGGTATATTTTGTGTACTTTCATCTTGTCGTGACGGTTCACGGCAATATCCACGATTACCTGGCCGGGAGCCGAGAGGTCTTCGTGAAGGTTGATGCTGACATCGGCATTGTTGAAGCCTTTGTCGCGGAAGAATTTTTCTACAATGAGTTTTGTGCGGTTGATGATGTTCTGTGTTATCTGATTGCCCTTCATGAGGTTGAGGCGTTCCTGCAGTTCATCGCGTTCGCCTTTTTTCATGCCGAGGTAGTTAACCTGTGAGATACGTGGCTGAGTACGTACGGTAAGCAGGAGCCAAGCCTTGTCGCCCACGGTCTTTTCAAGGCTGAACTGAGCCTGCTGGAAAAGATTCTGGCGCATGAGCCTTTTTGTAGCGTTGGTGATTTCTTGTCCCGGAATCGACACACGTTCACCTATTTTTAGCCCGGCATATCCGAGTATGATGTCGTCGTCGTAGTTGGGAGCTCCCTCCACTCTGATACCGGCGATTTCGTATGTGTGAGGTATGGCGGTATATAATACCGAGGGTTTGTAGACGGTATCGGTGGGCTGTTGAGCCGTAGCGAAGATTCCGCAACAACTTGACAGCAGGAGCAATAGAAGGATCAATTTATAACGCATAGCTTGATGATAGGCTTATATTTTGCTTTATGGGGAGAGCTTTAAATATGATTTTTAAGGGGGTGAGGAAAGGCTTTATATCTTTTGTTGCAATTGTTATTTGGGCGGTTTTGACGACAGGGCCGTGGCTTGCTCGCCGGTGAGACCGAATCGCCGTTGGCGGTGCTGATAGTCGGCGATGGCGTTGTTGAAGTCGCGTTTTGAGAAGTCGGGCCAGAAGGTCGGGGTCACCACTATCTCAGAGTAGGCGATTTCCCACAGCAGGTAGTTGCTTATGCGCATATCGCCGCCGGTGCGGATGAGCAGGTCGGGATCGGGCATGAAAGCTGTCGAAAGCCGCGAGGCCACCAGCTCGTCGGAGATAGTGGCGGGGTCGAGAGCTCCGGTGGCGGCTTCGGCCGCTATCTCGCGTGTGGCACGGGTTATGTCCCATCGTGCTGAGTAGCTGAGCGCGAGTACCAGGGTGAGGCCGGTGCAATGGGCCGTGTCGGCCATGCAGCGTTCGAGCCTTGTTCTGGCGCCGTGGGGCATGCGCATAATGTCGCCAATCATACGCAGGCGCACATTATTTTTTATAAGGTCGGGAGTCTCACGCTCTATGGCCACAACTATCAGGTCCATCAGCGCGTCGACTTCGGCCTGTGGCCTGTTCCAATTCTCGGTTGAGAATGTGTAGAGAGTGAGGAATTTGACACCCAGCTCGGAAGCGGCCTCGGTGATGCGGCGCACGGTGTTCACGCCCTCGGCATGGCCTAATGAGCGATTGAAGCCGCGAGCCTGGGCCCAACGTCCGTTGCCGTCCATGATAATGGCGACATGGGCGGGTATACGTGAGGGATCTATGGGTTGGGATGGCGCATTCATAACCGGGTTTTATTTTAATCGACATAATGACAGGTTTCGCAACGTTCGCCGAATTCAAATGTAATTCCTATGACGAAGCGTGAAAACCAGTCGGTATTCTTGTAAAAATCTGTTTTTATATGGTTGATATCGGCGATGTCCTTGCCGTCGACATGGTCTGAGAAAACCTTAGTCATGCTGAATTCGCCGAAAAGATTGATACGTTCCTTGAGCTTGAAACGTACGCCCACAGCCATGGGAATAGACGGGGCGCATGCTGTGTGGCCGTTTGACGACGACAAGCTGAATCCCAGTCCCAGAGCCAGATATGGGCTCCAACGGCGCAGACGTTTGTATGTCTCACCTATACCGTAAGAGAAGAAGTTGAACTCGCCGCGGAACGAAAGGTCATACACCTGTGAGGTGAAGTCGTAATGCTCGCCCTCGGGCAGCACGTTGGATATATCGTCGGAAGAACCGCTCAGGCCCAGTGTGGAGAACGATGCGCGCAGTTGCCAACGGGTATCTATGATGTAGGCGGCGCGCACATCGGCCGTGAAGCCGGGGTGGCGGAAGGGATTGGTGGAATTGAGATCGCCTAAATATCCGCTCATACCAAGTGCGCCCCCTAAGTCAAACTTGTAGGGAGCTACAGCCGACTGGGCCGTTGCCGGAAAGGCAAAAGCTGCAATCACAATTGATAAGATGATATGACGGATAGTGAATCGCATCGTCGGTTCTTATTCGATGGGCTTGAAGGTAAGGCGGTTGATAACACCACGCCAGATGCAGTTGTTAACCTCGCCCGAAGCGTTTACACCACCGAAAAGATATACAAAGGGGCATTCCCACGATTCAATGGGCTTGATGATGCGGGGACGTGCAAGCCGGGCGGTGTAAGTTGAGGTCATCACGTAAGCCTGTGCGTTGCTGAATGCGCCCAAAGCTTCGGGCAGTTGCATCATGTCGTCGGCTTTGACCCAGTTGAATCCGTAGTCGTTTGAGGCATATACTACCGAGTTTGGATTGCCCGAGGCATCGCGGCCGCCAAATGCCACTATAGAGGGATATTCAGAGTAAGAAAGTCCGGTAGATTCGGCAAATGTCACGTATGATACAATAGCTACGTCTTCGAGAGGTACTGCGAGCGGACGTTTTGAAACCTTGGCCCAGCTGTTGCCGTCAAATCCCCAAGTATCGGCCGAAAGTGTGCCGTCGGCTTTGCGACCGCCCACAAACAGAGCTTGAGGATTGTTGCTCATCGGGAATGAATAGCAAACGGGTACAGAGGTGTTGCTCACGGGCATTCCGTCGGGCATTGTCATGAGATTCCCCGAGGGATAGGCCTGTATCATCCAACCGTTTTCGGTGTTTACCGATCCGAGGATAGATGTGAGATAGCCGCCGTAGATGGCGTGCCACTTCATTGGAGTGGCTGTCCATGATGAGGCTTCGTCAGTCGAAGTCCACATAGTGCCGTCGTCGGCGAGTATATAGAGAGCGTCGTCTGATGCGGCAAATGAATTAATCTGAGGCGTGAAGGGGAATGTCACCTTCTTTATCTGCCAGTCGGCTGTTGAGGGTAATGCACCGTTCATACCGGCAATATCGCCGGTGTGAATGCCTATTTCGTAAGCGTTGCCCTGTGTGGTCAGGCAATAGAAGTTATCGCCTTTTCTCACTGTGCGTTGTGCTGCGGGAGCCTTGAATGTTGTGGGCAGGGTGGTGCGAGCCTGTTCGTCCCAGGTAAGTGAGTCGGACTTTACCTTATGTACGTTGACCGAAATGGTATAGTTGCGTTCGCTCGCTCCGTTGGCCGAGGTGATGTGCAGGGTAACGGGATTGGTGAAGTCAATGGCCTCGGTAGAGTTTTCGAGGTAATTGTACACCGTATCGGTGTTGTTTTCGCGTTTTACCTTGAGTTCCACGGTGGTAGCACCGTTCATAAGAGTGATTTTAGGAACGAGTGCTGTCACTTTAGTGCCGAAAGGCAGGGAGTCGGCGTTGAAAATCTTGCCGGCAACAAGGTCAATTGAGAAGAAAACAGAATCAAGGTTGGCCATTACGGAATCGTTTTCCTCAAGGCTGAAAGTCTTGACTCCGGTACCGGAAGAGAGGACAATTTCAGTATCCTCGTATGAAGAAGAGTTGCAGGCGACGATGCCGGCCGCAGCCGTAATCACTGCCAATGCGATAGCAAACTTGCGTAAAGTCATAATTCAAATTGTTTCAGTCTGCAAAGTTATAATTTCCTGCAAACACCACATGCAAAATGCTTGTAAAATCAGATATTTTTATAGGTTTTTAACAAAGATATATGCCCGTAGGTTAAAAATTCCAAGTATATCTGAGAGTGTGTTTACTTTTAACACACTTTTGAACAAACCTATTCAGAATGCGTTTTTGTCGTGCCTGAACAGGTTGAGAGTTGTACGGGCTATGATTTTGAGGTCGAGCAGCGATGTCCAGTGCTCGATATACCAAACGTCGTGCTCAACTCGGCGTTCCATTTTCCATACCTCATCGGTAATTCCACGGTAGCCGTTGACCTGTGCCCAGCCGGTGATGCCGGGTTTCACGAAGTGGCGCACCATATATTGTGATATGATTTTTGAGTATTCCTCGGTGTGTTTGAGCATGTGCGGACGCGGCCCCACAATGCTCATCTCGCCCTTGAATACGTTGATGAATTGCGGCAGCTCGTCGAGGTTGGTGCGTCGCAGAAAATCGCCGAAGGGGGTTTTGCGGGGGTCGTTTTCGGTGGCCTGCACTTTGTCGGCGTCAACGTTTACGTGCATGGTGCGGAACTTGATGCACCCGAATTCCTTGCCCTTGTAGCCTGTACGCTTCTGTATGAAATATACAGGCCCGGGCGAGGTCAGTTTTATAACAGCGGCTATAGGTATGTATATCAGAGGATAAAACACCAGAAAAACCGATGATATGCACAGGTCAAACGAGCGCTTTATGAAGCGGTTGAAAGTCTTTTTCAAGGGGTTGTGGCGCAGGGTCAGCACCGGCACGGTATTGATACTGTTGATCTGGAAGTCGAGAGGTATATATCTCGAAATCTGAGGTACGTAGAGAAAGTCAATCACGTTGTCGTCGGCAATCTTCACTATGCGTGTCAGCTCATCGTCGTCGCCGCTTATGGTGTAGTAAATCTGGTCTACGCTGTTGTCTTTGACAAACTGAGACAGGTCGGATGTAAGGCCGCAGTAGCATCCGTTGAATTGCTCGCGTGGTTTCTTGTCAAAGAATCCGAGCACTTTATAGCCGTATCCGCTGTCGGATATCATTGCTTCGTGCAGGCGCATCGCGGTGGAGTTGGTACCCACTATCACCACTTTTGCATAATTGAAGCCACGGCGACGTATGTACTTGAGAATGCGGGTGTAAGCTATGGCCCACAGTACCATGGCCGCGGTGAGCATGCCATAGTAGGTGAGGTAAAATCTCAAGCCCGGAGAGCCAAGACTGAACAGAGCCACCAGAGCCATGAATGCCATGGCATGAAAGCCTATGTTGCCAATGGTGCGCAGCAGTATGCGGTCGAGCTGCTCCGAACGCAGGGTTGAGTCGTTGCGGCGGTTGTTGTAGATGGCAATGGGCACGTAGCTCACATTGACGAGTATCCACAGCTGCCACTCGGGTTCAAACATTCGGTCGGGCCACAGATATACGGCGACGGCAAAAAATACGTTTACCATCAGCCATTCCGTTATCAGCATGACCGGACGTATATACTTGCCGAAGTATAAGCGTGATATCGCACTCATAGGCGTGTGTGACTATAGTGATGTAGATATAGTGGATTTGCCGGCTAATGCCATAGCCGGCAAATCCATATACTGAGGTTTAGAGTTTGCCGTTGATAAGCTTGATTTTTTCCTGAAGGTCGGCGATGTCGGCGCGCAGGCGTTCGGCCTTGCGTTCGAATTCGCGCAGCATAGAGTCGCCGCTCTTGCTCTTTGACGACAGGAATCCGAGGTTGTTCTCGTAGGTGCGGAGTTCCTGGCGGCGGCTTTCGAGGGCGCGGGTCAGACGTTCGCGTTCGCGGTAGAGCTTCTGCTGGTCTCCTTCAAGGCCCGAAAGGTCGTTTGAGAAGCGTTCCATGCGGTCGCGGTTGCGACGCATGTCGAGCGATTCGCGCAGTTCCACAACCTTGTTGCGGAATGCTTCGTACACCTTGTCTTTCTCGCGGAAAGGTACATGTCCTATGGCCTTCCACTGATCCTGCAGCTCGCGCAGACGTGCGATAGCTTCGTCGCGCACGCCTTCGAGGTTGATTTTGTCGAGTTCGGCAATGATTTCGCGTTTTGCACGCAGGTTGTCCTGTTCTTCGCGGCGAGCGCCGTTGCCGGCTTTTTTCTTGGCTTCGAAGAAGGCATCGCATGCTTGCTGGAATCGTTTCCATACAGCGTCGCTGTACTTCTTGGCTACAGTGCCGATGGTTTTCCATTCTTTCTGCAGAGCCACGAGTTCGTCGGTGGTCTTTTTCCAGTCGGTAGAGTCGCGCAGTGCTTCGGCGCGTTCGGCCAGGGCCGTCTTGCGGGCCAGGTTGTTGGCCAGTTCTTCGCGTGTGGTCTGGAAGTATTCGGCCTTGGCAGAGAAGAATTTATCGCAAAGTTCGCGGAAGCGGGCAAAGAGAGCTTTGTTCATCTTGCGCGATGCAAATCCGTAAGAGCGCCATTTTTCCTGAAGTTCCATCACCACCTTTGTGGCGGCATCCCATGCGGCGAATGATTTCAGGGTAGCGAAGTCGATGGATTCGAGCTGTTCGCAGATGGCTGTTTTGCCGGCTTCGTTCTCGGCTTCGCGGGCTTTACGAGCTTCAAAGTGAGCTTGGTAGCGCTTGTTGATTTCGGCTGAAGCTTCCTTGAACTTGTTCCATATTTCCTCGCGCATCTCCTTGGCAACCGGGCCTATGCGGCGCCACTTGTTGTGGAGCTCCTGCAGGCGGCGGTAAGCGGTGATAACGTCTTCTTCGGCAACGAGTTCTGATGCCTCGTTGAGCAGGAGCTGCTTGGTCTCGAGGTTCTTTTTGAAATCGTAGTCGCGAAGTTCCTTGTTGATTTTCAGGTTGTCGGAGTATTTTTCGCGAGCTTCCTGGAATCGCTTCCATATAGCGGTTTCCTCGTTGGCCGGAACTTCACCCAGGGCGTTGAATTCGTCCTGAAGCTCACGGTAGCGGGGGAATGTGCGGTTTACATTGTCGGTATCATCAGCCAGGGCGATGATTTCGTTGATGATTGCTTCTTTTTTCTGAAGATTAGCGGCGCGTTCGGCTTCAACTTCGGCTGTATGACGGGCTTTTTTCTCGCGTATGTCGGCGAGAATTGCTTTGAATTCGTCATCTTCAGAATCGGCAGCGTCAGTGGCAGGTGCTTCTTCGGCTTCGGCTGTTGCTGCCTCAGCTTGCTCCGATTTACGGAAAGCGTTCCATTGCTGGCGCAGATGGCGGATGTCGTCGGTGGTGATGTCGGCGGCATCTTTTTCATACACCGCCTTTGCCGCGCTAATGATCAGCTCGCGGGTCAATGGCTCGAGTGTGTTTTCTTCGGACTGTTCAACTTCTTGAGCTTCAGTCATTTCATCCTCGGCGGCTTTTTCGGGATCTACACCGCCTGCGGTTTCGAATTCTTTGTTTTGAATGTCATCGGAACTCGGGTTGGCGAGCTCCGGCTGGGGAGTTTGTCCATCGGCAAAGTTGGCAGCCGATGCAGGGTCACGCATTTCCATTATACAAGAGTTTAAATTATTGGAGCAGACTCAGAAACAATCTGCGCTTCAAAATTAAGTATAATTTTTCAAACTGCCAAAATTAGAGGCCGCTTAACATAGCGTTTTAACCTTATAAATAAAAAAATCCAAGCTTGTTTAGCCCCCGGCCGGGGCTAATAGCTTGGAGATTTTTACTTTAGAAACGATAACTATTGGAAATAGAAAAAACTACCTAACGGTTGCAAAGTTACACATAAATACACATCCTGCAACATATTGTAAGTTAATAAATGTTAATTAGCAAACAATTTGCCATTATGTAAGCGAAAACGCAACAAAAGTATAGTTGCAGCGCTTGTTTGCTTGCAAAATGATACATTTGAAAAGTATGACACATTACCTGCGCATGTGGTCTGACGGTGCAAAACGGCAGTCAATGCAACTGATTGATTTGTCAGATACGTTGAAATGATGTACTTTTGCAAAAAAATAACCAAATCATGAAGATAGTAGTATTTGATCCTGAAGGAATACGCGAAAACCTTCTTCCGATAACTTATACACGTCCCGTAGGTGCAATAAGACTTGGAATAAACACTATGGCAGAACGCTGGCAGGCTTTCTTGCCCGGCGAATATTTCTGGCAGACTGAAAATTATCTCGAAGAACTTTTTCCCGGTTGTCCCGATTCAGATGCCGACACCGTTTTTGTTGCCGGCAATGTGGTGGCTACCCGCATGTTGGCCGATGCCGTGCGTCTGCTCGAAGCCGGTGAAGCACTTGTCAACGCAGGGCAGCTTATAGCCCGCCGAGGTCACGATACAGTCAAAGAGGTTGAATTCCCCGGCGAGATTGTATCTCTGAAGCATGTGTATGATATTTTCGGTTATAACGGCCAAATCATCAATGAGGACTTTGAACGCCTTACAGCCGGCCGCGTTTCGCAGCCGGTAGATGAGTCAAACATAGTTATAGGAGATGACTCGCGTATATTTATAGAGGAGGGGGCCACAGTGTTGGCCTCGACTCTCAATGTAAGGGACGGCTATATATATATAGGCCGTGATGCAACGGTGATGGAGGGGTGCCATCTGCGCGGCCCTATAGCGCTCTGCAGCCATTCGCAGGCCAATATGGGCACATTGATGTATGGCGCAACCACACTTGGCCCATTTTGCAAGGTAGGCGGCGAGCTTAATAATGTGATGATGCAGGGTTATGCCAACAAGGCTCATGATGGTTTCCTGGGCAATGCCGTAATAGGCGAATGGTGTAACCTCGGAGCCGGTACCGTGGCCTCGAATCTAAAGAACGATTATTCGGAAATCAAGCTGTGGAATTATCCGGCGGGACGATTCCTTCGCACCGGCCTGCAGTTTTGCGGCCTGATAATGGGCGACCATTCCAAGAGCGCCATCAACACCTCGTTCAACACCGCCACCACAGTGGGGGTAGGCTGCAACATAGTGAGCGAGGGTATGCCCCGTGTGTTCATACCTTCGTTCCTCAAAGGCGGCACTGCCGGATTCGACAACGTGAATCTCAATGAGTTCTTTACCATAGCATCGAGGGTGATGGCCCGCAGGCACATTGAGCTGAACGATGCTTACAAACGCCTGTATCAGGCAATCTTCGATTACTCCGATCGTTACAAATAATATGTGGGTTTTTCTTGCAATAGTTTCGGCGCTGTGCCTTGGATTCTATGATGTGAGCAAAAAGCTGTCGTTAAACGGCAACAATGTGGTCAAGGTATTGTTCCTTAATACATTATTCTGCACATTGCTCATGTCACCCGTCATCATTTCCAATCTGGCCGAGGGATATATTGGTCTTGGAGGCACCTTGCACGGGCACATGCAGATAGTGCTCAAAGCAGTGATAGTGCTGAGTTCATGGCTGCTTGGATATTTCAGCATAAAGCATCTGCCGCTCACCATAGCCGGTCCTATCAATGCCTCGCGCCCCGTGATGGTGCTGGTAGGCGCGGTGCTCATCTTCGGCGAAAGGCTCAATCTGCTGCAGTGGGGCGGTGTGATACTCGGCTTCTTCTCACTGTTCTTCATAAGCCGCATAGGCGGCCGCGAGGGCTTTTCGCTCAAGCACAGCCGCTGGATATGGCTCAGCATAGGAGCCGCCGCAACCGGTGCCATAAGCGCGTTGTACGACAAATACCTGCTTGGCCGCTACGAGCCTATGGAGGTGCAGGCGTGGTACACACTGTATCAGCTCATCATAATGGGTGGCGTGCTGCTGATATTGATGAAAAACAGCGATGCCGGCCGCACGCCGCTGAAGTGGCGCTGGTCTATAGTGCTTATTTCGGTATTTCTCACTGTGGCCGATCTTGCTTATTTCTATGCTCTGTCAATCCCCGGCTCGATGATAGCAGTGGTGTCGATGATACGTCGCGGCAGCGTGATAGTGTCGTTTTTCTACGGCGTGATAGCCCTTCACGAAAAAGACGTACGCTCCAAGCTTATAGACCTTTCGATACTCTTGCTTGGCCTGACACTGCTCGTAATAGGCTCTGCCTGATAAGTAAGTAGATGATATAAACTATTTTTCACTGCCTACTTGTGTCTGAATAATTCAACAGATGTTCTAAATCGTGCGAAAGTACGAAATTGATTGAAAAGCGCACAAAATATAATGATTTGGAAAAAGATTATGGTGAGGCTCTGACTTAATTTTGCAAAAGAGTTACATACCTGAAAAACAATTGCAATCTAAATACCATAATATTAACCAAATCAATCCTAAAAACGCGCTTATGAAATTTTTCGACAAGAGAAAGGGCGCTCCCGGCCTGCTGTCGGTTGCGGCATTGTTTGCTGCAATCGCAATTCCGGCTACGGTGAGTGCTCAGACCAATCTGTTGGAGGGAGCTATGGAGGCAGTGAAGGATGGCGTCAAACAGACACCGTATCAGGTGGGATGGCGCTTCAACGGCTGCTCTGAATCAGACTTCACAACAAGCAACGGACCGGATGATGCGGGTACGTACTTCCGCACCGGTCAGAACCTTGCAGGCAACGACGGCTATGACAATGCCACCGTGCTGTATCTTAAAAATGCTGATGTAAAGTATGCTTACCCCATTAGTCCCGAACCCGGCAAGGTGTATGAACTGCAGGGACAGGTGTGGCGTCGCAACGGTGGAGATACCAACATCAACTACAGTTTCTATTTCGCCGACAACCTCGCAGGCGACAATCCTTTCTGCAAGGCTGAGTTCAACTATAACAGAAACAACAAGGTAATCAAGCTTGACGATTACAAACTGCGGTTTGCAGTGACCGAAACCACAGAAAACTGCTATTTCCTGTGGTCGGCAACAACAAGCAACTGGCAGCGCGGCGGCTTTCTCGACAATGTAAAGCTTGTGGAGATAGGCAATGTGGCTGTCATTTCTTTTGATGCCGGAGAGGGCGAAGGCCCCGCGCCCATAGCCTTTGTAGAAGGTGAGGAATATACCGTGCAACAGGCTCCGTTGGCCCGTCGCATAGGCTATAACTTCATAGGATGGTACAGCGATGCCGATTTGACACAGGCTGTGACCTTCCCGCTCACCGTTACTGCCAATACTACCCTTTATGCAAAATGGGAGAGAAAAGGCCTCAACGGCAACCTGATGGAAGGTTGGGACGGTAACGGCCGCGGAACTGCCGGCGACATCCCCTCGATGTTCGGCTGGGTATCGACCCCCGAATGTGAATGGCACGAGGCATACAACAGCGGTGACTATTGGAACGGATACCGCGACAATATCAGTGTCGATGGTGTGCAGACACGCACACTCTTCCTGGTTCAGCGCAACTATGTATATTCATATCCGGTTGCAGGTTTGAAAAAGGATAAAATCTACCGCTTCTCGGCTGATTTCTCATATATGAATCACGGTGCTACCCATACTTTTGCCATCAATTCAAGCCGCGATGGCAACGGTACCGAATATGCTTCGGTAAAGAAAGCCACAGCAAAGTGGGGCGCATGGACAAGCGCAGAGATGTATTTCGAAGTCCCCGAAGACATCGAAGAAGCTTATATGTGCTGGTCGGCCGATGAGACCAAAGACCGCGCATTGTCGTGGAATTACAAGATTGAAGTTGACTCAACCGCACACCGTGTAGTGTTTGTAGACGGCGATTCAATCCTGTCAAAATCATATTTTGCCGACGGTGAGCAGTACACGGTGACCGTACCTCAAAGCCCCGTGAAAGAAGGCTACGACTTTGTAGGTTGGTATGCCGATGCCGAACTTACTAAAGCATTTGATTTTGCAGTCCCGGTAGAAACAGATGTTACTGTATATGCACGTTTCCTTGAAGAAGGAGCCACAGGCGAACTCTCACCCATGGAAATCTCGGCCGACCTTACAATCCCCGCACTCGTGCTTGCCGATGCCAAAGTCACAGGCAATGCCAAGGTACACCTTACAGGTGCGCGTCCCTTTATCGGTGGTTCGAAAATAGACCTTGAAGGTTCTGCCAACCACCTGTTCCTTGAAAATGTGAAACCCTCGGCGGTTCTCGACACATACAAAGATGTAATCACAATCAAAGGCCAGCCCATTGATCCCGAACACGACCGTGTGGCCATCTATGCCAGCGGCTCGCTCATATTGCCCGGCGGCTGGGATGTGACACCTCTTACCCTGTATAATCAGCCTGCCCTGAAAGGCGATTCATTTGATTGCGCCCAGGATATATTCTACCGCGGTGAGCTCTCAACCAATGACCTCGGTAAATCAGAACAGCTTGGCGAGAACTTCGATAATAATATCCGTTCATTCCGTCTGGCATACGGCTATATGTGCGTCATAGCCAACAACCCCGACGGTACGGGCTTCTCGCGTTGCTATATAGCCAACGACGGCGACCTCGAAGTGAACGAGATGCCCGAAGGCCTTGAATTTGCTTCGTTTGTACGTGTATGCCGCTGGCAATGGGTGAGCAAGAAGGGTACAGCCAACCTCGACTGCCACCTCACCGACGGTACCTGGTACTACGACTGGAACTCGGGCGGCAACAACATGGATACCGACTTTGAATATGCCATGATACGTCAGAACCTCGGTTGGCCCGGATGGAACGACATCGCCGGCAAGACAAACGTTTCGCATTGCAGCGGTCTTAACGAACCCGACCACACCGACCAGTCTAACGCAACCCCTGAAGAGGCCATAGAACAGTGGCACGAAATGTTCCGTACCGGCCTGCGTCTCGGCTCTCCCACACCCGACAGCTTCAACAAGGCTTGGCTCAATACCTTCATGCAGTATGCCGAAGAACTCAACTACCGCGTGGACTATGTGGTATATCACATGTACTGGGATGGACAGACCGGCAACAGCCTCAAGAACCAGATTAAAAACAACTCAGAACGATTCGGTTACCGTCCCGTATGGATTACCGAATGGAACAACGGTGCAAACTGGACTAACGAAAACTGGCCCACAAACCAAGGCCCCAAGCGCGATGCCGACTTCAATGTGATTCTTGACGACAACGGCAACGAAACCATCATAACCCGTCCGCATTCGCCCGAAAACTCAGCCAAGCAGATTGCATGGCTCAAGGACGTGCTGCCGGCTCTTGACGAAAGCCCCTATCTCGAACGTCACGCATGGTATGACTGGGTTCAGGATGCCCGCGCCCTGGTACTCGGAGGCAAGCTCACACCCGCCGGTAAGGTATTCCGCGACCACAAGGCCAAACTGGCCTATCGTTCGGAGAACGAATACGTACATACATGGAAGATTGCTCCGGCATGGCTCACCCATGAAATTTCTGAAGACTTCAAGGCTATCAATATAAAGTGGTATGATCACAACGGTGAAACCGGTAAGAACTATACCCTTGAACGCAAACTCAACGACGGCGAATGGTTGGCCGTGGATACTTTGGTAGCCGGAACTGACTATGTTTATGGCGGAACAGTGGTATTCACCGATTCCATCATGGCCGACAAGCAGGTGTACCGTGTCAAAGCTCTCTCGTACAAGGATACCGAATCGGCTTATTCTCGCGAATGCAAATTTGTACGCGACAATGCCCCGGCTGCTCCTGAAGTTACTGCCAAGGCTATATCTTCAACTATCATAAACCTCGAATGGAACGAAGTAAGCGGTGCGCGCGGTTATAAGATTGAACGCGCCCTTGCTCCCGGCGCAGCCGATGTAGAGCCCGAATTTGAGGTGCTTGCAGAAAATATGGCAGAAACCAAGTTTACCGACAAGGGTCTTGAAGTAGCCACTGCCTATATCTATCGTGTAAGCTCGCTGAGCACAGCGGCTGATGTAAATTCAACTGCAGTTACTGTGTCTACTTTGACCCTTGTAGCTCCCGATGCAATTGAAGATGCCTTTGCCGCCGGCGGTGATGCCAAGGTGACCATCACATGGAAGTATGCCTACGATGCCATCCACCGCATTTTCCGTCAGGATTCTGATGAAGGTCTGTTCCTGTTCTGCGGAGAGGTACCAGATGGCGACCGCTTCGTGGACTACGATGTTGAAAACGGCAATATTTATCGTTACATTATCGAGACCCATAACGCTGCCGGCTCAGCCGAAAGTTCGCAGGTTCTCGAAGCCCGTCCCGACGAAGGCCAGCATCTCATGCTGATGTTTGATGCCGAAAATACTCTGAAGGACTCTTGGGGCGGTTATCATGCCACTGTTGCCGGTAATCTCGAATTGGTTGAAGGACGCGATGCCAACCGCAAGGCAATCAAGTTGTCAAGTGCAGACAAGTCGCATATCGTGCTTCCCGAAGGTGTGGTAAGCGAGCTAACAGGTGATTTCACCATTGCCATGTGGGTTAAAATCGGCAACAACTCGCGTATATTTGACTTCAACAGCGGTACAGGCACATTCATGATGTTCATGCCCACCTCAAACACCCAGATGCGCTACAAGATCACATGCGGAGCAGGTACATTTGACTATCGCTTTGACCATGCGGCCATGAATCGCTCTGAGTGGAATCATCTCACGCTTGTAAGCGAGGGCAATGACATGCATCTCTACATCAACTCGCAGCTCGCTTCATCAACACGCGATGCGCAGGGCGAGGTAGGCGATGTAGTGGCTCCTGCCAAGATGGGTGTTACAACTACCAACTATCTGGGCCGTTCTGCATGGAGCAGTGATCCCTATTCAGACCACTCGTTCGATGAATTCACCATCTACAACCGTGCGCTCAACGACAATGAGATCAAGTCGGTATATAACGGCGATTACATGCTTTCTGCAGTGGACGGAGTCAGCGATGATGTTACCGTGCGTGTTTCGGGACGCAATGTCGTTGTGACAGTTCCTTCAGAAAGGACAGTAAATGTATTTGCAGTGGATGGCCGTCTTGTGCGTTCGTTCAAGGCTGCCGAAGGTGCAAACGTCATTGAAGGTCTTTCAAGCGGTTTCTACCTCATAGAAGGCCATAAGGTTGTCCTTTAACTTCTAAATTAAAACACAAACCGCCGGCTCGAATGCGAGTCGGCGGTTTTGTTTTAATTTAATGTTTAAAGTTTAGAGTTTAAAGTTTAAAGAGGAGAGTTTAAATCGTTATTCAAACAACTTTAAACTTTAAATTTCTATTCCATAAGCTTGCGGTAGCGGCGGCGGGGCAGTTCCTTGCCTCCGTTCTGGGCGCGCTTGAAGTCTTCGTAGTCTGAGTAAGAACCTTCGTAGAACACTACCTTGCCTTCTCCTTCAAACGACAGGATGTGGGTACAGATACGGTCGAGGAACCAACGGTCGTGACTTACCACTACGGCGCAACCTGCGAAGTCTTCAAGACCTTCTTCAAGGGCGCGGAGTGTGTTTACGTCAATATCGTTGGTAGGTTCGTCGAGCAGAATCACGTTGCCTTCTTCCTTCAGAGCCATGGCCAGGTGCAGACGGTTGCGTTCACCACCCGAGAGCACTCCGATTTTCTTTTCCTGATCGGCACCGGTGAAGTTGAACTTCGACAGGTAGGCGCGGGCATTTACATCGCGGCCGCCCATGCGGAATGATTCAACACCCTGCGAGATTACTTCGTAAACGCTCTTTTCGGGGATGAGGTCGTGGTGTCGCTGGTCTACGTATGCCACTTTAACGGTTTCGCCCACTTCAAATGAGCCGGCATCGGGAGTCTCCTGACCCATGATGAGGCGGAACAGGGTAGTCTTACCCGCACCGTTGGGGCCTATAACACCTACAATGCCGTTTGGGGGCAGAGAGAAGTTGAGGTCGCTGAACAAGTGTTTCTTGCCGAAAGATTTGGCAAGGCCGGTGGCTTCGATAACCTTGTTGCCAAGGCGCGGACCATTGGGAATGAAGATTTCAAGACGTTCTTCCTTCTGCTTCTGGTCCTCGTTGAGCAATGCGTCGTATGACTTAAGACGAGCCTTACCCTTGGCTTGACGTGCTTTGGGAGCCATACGCACCCATTCGAGCTCGCGTTCAAGGGTTTTGCGGCGTTTCGAAGCCTGCTTTTCTTCCTGGGCCATGCGCTTGGTCTTCTGGTCGAGCCATGATGAGTAGTTGCCCTTCCATGGAATGCCTTCGCCGCGGTCGAGTTCGAGAATCCAGCCGGCCACGTGATCGAGGAAGTAGCGGTCGTGGGTGATGGCGATAACGGTGCCGGGATATTGGTTGAGGTGCTGTTCGAGCCAGTCGATAGATTCGGCGTCGAGGTGGTTGGTAGGCTCGTCGAGCAGCAGTATGTCGGGTTGCTGCAGCAGCAGGCGGCACAGAGCCACACGGCGGCGCTCACCACCCGAGAGGGTGTCGATGATCTGGTCGTCTGGCGGGCACTGCAGGGCGTCCATGGCGCGTTCGAGCTTGGAATCAATGTTCCAGGCATCGGCAGCGTCGAGCTTGTCTTGAAGTTCGGCCTGGCGGGCGATGAGAGCTTCCATCTTGTCGGGGTCTTCAAGCACCTCGGGGTCGGCGAAAGCTTCGTTTACCTGGTCGAATTCGGCCAAAAGATCCATGATGGGCTTCACGCCTTCGCGCACTACTTCGATCACGGTCTTTTCGGGGTCGAGCTGAGGCTCCTGTTCCAGATAGCCTACCGAGTAACCGGGCGAGAATACCACTTCGCCCTGATAATTCTTGTCGATACCGGCAATTATCTTGAGCAGTGATGATTTACCGGAACCGTTCAGACCGATGATGCCTATTTTGGCTCCGTAGAAAAATGAAAGATAGATATCCTTGAGGACAGTCTTTTGTGGAGGGTAGGTCTTTGATACACCTACCATTGAGAAAATTATCTTTTTGTCGTCAGCCATAATTAGTGGTTGATTAATTGTTAACAAGAGTAATCGCTGTTACTTTTTGCGAGGTGCGTAGCGCACGGGATAGTCGCATCTGATTTTCCCTGTTACGATGTTGTTGAGCTTGGCACGGATGAGCTGTTTGCGTATCGGCGATATGTGGTCGATGTAAACCTTGCCTTCGAGGTGGTCGTACTCATGTTGGATAATACGCGCCAGGAATCCTGAGAATTCCTCGTCGTGGGGCTGGAAATTCTCGTCGACCCATGTAAGGCGTATGTGCTCCACTCTCTTTACGTTTTCCGACAGTCCGGGCAGGCTCAGGCAGCCTTCGCCGCGAGTTTCTTCCTGGCCGTCGAGCACTTCGAGGCGAGGGTTGATAAGGGTGAGCTTAACACCCTCAAGCTCCGGGAAAGCCTCGGCCAGCGGCGATGCGTCTATGACCACGATGCGGTCGTTGCGACCTATCTGGGGCGCGGCGAGTCCTACGCCGTCAGATGAGTACATCGTTTCATACATATTTTCCAACAGCTCCTTAAGACCGGGGTATTCGGGAGTGATGTCCTGAGATATTTTTCTAAGTACGGGATGTCCGTAAAGATAAATAGGCAGTTTCATTATATATTTTGAAGTATTTTGATTTATCAGATATTGAAACGGCTTTGCAGGAAGTCGTTCAAGAGTATCGTGGCCGAGATTTCGTCAACGATTGCCTTGTCGCGGCGGTCCATCTTTTTCATTCCGCCGTCTATCATGGCGCGGTGGGCTATGGCCGAGGTAAAACGCTCGTCGAAAAATGTGACCTCTATGGGCGCTATTTCTTTTTTAAGGCGGTTGATGACCGGAGTGAGGTAGCGCATCGACTCAGACGGCTCGCCGCGCATAGTGGTGGGGAGTCCTACTATTATGCGGTCGACGCCCTCGGTGGCTATATATTGCTTTACAAAGTCGATGAGTGTAGACGTAGGCACTGTGGTGAGCCCGTTGGCAACTATGCGCAGGGGGTCGGTTACGGCTATGCCGCAACGTTTTCGCCCGAAGTCTATAGAAAGTAATCGTCCCATAATAATATGCAAAGTTACAAAGATTTTTCTGCTTAATCAGCCCCTGAAGTGTAAAAACAAAAAAAATTATCCGTCATCACGACGAATAATCTTCTTACCTTAAATCTAATACCATGAAAAACTGATGCAAAGTTAATGCTTTTATGTTATACAACATAGTAAATGCAAGAAAAAGTGCTTGTAATTAACACAGATTAACAAACGTGGGATTTTTGAAAATATATTTTCACATTTACTAACATTGTAGAGCTTTTTACACTCAATAACTCGCTATATTTGGAGGAAAAATGCTAACTTTGCAGTTTAAGATTATGTTACAATATCTTATAAGGACATTTGCTTTATAATTATCGGCAATGAAAATATTCTCATCTGAAGAAATTGAAGCTATACGCAGATTCACGCTCAAGGAACAGGGTATCACAGCCCGTCAGTTCATAGAACTTGTGGGTGAATCGCTGGCTATTGAAATAATATCATCGCTCGTGCCGGGCCACCGTCTGGTGGTGTTTGCCGGCCCCGACCTCAACGGCGCTTATGCTTTGGCTACAGCGCGACACCTTGCCATTCAGGGTTTCCATACCGAAATTTATCTGTTTAACATCAACGGCAACCGCGCCACTGCCGAGTGTGTGGCCGCCCGCGACCGCATGCGCGAGGAGTATGGCGACGACGCTCTCACCGAGGTTACCGGCCTGCAGTTCTCAATGCCCGACCTTATAGGCGACGTTACCGTGATTGACGGTATATTCGGCACCGAACGCACCACACCGCTATCGGGCGGTTATCAGAGCATCGTGCGCTACATAAACGAGATGAAGCCTCGTGTGGTGTCGATTGATGTGCCCTCGGGGCTGCTCGTCGACTCGGTCGACGGCCTTATCAACCGCAACATCATCCACGCCTCCATAACTCTGGCCATCGGCATGCCGCGCGTGGCATTTTTCATGAAAGAAAACTCTGAGCTGCTGGGCAAGTGGAAGGTTGTACCGGTTGACTACAGCTCCACGGCACTCGAACGCGCTCCGTGGCGATACCGCCTCATTGAGAAAAGCGATATACGCCAGCTGGTGCAGCCGCGCGACCCGTTTGCATCCAAGGCCGACTGTGGCAATGCCATGATATTTGCCGGCAGCTACGGTATGCTCGGGGCCGCACAGCTATGTGCCATGGGCGCACTGAGAGGTGGAGCCGGCAAGGTTACAGTACATGCGCCACGTTGCGGATTCTATGTGATGCAGACCTCGGTGCCCTGCGCTATGTTTGAATGCGACCGCGGCGACCTGGCTATCAGCGAGATTGAACTTACACGCGATTACAAGGCCGTGGCAATAGGTCCGGGCATAGGCACAGCCGACGCCACTATCGAAGCCCTGCACTCTTTTCTCAGGATTGCCAATGCCAACTCGCGCCCGCTGGTGCTCGACGCCGATGCGCTCAACTGCATGTCGATACGCCCGGCCATGCTCGACCACGTGCCGGTGATGAGCATACTCACACCGCATGCCGGCGAGTTCGACCGACTCTTCGGCCGTCAGCCCTCGTCATACGCCCGCTTGCTCAAGGCTATAGAAGTGGCACATCAGCGCCATATCATCATAATACTTAAGGGACGATTCACCGCCATCGTGCGTCCCGACGGCAAGGTATACTTCAATCCCACAGGCAGCCCGGCGCTGGCCACAGGCGGTAGCGGCGACGTACTCACCGGGCTTATAGCAGCCCTGCTCGCCCAGGGCATGCGCACCGAGTTTGCAGCTATCGTGGGCCCGTATATCCACGGCCTTGCCGGAGAAATAGCGGCCGAAAAACTTGGCGTATACAGCGTCACCGCCACCGACGTTGCCGACTGCATAGGGGCTGCGTTCAAGCGCTTGTTTATTAATGATTAGTTAAATAATATATGAAAAATATTGGTCTCGCTCTTGTCATCGCCTCAATGACGACTGTAGGCTTCACCGCCATGGGGCAAAATACTCAGAAGTTCACAGCTTCCAAAGCTAATGAATACGGCTTGGTGTATTCATTACCCAATACTGCTGTGGAAATTACAATACAGACGGTACACACCAAGCGCGTGCCCGGCGAATTCTACAACTATGCCCGCCGTCATCTGGCCATAAACGATGCAATAACCAAACCATCGACTACCGTTGAGATAGGCTCGGTGAACATAAACACACGCGGTGTGGCCAATCCCGACAACCGCTGGCTGGTACAGTTCAAATCGGGTTCGACACCTTTTGTGATTCTCGATGGAAACGACATCCCCTTGGCCGTAAATACTGAAACCGTAGAGGAATCGAAAAATCCCGAGCTGCCCGCAGCTCAGGCCATGCAGCCCTCGATTCTTGAAACTGAATTTGCCCGTCAGGCCATGACTCAGGAGATGATAAGCTCGTCGTCTATATCCAAAAGAGCCAAGCTCGCCGCCGACCGTATCTTCGAGCTGCGCGACATGCGCTCGGAGCTGCTTTCGGGTCAGGCCGACAATCCCCCGGCCGACGGACAGGCCATGAAGCTGGTGCTCGACAATCTGGCACGACAGGAAGAAGCCCTCACCGCTATGTTTGCCGGCACTGAACAGACTTGGACCACAGTACGTACCATCACCATAGTGCCCGATTCTACGGGGCTCGACGGCAAGGTAATCGCACGTATATCGCCTTTTGAGGGTGTGATAGATGCCGACAATCTCGCCGGTGAGCCTTTGACAGTGGATGTAGAGGTGATTGAGGCCGGCAAACTGCCTGTGAACGACAAAGGAGAGACCAAGCGTTTCCCCAAGGGCGGATTTGCATATCAGATTCCCGGTACAGCCAAGGTAGTCATAAACTATGAAGGCAAGGAAATAGCATCGGCCGGCGTCACCCTGGCACAGCTCGGTGTTACCTTCGGTCTTGACCCCGGTCTGTTCACCGACAAGAAAGCACCGTCGCAGTTGCGACTCGACCCCGCCACCGGCGGCATACTGCTGCTTGGCCCCGCCGACCGCGAATAGGTTAAATAATCAGATACAGAAAAAGCCCGGCTAAAACCGGGCTTTTTATATTGAGGTATTTAATTGTTTATCAGCAGAATTTAGAGAAATCGGCATTGCGCATGTCGCCGGTTTCGTTGAAGGCTACGTGGAATGCGAATGCAGCCTGGAGCGAGTGGGGTGTCTGGCCGCCCTTGCCGAGCTTGAGGTAGTCGAGCAGCAGGGGACGGTAGTCGGGATGAGCGCAGTTGTTGATGATCTCGTATGCGCGCTGCAGGGGGTCGAGGTGGCGCAGGTCGGCTATACCCTGGTCGGTAACAAGGATGTCAACCGAGTGCTCTGAGTGGTCGGCGTGGGCTACCATGGGCACGATGTTTGAGATCATGCCGCCCTTGGTGGTAGAGGGGCAAGAGAAGATGGAGATGTAGGCGTTGCGGGTGAAGTCGCCCGAGCCGCCGATACCGTTCATCATCTTTGTGCCGAGCACGTGGGTAGAGTTGACGGCGCCGAAGATGTCGGCCTCGAGGGCGGTGTTCATTGCTATTACACCAAGGCGGCGGATAACCTCGGGGTTGTTTGAGATTTCGGCCGGACGCATCACGATCTTGTCGTGGAAGTAGTCGATGTTGGCAAAGAGTTCTTCCTCGACCTTGTCGGAGAAAGTCATCGAGCAGGTAGATGCGAATGTGCATTTGCCCTTTTTGAGCAGCTCGAACACGGCATCCTGGATAACCTCGGTGTACATCTGGAACTTGGGCAGCACGGTGCTTTCGCCCAGGTCGTAGAGCACGGCGTTGGCAACGTTGCCCACACCGCTCTGCAGGGGCAGGAATTCCTTGGGAATGCCGCCGCGGTGATATTCTTCGATAAGGAAGCGAACTACATTCGATCCGATTTTCTTTGAAAGTTCGTCGGGTTCGGTGAAGGGTTTCACGCAGTCGTAAGAGTCGGTTCTGACGATTCCTACCACCTTGGCGGGGTCAACCTTGAGCACGGGCGAGCCGATGCGGTCGCTGGGCTTGAAAATGGCGATTTCCTTGCGGTAAGGTGGATCGGCGGGGGTGTATATGTCGTGCATGCCAAGGAGCGAGTGGGGCAGCTTGGCGTTGAGTTCGATGAAAATCTTGTCGGCCATGTGGGCGTATGTAGCCACGTTGCCCACGCCGCAACCGAGTATGATGTCGCCCTCGGGGGTGATGTCGGCAGCTTCGATAATGGCGTAGTCAAATTTGCCGTAGAAACCGTAGCGGCATTCCTGAGCCATTTCAGAAAGATGACGGTCGAAGTAGTGGACATCGTGAGCGTTGATACGTTTGCGCAGGTCAGGAAGATTCTGATAGGGCGCACGCATGTTGATAGCGTTGGCACGAGCCAGAACGCCGTCGAGGTGGTCGGAGGTAGATGCGCCGGTGAAGACGTTGATCTTGAAGGGACGACCTTCGGCATGTTCTCTCTCTGCCTTACGTGCGATTTCTTCTGATATTAACTTGGGCGCGCCGGGAGCGGTGAAGCCGGACATACCGATGGTATCGCCGTTCTTGATCATTTCAGCAGCTTCTTGAGCTGAGATAAAGTTGTATGCCATCTTGAGTGATATGGTTGATTAAATTTCAGTTTTTCAGTTAATATTTACGTTTAAGTATTTCTCCCAGTACAAGAGCTTTGCGCAGTTCTCGGCGGGCACCGGTGGCACGGGGCTTGTCTTCAATCGGCTTCATGGCTTCAGATACAGGTATGGCTCTTATACCTTCGTCGGGGAGTTTGGGTTGAGGTTGTTTTTTCTTTTTGTTTTTATTGGGTGATACGGTTTTGTTTTTGTTGGTCTGACGTTTTTGTGTGAATACCGGCGGCAGTTCGGGCTCGGGAGGCGCAGGTATGGGAAAGTCAGGTTGATGAAAATCAGGAAAATTATCGAAAAAAGCAAAGGGGTCTTCATCGCGCTTTTCCGACGCGATGGATTCCGACTCTTTCTTCAATTTCTTTTTGAAAGCCGGCCACAACCCGAATGCCACTATGAGCAATAAAGGTAGAAAATCAGTTAATATTTCCCGTAAGTCCACTTTTTTTCGTAATTTTGCACAAATTTATATATTAAAGTGCAAAAGCACAAATTATTTTCAGAAAATGTCTCAATCTAATATAAAAATCAGCGAAAATACTGTTGATAAGGCCTCCCGCCTCTTTATCGAGACCTATGGATGCCAGATGAATGTGGCCGACTCTGAAGTCGTTGCCTCTATCTTGGGTATGGCCGGCTACGAAACCGCCGAGGATATTGCCGATGCCGATGCTATTTTGTTAAATACTTGCTCTATACGCGACAATGCCGAGCAGAAGATAGTGTCGCGCCTTCAGTATCTTGCATCGCTCCGCCGCAAGAAGAGCGGTAAAAAGCTGATTGTGGGTGTGATAGGCTGCATGGCCGAGCGTGTGCGCGATACTCTCATCGAGAAGCATGGCGTGGATGTGGTGGCCGGGCCTGACTCGTATCTCGACCTGCCCGCTCTATTTGCCGCCGCCGAAGCCGGACAGAAGGCCATAAACGTTGAACTGAGTACAACCGAGACTTACCGCGATGTGGTGCCCAAACGTCTTGGTGCCAACCGTGTGAGCGGATTTGTGAGCATAATGCGCGGATGCAATAATTTCTGCTCTTACTGCATAGTGCCCTATACCCGTGGACGCGAGCGCAGCCGTGAGCTGCAGAGCATTCTGCGCGAGGTGGCCGACCTGCACGACAGGGGCTTCAAGGAGGTGACTCTGCTGGGTCAGAATGTCAACTCTTATTGCTATACCGACACCGAGGGCAACCCCACCGACTTTGCCGGTCTGCTCACCGCAGTGGCCGACCTGGTGCCCGATATGCGTGTGAGGTTCACCACCTCGCACCCCAAGGACCTCAGCGACCGCGTGATCGAGGTGATGGCCTCGCGCAAGAATTTGTGCAAACACATACATCTGCCGGTGCAGAGCGGCTCGAACAAGGTGCTGCAGGCCATGAACCGCAAATATACCCGCGAGTGGTACCTTGAACGCGTGGCTGCCATCCGCAAGGCCATGCCCGACTGCACCATCACCACCGATATGTTTACCGGATTTCACGATGAGACCGAAGCCGATTTTGAGGAAACTCTCGCACTGATGCGCGAGGTAGGCTTTGACTCGGCATTCATGTTCAAATACTCAGAGCGCCCCGGTACACTGGCCTCGCGCACCATGCCCGACAATGTGCCCGAGGATGTGAAGATTGATCGACTCAACCGCATGATAGCCTTGCAGAATGAACTGTCGCTGCAGTCAAACCGCAACGATATAGGCAAGGAGTTTGATGTGCTGGTAGAGGGATTCTCAAAACGCAGCACCGATCAGCTCGTGGGCCGCACCGAGGGCAACAAAGCATGTGTGTTGCCACGCGGTAATCATTCCGTGGGACAGACTGTAAGGGTTAAGGTAAAGGATGCCACCTCTGCAACATTGATCTGTGAGGAGGCATAACAAAGGCTATGTCTTCAAACGATAACAAACAGTTCAGCTCAAGGTTAGGACTGGTAGTGGCCACGGTAGGATCTGCCGTAGGCCTTGGCAATATTTGGCGTTTTCCGGCTGAGGCTCAGGCCAATGGTGGCGCCGCGTTCCTGCTGCTTTATGTAGCCTGTGTATTTCTGTTAGGTGTGCCGGTGATGCTTGCCGAGTTTTCGCTCGGGCGAGCAGGCCGCAGCGACGCCTTCGGCGTGTTCCATAAGCTGTCGCCGCGCGGCAAGTGGTGGCTAATTGGCGAATTGGGCATATTGGCTTCGTACACCATAGGCTGTTTCTATATGGTGGTGACAGGCTGGACATTCGAGTACCTGTTTAATTCTGTGACGGGTGACTTGTATGACGGAATGGTGCAAGTGGCCGCAGGCGGTGACTTTACCAATGCCGATATATTTTTCGCAGAAAAGATGCATCAATACATCTCCACGCCTTGGCCGCCTATAATATTCACATGGCTCGTCATACTGATCAACATAGCCGTGCTGACAGGTGGGGTGCAGAAAGGCATCGAAAGGCTTTCAAACATCCTTATGCCCCTGCTTTTTGTGGTATTGATAGTGTTGTGTTGTCTCACGCTTACACTGCCGGGCGCATCGGCCGGACTTGAATGGTTCCTGAAGCCGGATTTCTCCAAAATCAACGCCATGACCGTGATCAACGCCATGGGTCAGACATTCTTCTCATTGAGTCTTGGCATGGGCACGCTCATTACTTACGCCTCATATTATCCGGCCAATACACGCCTTACATTTACATCGGTCATCGTGGCAATGATGAGCCTGGTGGTGGCAGTGCTTATGGGATTCGTGATATTTCCGGCAGTGGCAACGTATGGGCTTACAGACCACTCGTTGGTGGGCGCCACACTGGTGTTTCAGACACTGCCTGAGGTATTTGCCTGCCTGCCCGGCACACGGCTGTGGTCGATACTCTTCTTTGCATTGCTTTTCATGGCCGCCCTCACGTCTACGGTGTCAATCATGGAAGTTACGATTGCATTTTTGAGCGACCGTTTCAAGCTCAGCCGAGCCAAGGCATGCGTGTTAACCCTTACACCGCTGCTTCTGCTGAGTTCGATATGCTCGCTGTCGTTCAGCTCATTGAGCGATGTGAAGCTGTTTGGAATGACTATTTTCGACTTCCTCGACAATTTCGCAACAAACATACTGCTGCCGGTAGGTTCAATAGCAATCTGTGTGTATTTAGGATGGTTCGCGCCCAAAGGTTTACTGCATAAGGAACTGACAAACAACGGTACGGTGCGATCGCTGCTTACCGGAGTCATACTCTTTATCATACGCTACATAGCCCCCGTGATGATTTCGGCAATATTGATAGCGCCGCTTCTGAAATGAAAAAGCCCGGCAAGATAAGCGAAACGGCATTTGGAGCTATGACATTAGGCATAGCGCTGCTGTTAATTGCCGGACTGTTTGGCTCGCAATGCGGGCGGTCTGCGTCTCCTACGGTAATAATAGTTGACACGGTAGCCGTCAAAACCGACAGCGTGAAGCACCGCAAGAAGCCGGTAAAATCGTCTCGAAAAAAAGCCAAAAAAACGCGAAGCAACACGCCCCCGTCCGAACCGATAAGTCGCGACTACCGCGACGAAAAAGTAAACTAAACCACCGCCCCGCCGATTTTACTAGGCGGGGCGGTGGTTTAATAATGTCCTGCGGTTGAATTTACAGTTTGTAGACTTCTGAGCCGGCGAGGAGTACGCAGCCTGTGCCGAAGTCGTCGAAGTCGGGGCGTGAGTCGTAGCTCACGGGTTGTCCGTCTTTGGGCTCTTTACCGGTACCTTGCACGTAGCCTATGTAGCCGTTGGGGTGTATGGCGTCATTTACAATGGCGTTCCATGCCTTGGTGACTATGGGCATGTATTTGTCCTTGTCGAGCAGACCGTTGCGTATGCCCCATGCCATACCATATACAAAGAGGGCTGTACCGGAGGTCTCTTTACCGCCGAAGTTGCTTTCGTCGTGAAGGCTTACATTCCAGAATCCGTCTTCGCGCTGGCATTTGGCCAGAGCTTCGCACATGGCCTTGAGGTCGGCCTCGTATACGCTGCGGTGGGGGTCGTCGGCGGGTATTTCTTCAAGCACTTTCACAAGGGCTGCCACTACCCATCCGTTGCCGCGCGACCAGTAGCAGTTTTTGCCGTTGGGTTCTTTGTAGGGAGGTACAAAGTCGGCATCGCGCCACCACAGGCCTTCTTTTTGGTTATAAAGACCTCCGGCCAGAGTGTTGCGGGCCCATTCGTACATGTCCCATGCCTTCTCGCTGTATTTCTTATCGCCTGTTTCCTTGGCCAGTTTTGCCAGTACGGGCATGCCCATCTGTATGGCGTCGATCCATGTCCAGTCGTCTACCTGTGGGGTGTTGACGAGCATATTCATACATGATTTTGTCTTGGTGAGCATGTGAGGCTCGGGACAAAGGCGATAGAGGTCTATGTAGGTCTGTGCGCAGCAGTAGTTGTCGGCGTTGCGGGTGGGGGTGTAGTCGTTGCGGAATCCCCACTTAAACTTGTCGGCCCACTCGCGTGCGTAGTCAAAGTACTTGTTGTCGGGATATATGGAGTGCAGAGCCATGAGTCCTTCGAAGTATATGCCGCGGGTCCATATATTGGCTTCGTACACCTTCTTGCGCGAGTAGTAAGGAATTGATTCGTAGGGATCGGGGTGACGCTTCATGTAGAAGTCGTTTACCTTGATGAGAGTATTCAGGGTTTCCTTGCGCGGGGGCAGCTGCTCCTTTGCTGCGAATGCCGGTATTGACATCACAAGGATAAGCGCTGATAAAAATAGCTTTTTCATTGTATGGATGTGATTGGTATTCTGTAGGTTTTGTAATCAGTTGGTACGTTTGAGGGGTGTGAGGGTTACGATTGAGTTCAGACCCGAGGGCACGGTGTCCCATTCGCCGAAATTGAAGCTGCGGGCACCTGTCACGCTGTTGATGTTGGTATCCTTGAACTTGCGCCATTTGATGCCGCGGCGTTCGTAGTCGGCAATGCGGTTGGCCTGCATGTTTGTCACGTCTATTTCGAGTGTGTTGTCGCCCTGCTTCAGATACTCGCCTATGTTGATGCAGAATGGTACGCTCCATGCGTTGCCGGCTTCAGTGCCGTTGACGTACACACGTGCGCTTTCGCGTACATCTCCGAGGTTGAGCATCCATTCGTCGGCTGCTACGGGATTGTCTATGTGGAAGTTTACTGTATATCTGCCGGTGCCGAAGTTCACTTTGGCGCTGTCGTTGTCAAGTTTGGTCCAAGGCATAACGTTGTCGATGGCAAACTCGCCCTCGATAGCCGGCTCGCTTTGCGGGAATGTCAGCTTCCAGCCCTTATTGATGGCCATGGGGGCATCGGCGGCTTTGTAATAAGGCCATTTTTCCATGTTGACCGGGGTGGGGAAGGTCTTGAGCAACAGCGACTGTCCGGGCATCAGCTGCAAGCGCACATCGGTGCCTCCGGCGGGATTTTGTGATGATGCGGCAAGGCCGTTTTTGCCGGTCATGGGGTCGAATATTTCAACGGCCTTTGCATCGGTCGCCAGGGTAACGGTGCCGTCTATGGCCTTGTCGTTAAGCAGGGATATGAAGTAGTTGTATCCGCCGGCTTCGTTGCGACGGCGTATCATTGACACACCGTTACGGGTGCGCATTGTCTCGGGCTTGGCGCCGGTAAGGGCCAGTGTCGATGCAAAATCAGGGCCGGTGATGATGGAGCCCTTGCCATATTTGGTGGCAGTGGCCGAGGCAGTCTGTGCAGGAAGCTTTTTGGTGAGCTTGCCCAGCTCCTTGCGACGTTTCTTAAGGTCGGATAGTCCGGGCACATCATCGGGCATTGATTCCACGAAAATCAGTTTGGCCCCCTTGGCAGCAAGGTCGAGCAGACGGGCCAGAGTGGCGGGCTGCATCAGATGTACCGGTGGTACGATAATGGCCTTGTAGGTGTTGTCGCCGCGGCCGCTTATCAGGCCTTCGGGGTTAACGTTCAGGTCGTTGAGCAGTTTGTCTGATACGTAGTCAACGTCGTAACCGGCGTTTATTATCTCGTTCATGGCCTTCTTCACGTCGGGCATTGTGCGGTCCATGCTGTGGATGTCAAACATCATGTATGGTTGCTTCACATTGTTGTTCCACACGTCCTCGATGGGGAAGTAGAGCAGGAAATCGTTGTCGGGTGCGCCGGCGCTCAGGAATGCCTGTGTGCGGGCGATGTACCTGAAGAGTCCGTCGGCATCGGTCCAGATGCTGTTGGTGGGCGACATGTTGATGGACGCATAGAACAGCCACCCCGGAAATTCTACGTTTTTGGGCGAATAGGGTGAGCCGTGGAAATATACGTGGTTGACACCTGAGCAGAACATTTGGTCGATCTCGGGCTTGCAGCGGGCAAGTGATGTGCGGAAATGCTCGGTGAGCCAGGTCAATGTCTCGGCCGATGTGAGGGGCTTGCCGGCAACGTGGGCTGCCGACGATGCGAATTTGAGCACGGCGGGGTCGGCATCGCTCGGACGCGATGGCCCGTTTTTAACAAGTCCGGGAATATTGAAGTCGCTCTGGCCGAACGATTCACACTCGGGAATGTCGACCGCCGCGTAGAGGTCAATGATATTGGCGGGCGAGCCGTGCGACTGGTTGCGTATCTTCACGCCTTTTGAGTGTGCCCAGTCGGTCCACACTTTGGTGAAGTTCTCATAGAGCATGCGGGCCAGAGTGTGGCGGTAGTCTGAGATTACTCGGGCGCGTGTGTCGCTGCCGTCGTTGTTCTTCAGCTCGGGCAGATACATACCCAGATCGTAGCCGTGCTCGCGCTTGAATTCATCGAGTATATTCTCAGTCCAGTCTGACTGATACACTTCGTAAGAGTCGTTGAAGAATGTCTCGGGATAGATATTCTCGCGTCCGGCGAAAGCCTTGTCGAAACGGTTGAGGTATTTCTTCACGGCGATGCTGTCGTAGTGGTTGAGTACCAGGCCTTCACCGCCGGGGGCGGCGCGTTTTACGTTTTGGAATGTACGTCCGCAGAACAGGGCGTAAACCTTCCAGTCGCCCTTAGGGGCTGTCCAATGCAGTATGCCGTCGGGCGAAACTTTAGAGCTGATGTCGATGCGCTTTTTGCCGTTTACGGCAATTACCTTTTGCAGAGTTGCCACGGGTTTCTGGCGGTCGTCGGCCGGCACAATCTTCAGGTTGGGTTTATAATTCCATTCTTCGATTATGCTCTTGCGTGCGCTGATATCGGTGTTGACGTTCGGGCCGCCGAAAGGCCATCCGGTGCCGTTGTTCATGTCGACCTTGAGGCCGAGGCGTCTCGATTCGCTGACGGTGTGCTCAAGCATGTCCATCCAGCGAGGAGACAGATATTCGATATCGTTGGCTTCATTGCCCTGTACGCCGTAGATAGGAGTGATTTCGGTACCTCCCATACCTTTTTTCGCGAATTCTTCGAGATTATGAGTAAGGCCTTCAGAGTCTACCGCGCTGCCCAACCACCACCAGCGGGTGAACGGACGGTTTTCCACGGATTCTTCATACCACCCGGTGGGCGCGGTGGCGTATGCGCATAATGATGCTAATAATGAGGTAAATAACAGGGCAAAATGTTTCATGGTATAAAAGGTTAATGAGCCGCAGACACAGTGCTGCGGCTCATCGGTAGAGATATGATTATTTCATGTATTCGAGGGCTTCGCGGCACTTGTCGGTGATGTACTGCCAGTCCTGAGCTGCAACTCTGTCCTTGGGGAAGAGTTTAGAGCCCATACCTACGCAATATACACCGGCTGCTGTCCATGACGCGAGGTTTTCCTTGGTGGGTTCTACACCACCGGTAACCATCAGTTTAGACCAGGGCATGGGAGCCAGCAGACCTTTGACGAACTTAGGACCGAGAACATCGCCGGGGAATACCTTGCAGAGTTCGCATCCTACTTCCTGAGCGGCACCTACTTCGCTGATTGAGCCACAACCGGGGGTGTAGGGCACCTGACGACGATTGCAGACGCGGGCAACTTCGGGATTGAACAGCGGGCCAACCACGAAGCAGGCTCCGAGCTGCATGTAGAGAGCGGCTGTGCCGGGCTCCACGATTGAACCTACGCCAAGGGCGAGTTCGGGACATTCGGTGGCGGCAAACTTAACGAGTTCACCGAAGATTTCGTGGGCGAAGTCGCCGCGGTTGGTGAATTCAAAAGCGCGTACACCGCCGTCGTAGCAAGCCTTAACCACTTGCTTGGCTACCTCGAGGTCCTTGTGGTAGAATACAGGAACCATGCGGGTGGCACCTATCTTGGCCATAACGGCCTGTTTATCAAATCTTGCCATATTTTTATGAGGGGATATTAACGTTGAACACGGCCGTTGGCGCTACCGCCGGCAAGAGCCTGTACTTCGGCTGCCGATACGAGGTTGAAGTCGCCGTTGATAGTCTGCTTGAGAGCAGAAGCTGCAACTGCAAATTCGAGGGCTTCGCCCTGGGTGGGCATGGTGAGCAGGCCGTGGATAAGGCCGCCCGAGAATGAGTCGCCACCACCTACGCGGTCGATGATGGGGTTGATGTCGTAGCGCTTGCTCTGATAGAATTCCTCGCCGTTGTAGATCATGGCCTTCCAGCCGTTGTGGGTGGCAGAGAATGATTCGCGCAGGGTAGAAACCACATATTTGAAGCCGAATTCTTTCATCATGGCCTGGAAAATACCCTTGTAGCCTTCGGCATCGGTGTTACCGCCTTCAACATCGGCATCAGGCTTGAAGCCAAGGCAGAGTTCTGCATCTTCTTCGTTACCGATACATACGTCGACATACTGCATGAGCGGACGCATGATTGACTGTGCCTTTTCGCTTGACCAGAGTTTCTTGCGGAAGTTGAGGTCAACCGATACGGTAACTCCGTGGCGTTTTGCAGCTTCGCAAGCCAGACGGGTAAGCTCGGCGGCCTTGTCGCTGATGGCGGGGGTGATACCGCTCCAGTGGAACCAGTCGGCACCTTCCATGATAGCGTCGAAGTCAAAGTCTTCGGGGTTGGCTTCGGCAATAGAGCTGCCTGCACGGTCGTAGATAACCTTTGAGGGACGCATTGATGCGCCGGTCTCGCAATAGTAGATACCTACACGGTCGCCACCGCGGGCAATGTGTTCGGTATGAACACCATAGCGACGCAGAGCGTTAACGGCAGCCTGGCCGATTTCGTGGGTGGGGAGTTTGCTTACGAAGTAGGCGTCGTGGCCATAGTTGGCGCAGCTTACGGCTACATTGGCTTCACCGCCGCCCCAGATTACGTCGAAATTATCTACCTGAACGAAACGTTTGCATCCTGCAGGTGAGAGGCGAAGCATGATTTCGCCTAATGTGATTACTTTCATTTTGATACTGGTTTATTTGGGTTTTTATGCGTTGTTGAATTTGACTTCACCGCTCTCGATGTTTTCGAGCAGTTTTTTAGCGGTTACATATTGGGCTATGCCTTCGGCCACCTTGCGGGCATCGTCCATGGCGTGAACCACGCTGGCAGGACGGTTTGTGACATCGCCGCCGGCAAATACGCCCTTGCGCGAGGTCATGCCGTAGGGCACATCGCGAGTGAGCACGTATCCGCGCTTGTCCACGTCGATACCCTCGGTGGTCGACACGATGCGCGAGGCCGGGGCGCTGCCCACTGCCTGTATCACGCGGTTGGCCGGAATGGTGGTCTTAACGCCGTTGGTGTCGATTACCAGTTCGTCGAGCTCGCCGTCGCCGTTGGTGTCGCGGATTTCGGCTATTGAAGTCTCGAACATGAACTTAACACCCTCGGCCACAGCGTCGTCGTACTCGGCTTTGAGCGCCGACATGCGGTCCTGGGTGCGGTGGTAGAGCACTGTCACTTCTGATGCTCCAAGGCGCAGCGAGGTACGGGCGGCATCCATGGCGGTGTTGCCTCCACCTACCACAAACACGCGCTGACCCTCTTTAACGGGTACTTCCTCGCGGCTCATGAAGCCCTGTTGGTACAGGCCCACGCGGCGCAGGAAATATACGGCCTGGCGTACACCCACGAGGTCTACACCGGGCACGTCGAGGCGCTTGGGCTTACCGGTACCTGTACCCATGAATATGGCGTCGAAGCCGTCGGCAAATATATCGTCGATAGTGCAATCTGAGCCTACGGTGACATTGCAATGGATGTTCACGCCCAAATTGGCAATCTTGATGATTTCGTTTTTGACAACTTCCTTGGGCAGACGGTATTCGGGAATACCGAACATCAGTACGCCGCCGGGTTCCGGCTCCATTTCAAAGATTTCTACCATGTAACCCTTGCGGGCAAGCTCACCGGCAATGGTGAGTCCGGCAGGGCCGCTGCCTATGATGGCAATCTTGCCATTGTTTTTCTCAACGATATTCTCGTGAGTAAGGCGCATGGTGGTATCGAAGTCGGCCACGAAGCGTTCAAGTCTGCCGATATTTATGTGCGCACCCTTCTTGTTGAGTATGCAGTTGCCCTCGCACTGGCGTTCGTGGGCGCATACACGACCGCACACGGCGGGCAGGTTGCTGCGGGTGTTTATGATAGCCATGGCATTGCCCAGATTGCCCATTGACAGCTCGTGGATCCACGAAGGAATCTCGTTGTTGATGGGGCAACCCTTGCGGCACTGCGGCACTTTACAGTTAAGACAGCGTTTGGCCTCGGCAATGGCCTCCTGCATGGTATAGTTTTCTGTATCAGCCATTACATTGCAAATGAGTTGAAACCACCGTCGACCACGGCAACAGTGCCTGTGACGAAGCTGGCGGCGTCGGAGATGAGATATTGAATTGTTCCGCACAGTTCTTCGGGTTTACCGAAGCGCTTGAAAGGTGTCTGGCGGATAACGTCCTGACCGCGCTGTGTGAGCGAGCCGTCCTCGTTGGTGAGCAGAGCACGGTTCTGGTTGGTGAGGAAGAATCCGGGAGCGATGGCATTTACGCGGATATTTGAGGTGAATTTGGTTGCAACCTCATTGGCCATGAAAGCGGTGAAGTTGCTTATGCCGGCCTTGGCGGCAGCATAGCCCATCACACGGGTCATGGGACGGAAAGCGGCCATCGACGAGAAGTTCACGATAGAGCCTTTGCCGGCTTCCACCATGGGCTTAAGGAATATCTGGGTGGGTATTACCGTGCCGGTGAGGTTGAGATTGAGAACTTTCTCAAACTGAGCTACATCAACATCAAAGAAAGTCTTGTCGGGAGCGATTGTAGCGCCGGGCATATTGCCGCCGGCAGCGTTGAGCAGAGCGTCCACGCGTCCGTAGCGGCTCATTATTTCGTCGCAGTTTGCCTGAACGACTTCGGGGTTCATCACATCGGTGACAAGGAAACAGGCTTCGCCGCCCTTTGCCTTGATTTGTTCAACGATTCTGTCGCCTTCGTCCTTACGGCGGCCCATCAGCACCACCTTGGCACCCTGCAGTGCAAGGTATTCGCCGATGCAAGCACCGAGTACTCCGGTACCGCCGGTGATGACTACTACATTATCTTTTACAGAAAAAAGTTCGTTCATAACGGTTATTTTAGTTGATTTATGGCGGCCATCAAGCCTGAGACTTCGCCCAGGGCGAGCATGCGGCCATGGAATGAATATCCGGCGTTGTAGCCCATTTTTTCATCGCCGAGCATCAGCGGGGCGTGGTCAACACGCATGGGTACACCGGGTTTTTCGGTTTCGAAAATCTTTACCACTTCTATCAGACGCGGGTCGAGATGAGTGGTTTCCTTAAAGTCGCCGTTGGGCATCACCTTGCATATACGTATGTGTGCGAAGTGGGTGTTCTTGGCATATTTGCGTGCCAGTTGCACCACATCGTTGTGAGCGCCGGCGCTCAGCGAGCCTGCGCAGAATGTAAGGCCGTTATGCGGATTGGGAACGGCATTCAGGAAAGCCTCTATGTCGGCATCGCAGGTAACTATACGCGGCAGACCAAGGATGGGCATGGGAGGGTCATCGGGATGCACACACATGTCTATGCCGTATTCGTCGCACACGGGCATGATGGCGTTGAGGAAGTATGCCATGTTCTCGCGCAGCTTCTCGGGGGTGATGCCTTTGTACAGGTCGAGCAGGTCGCGGAATTTGCCTACGGGGTCGAAGTCGCTTTCAGATATATTTCCGTTAACGAAGCCCTGTGTTTTTACTATAATGTTGTCAACCAGGCGTTTCTCGCCCTCGGGAGTCATTTCCTTCTTGAGGTCGGCAACACGTTGAAGCACCTCGGGAGAATAATCGTTTTCGGCGCCTTCGCGTTTGAGGATATGTATATCGAAATATGCGAATTCCGCACGGTTGAAGTATAGATTGGAGGTGCCGTCGGGGTTGGGATATTCGAGGTCGGTACGAGCCCAGTCGAGTACGGGCATGAAGTTGTAGCAGATGGTCTTGACTCCGGCTTTGCCGAGGTTGGCAAGGCTCACCTTGTACTTTTCGATGAGTTCATCCCTGTCGGGGCCTGCATATTTTATTGATTCCGAAACGGGCAGGCTCTCGACTACGCTCCAGCGCAAGCCGTAGCTTTCGATGTAGTCTTTCATCTTCAAAACTTCTTCGAGAGTCCATATTTCTCCGTTGGGAATGTGATGGAGAGCTGTAACTATGCCCTCTACGCCAATCTGGCGCAGCATGTCAAGGGTAATTTTATCGTTTGGTCCGAACCAACGCCATGTTTTCTCCATAATAAATGAGGATAGCTTAGGATTATTATTTGCAAATTTACAAAAAAAATCAATAAGAGCATATCCCAATTATGGTGTTTTTAGGATATGCTCTTTGATTTATAAGATTTATTACTTGTTAAGAGTTTCGAGGAATTCTATTTCCACGATACGAAGCTCATGATTGGTCTTGTCGCCGCCTTCGGCCTTGAACAGGTCGAGCTCGCCGGCTTTGGGTTCAACAACTTCAACAATCTGTCCGAAAGCGTCGTTGTCTTCGGCGGTGCCGCGCAGACGTATGGTGTAGGTGTCGCTCAATACGGGGTGTTCGATATTAAGATGCACATAACCAAGGCTGCGGTCGGTGTCGCCGCTCCATACCAGGGTGTCGCCGGCATAAATGTCAAGGGGGTATGAGCGTTGACGCCATCCTGTGAGTTTCACGCAAATATCGTCGATGGCTGCGCGGCGTTCGAGCTTGAAGGTGATCCAGGCGGTTGATTTGCGACCGTCGTTGCGCCATTCGCTCAGCTCGTTGTCGTCCCATGCAGCCTTGACATTGTCTTGGTTGATTCCGGTTGTGGCGCTTTCAATCTTCACGTCAACCTTTGAGTCGGTGTACGATTGGCCGGCCGGTGTGGGACCGCGGTCGAGGCGCGATGACAGGGCTGCGGCGGGTATGTGGAGCGAAAGGCCGTCTTTCACCTCTACCGGTTTGGTGTCGAATTCAACAGTGGCATCTTCAAATCCCGGGGCTGATGCAACCAGTGTCACGTGGCCGGCTTCGGGCATAGAGCGCAGCATCACGCGGTTGATACCACATTCTACAGGAATTGATTCAGAAAGTACGAAGTTGTCGGTACCCTGTGCTACACCGCCGCGCCATTCGGCAGGGCCTGAGAGTTTGAAGCTTACGGTGTCGTTGGCGAGAGGATGGCGCTGACCTTTGTCGTCTACCACCTCAACCTGTACCAGTGCGAGGTCTGCACCATCGGCGTATGTGCCTTCGGGGCCTTGCATCAGGGTGAGTTTGAGGGCCTTGGGCTTGCCGGCTGTGGTGATCGAAGCGGTGTGGCATGCTTTGCCGTCGGCATCGTAGCTTATGGCCTCGATGGTGCCGGGTTCCCACTTCACTTCGGGGAAGGTGTAGAGGAAGCGGTAATCCTGCTTGCCCATTCCGTATGACTTGCCGTTGACTTTGAGTTCAACCGAGTCGCCGCTCGAAACCACATAAACGGGCTTTACGGTGCCTTCGGGATAGTTCCAATGTCCTATGATATGGCCTTCAACGGCTTCGGGGTCAACCCACGCGTTCCACATCACCTGATGAGCAAAAAATCCGTCTTTGGGAATACGCATCGGGTCTACCACGCCGCTCACACGGTAGTTTGTGGCGCTGCGGCCATGAGTCTGAGTGTCGGCGAATATAATCTTGGCGCCGCCCGAGTTGACGCGTCGACCGGTGCCGGGACGTTCGCGCCAGAAGTCGTACCAGCGGCGAACAAATTCTATGGCCAGCTGATCCTGATTCTGATTGTAGGCCGATGCATCGGCGTTGCGGTACAGGGGGCCGTCACCATGCTTGTGGTAGGGGTAGCTCCAGTCGTCCCAATACTTTCTGAGACCCTCGTCGCGGCAATATTCGGTCTGTATCATGGGCGAGTGGTCGCTCTTGTTTACATAAAGCATTTCGCCGCCGTATTCAGCCTCGCGTATGTCGAGCATCTCGCGCGAGCCTATGGCTCGGCCGCCGTGGGGGTCGTACATGTCGCGTATCTCGCGCATCTCTATCATGTGGTCGCGGCTGATTGATTCGTTGCCTGATTCCCAGAAAATCACACTGGGGCTGTTGCGGTAGTAGATGATTGCATCGCGCATCACGTCTTTGCGGTGTTCCCAGCGGCGTCCGGTTACGTCGCGCTCTGAGTCGCCGGCAGGGAGCATCTGCATCAATCCTACGCGGTCGCAAGATTCAACGTCCTGACGCCATGGTGCTACGTGCATCCAGCGTACGAAATTACCGTTGCTCTTCACCACCAGGTCGTTTGAGTAGTCGCTGAGCCAGGGAGCTACCGACAGACCCACACCGGGCCATTCGTTGCTTGAACGCTGAGCATAGCCCTTCATCTGCAGCACGCGGTCGTTGATCCATACCTTGCCTTCGCCAAAACGGGTTTTGCGGAAACCGGTAGTGGTGACTACTTCGTCGGTAAGTTTGCCGTTGATGAGCAGCGCGGTTTTCACTTTGTAAAGATAGCCATAGCCCCACGACCAGAAGTGGAGGTCGCTCAGGGGTGCTGATGCGCTCAGAGTAGCTGTGGCGCCGGGAGCAATGCTCACGGGCTCGCCCTTGAAGTTGGCCACCTGTTTGCCGTCGTTGTCGTATACGTCGACTACATAAGTGGCGGTTACAGCCTTGCGTCCTTCGTTCTTCACTTCAGACTCGGCGTTGATAACGGCAGTGCGGCTCTTTACATTGATGTCTGAGGCATATACGTATGTGCCGGTGGTTCCGAGATTGCTGTACAGGGGCAGAGTCTGATATACAGGGTCGGTGATATGTAGCCATACGTTTTTGGGAATACCGCCGTAGTTGGCATTGAAGTTGCGGTCGTTCCACTGGTATCCGCTGCCGGTGGCGCGTTCTTTGTATCGCCAGTTGTTATCGGTGCGTACCGAGAGTATGTTTTCCTTACCGAAGCGTACGTAGGGAGTGATATCGAAACCTACAGCCATCACACCGTTTTCATGCAGGCCCATATTGTGTCCGTTCAGGAAGAATTCACCACCCTGGCGTACACCTTCAAATTCAAGAAATATCTTTTTACCCTTGGCAGACGCAGGAACTTTAAACTTCTTGCGATACCATGCCACGGTGTCGGTCATCTCCTTGATTGGGACCTTGTAGGCTTCGTCTTCGTTGAAAGCATGAGGCAGAGTGATTTTTTTCCATGATGAGTCGTCAAACTTGGCTTGGACGGCCTCGGGGGTGTCACCAATCGAAAGACGCCAGTCACTGTTGAAATTGTATCGCTCACGGGCTTCGGCCGAAGCGCATATACCTGCGGCGAGCAAGAATGTGATCAGTAGTTTCTTAAGTCTCATTTTTTATATTTAGATTCATGGTAATTAACGATAGTGCAAAGTTAATATGGATTGGTCGTATTATAATGTAAAAATGTTCGGATAAACATTAAAAAATGTACATTAAGCGTCTAAGTGATTGTATGAATAGATTTTGTATGAATTTATATCTGCGTCACAGGCTCTAAATTATTACCTTTGCAATAAAAAATACTATGAAAAAATTGTTGATTTCAAATCTTTTGGCTGTTGCCGCAGCCTTTGGCTCATTTTCGCAGGTACCGGTGTTTCTAACGGCCGGGCAGTCCAATACTGATGGTCGCGTGCCCGCCGATGATCTTCCGGAGTATATCAAGGGAAACAAATACAAGCATTGCTTATGGAGCTACTGCAATGGTGTGAAGGATACCGTGCAGGGTAAATTCGAGCTTTATTATCCCCGTATGTCGGGCGCCGAGAATCCGCACAGATGGACATACGATGCCGTAACATATTATTTGCTTGAACAGAAGTTGAACAAGCCGTTTTATGTCATCAAGCAATCGTATGGAGGTACCTCAATTGACCCGGAATGTAAATCAAGCGGACGGCGTGGCGCACCGGGCAACGGATTTCACTGGAGTGCCGACTCGGCCTTCCTTGCCGACAATATTTCGGTGAATAAAGGCGGAAACAGCCTTATAAAAGCATTTACAGAAAATATAGGTGAGTGCATTGACCGCGAATTGTCGCGTCTGCCCGATGGGTGTGAGATTAAAGCCTGGATGTGGCATCAGGGCGAGAGCGACTGTCGCGCGCCCGAGCGATATTACGACAATATAAAGCAGATGGTGGCATACGTCAGAAACTATCTGGTACAGAAAACCGGCAATGCCGAATATGCACATCTGCCCTTTATATGCGGTACGGTGCCACGCTCAAGCCGTGATTTCCGCCAAGAGATTGAAGATGCATTGTACCGCCTGCAACGCGAGGATCCATACTTCCATGTAATCTCGCTTGCCGATGCCAGGCTGCAGCCCGACAGGTTGCACTTTACTGCTGAACCGGCTGAAAAGTTTGGCAGGCAGGTATATGAGAAGCTTGTGGAGTTAGGATTATAATCTGTTCTCTTTCTGATACACGCTTGGAGCTTTGCCAAACTGCGCTTTGAAGCAGCGGTTGAAGTAGGCCGGGTCTGACATACCCACCTTATATGCGATTTCTGAAATTGACAGATTGGTGGTGAGAAGCAGCTCGGCGGCGTGTTTCATTCGCATTATTCTCATGAATTCCTTGGGCCCGTAGCCGGTGACGCCCTTCACTTTCTTGAAGAATATGGTGCGTCCCATGTTCATTTCATTGGCAAAGTCGTCGGCCGAGAAGTCGTTGTTTTCCATCTGCTGATTTGCAATTTCGTACAACCGGTCGTAGAACTCGCGGTCGTGGGTCACCATAGGCAGCTCGGGGCGCGGAACGGTTGGACTTGCGCTGAACTTAGCCTGCAAAATCTTGCGCAATTCAATGAGCTTGAACACCCGTGTCTTGAGCAGCGCAAGGCTGAATGGCTTGGTTATATAGGCATCGGCACCGGTTTCTATGCCCTTCATATGACTTTCGTCGTTGCTAAGTGCGGTGAGCTGTATGATGGGGATATGGCTTGTGGCAATATCGTCCTTCAGACGACGAGTAACCTCAAATCCCGACATGTCGGGCATCATCACGTCGCATATTATGAGCGATATGTCGTTGTCGCGGGCAATCTTCAGGCCCGATGTGCCGTCGGCGGCTGTGAACACATCGAAGTATTGGCTGAACTCGCGGGTGAGCACTTCGCGTATATCAGCATCATCATCAATTATCAGCAGCTTATGGCCGGTTTCGGGGGGCGTAACGGCAAGTTCTTCGCTGTCAGCAGTCTCGGTTGTTTTCGATATTGCTTCGGGTTTGGGTGCTCCGGTTTCATCAGGGCGCTCCGACTCGGCAAGGGTAGTGGGTATTTCAACAGTAAATATAGAGCCGCCCCCTACATTGTCTTCGTGGTAAATAGTACCACCGTGCAGTACTACCAGACTGTGAGTGAGGTGCAATCCCACGCCTATGCTGTTGTGCGAGAAATTGCTTTGCATGAATCGCGAGAAGAGCTGTGGTTTCTTGTCGGCGGGTATGCCTATGCCATTGTCTTTTACCTTGATAACAAGTCGCTTGGTGGTCTCGTTTATAGAAATAGACATCTCTACCCATCCACCTTGCAGGGTATATTTTATGGCGTTTGAAAGTAAATTGTGCACGATTTTGTCGAGGCTGTCGCGGTCAACATTCATCGTGTATGACTCTATGGGGCAGTTTATGGTGAAATTGAGCTGCTTCTGGCGGGCCTCCTCGCGGAATGTGTCAAAAATATCGCTCAAGAAGGCTACAACCTCCACGGGGTGGGGATTGAGAGTGAGCTTGTTCTTCTCGGCCTTTCTGAAGGTGAGCAATTCGTTGATAAGCCGCGACATACGGCGCGAATTCTTGTCGAGGGTGGTGAGATGGCTGCTGAGATTGCGACGTGTCTCGCGTGCCTCGGGCATGGCAAGCACTTCGTGTATCTTTTCGAGTGACACCTGCATCAGGGTGAGCGGTGTGCGGAATTCGTGTGATATGTTGGTGAAAAACTCCAACTTGTAGTCGGTGAGCTGTTCTTCAACTTTCACGCGGTTGCGCAGGGTTTCGATGCGGCGCATGACCCTGAATATTATGATGGCTGCGAGGATTATAAGCAGCACGCTTATGAGCTTGGCCCACCACGTAGCCCACCATGGCGGGGCTATTGTGATTTTTATTGACGATTCGGCGCCCCAGATGCCGTCTTTGCGGGCTGCGCGTACGTAAAGGGTATATTCGCCGGGTTCAAGATTCTTATATATAGCGTAGTTTAATGTCGACGGTCTGCTCCAGCTCTTATCGTATGGTTTAAGGTAGTAGCTGTAAGAACACGGCGAGGTAGGGGAGTATTCGAGAGCCGAAAAGTCGATCTCTATGTTGTTTTGATCGTATGACAGCTTGATTTGATCGGAGTATCCGGCTTGAGCGCCGTCGGGCGTGGGCGATATGGGACTGCCGTCAACCATTATGCGGGTTATTGACACTTCGGGACGGTCGGTGCGGTTGTCGCCCGGGGCAAACGGATTCATGGCAAACAGACCGTTGAATGAGCCTACTACAGCTGTCGAATCGTTGAGTGTGAGGGCGGTGTTTGTGCTGTAAACATTGCTCTTGGGCTCGGTTGACAATATGAAATTCTCCAACACGTTGCCGTTGGTATCGAGCAGCGACAGACCGTACTCGGTAGCTGCGAGTATGTGGCCATGTATGGGCGTTATGGCTACTACAGTGTTGTTTACAAGGCCGTTGTCGGTCTTGACATACTGGAAGTCGAGCTTGTTGATGTCGGTAGTGTTGCGCGATACGGCCAGCCCGAATCCGGTACCGCCTATCCACATCGCACCATTGTTGTCTCGCACCACGCAGTGTACTATGTCGCCGTTGAAGTTGTTATTCTCGAAATTGTATGATTTGAAGCATTTTGGGTCGGCTATGAGCGAGTCAGGATTGAAAATGATCAGTCCGTCGTTGCTCGCAACCCAGATATTGCCGTTGAAGTCGGCCGCTATCGAGCGTATGCGCCGGCGGGCGTAAGAGTCGTTGAAGAATTGTCGGAAGCGGTAAGTGCCATCAGCCTGAGCTGTGGCAAGAGCCATGCCGCCGCCCATGCTGCCTATCCATATACGTCCTTTTTTGTCTTCGCAGAGAGCGAATACCATGTCGTTGGGCAGGCTGCCCGGCACCTGCGAGTTGTGCATGTAGTTTACCCCGTCTACGTATATACCACTGCCTCGTGTAGCTATCCACAGGTGGCCGCCGGTGTCTTCGTATGCGTCGTAAACAATTGAGGGATAATGTTCTGAGGATTTAAGTTGAGTGATGTCGTCGGAATATCGCAGCAACTCGCCGCTGCGGGTGCCGAGCAATACGTCGCCACCTGGCAAGCGCTTGGCCAGTCGGAATGAGTTTGACTGATGAGACGACGGACTGAACGACGGCAGCTCCATGGGTTGATGTTCTGTGGAGATGTCTATCTGCGATGCGCCGGTGTAGTCGGCTCCGGTCCATATAGTTCCCGAGCGGTCTACGAGCACGCATAGAAGCTCGTTGGACGGTATAAGTCGCTTGGTACCTGAGTTTTCATGGAAATTATGCAGCTCGCCTGTGGCTACGTCGTATTTGAACAGGCCGTTGCCGTTAGTGCTGATCCAGGCGTTGTTGTTCTTGTCGCGCGATATTTCAAAGCGTTCCATATCGAGCATGGCTGCCTGCTGGTTGGTGAGCAGACTCAGACTGTTTACATCGCCGGTCTTGTGGTTTACATATACAAGTTTACCGGTCTCGTTGTGCAGCCAGTAGTCGCCGTGGTTGTCCTGAATTACTTTGGCACCGGGTATGCGCAGCTCTCCCGCGGCCTGCTTGATTTGGTGGGTGGCGATATCAAATTCAAAGACATCGTTGGTGGTGAAGATATACCACTTGTCGCCGAGCAGCATGTGCCCTGGCAATCGGTTGACATTATTGATGCCATTGATTTGCGATACTTTGGTGATATTGCCCGATGAGTCATATTTATATATGTGTCCCGAGCTGTTGATGTAATAGGTGCGGTCGTTGCCATAAACCGTCATCCACTGGAACGGCCCCGAGTCGGTGATTTTCACCGGTTTGCCGTCGCGTATAATGAAAATGGCATTATCTGAGCTAATCCATATCTCCCCCTTGTGGTCAATGCCGAGATGGTTCACCCTGTCAGATGGCAGATTGCCGGCTTTCTTGCCGAAGCGTGTTTTGACAAACTCACCATCGGTATACGATACTTTCATGGCACCGTACTCGCCCCACAGCCATACATCGTCGCCTACCTGGCGCACGTATCTGAACAGGTTGCCCACGCCATTGTCGCTGAGGTCAATGAATGCACCGGTGCGCGGGTCGAGGCAGTCTATGTGGTCGTTTGCACCACAAATCCATATAAAACCGTTTGCATCCTCAAACGCACTCCTTACCGACTGGTCGGTGAGCGTCACGGGCTGCGAGGGGTCGCGGTGATAGTTTATAAATTTGTAACCGTCGTAGCGGGCTATGCCGTCGAGGGTGGAGAGCCAGATGAAACCCTTGCGGTCCTGCATTATGTTGCGGACGGTATTATTGGGAAGGCCGTCGCGGGTGGTGAGCAGACGTGCGGTTATATTTTCGGAAGCGTATGCGTGTAAAAAAGTAATGACTGCCCCGGTGAGGAGTAGAAAAAACTTAAGCATAGAATCCTTTGAAAATTTCATGATTGGTTTCACATTTTATTTATGCAAATGTAGTACATTTTTAATAAATAGCCAAATTTGAATAAAAAACGATAAAAACGGTGTACGTATTTACAAGAAAAAAAGAATAAAAATGCACGATATATTTACAATTTTTTGTGTAAATTTGCAACAAATCTCAGAACCAATCATGAAAAAGACTCTTTCAATAGTATTTTTGCTGGCATTGATTTCAGCTTTCAGTATGTACGGACAGGGTAAGGTACTCTCGTTTGACAGCCCTAAACTCACAGTGTATCTTCCCTCAGATCCGGATCCTGCCGGCAAAGCTATCATTGCATGCCCCGGTGGCGGATATACCCATCTGGCCGCAGCTCACGAAGGCCACAACTGGGCACATTTCTACAACAACCTTGGTCTTGCATACGCTGTGCTTGAATACACCATGCCCAACTGCGACCGCGAGATGCTGCTCAACGAAGTGGAAAGCGCATTCAAGATTCTCGTAGACAATGCAGCAGAATGGAAAATCAATCCCGAAAAGATAGGCATAATGGGCTCGTCGGCCGGCGGACACCTCGCAGCCACCGTAGCCACACATCCGCGCGGTGTGATGAAACCGGCCTTCCAAGTGCTTTTCTATCCCGTGGTGTCGCTTGACCCCGAAATCACACATCTCGGCACCCGTGCCGGCTTTGTAGGTAAGGATGCTGATGCAGCCCTTACCGCCGAGTGGTCTTCAGAAAACAAAGTCACATCCGAAACCTCGCCCGCATTCATCGCCCTCAGCTCCGACGACCGCGCCGTCAATCCGCTCAACAGCCTGCGCTACGTGGCTGCTCTGTGCAAGGCCGGGGTGCCGGCAGCGTTGTTCTCGTATCCTACCGGCGGACATGGCTGGGGATACAGAACCAGCTTCAAGTATCACGATCAGGTACTTGCCGAGCTTACAGCATGGATCAAGAATCTTTCCCTTTAAACCTCTGAATAAACTGAAAAGTCGTAAAGACAACTGAATAACCGACCTTTTATCATGACTAAAACTTATCATTTCGCCGTTGACCTCGGCGCTACCAGCGGTCGCACAATCCTTGCGACCTTTGATGGAGAAAAGGTTGAAATGCGTGAGATTTCGCGCTTCAAACATCCGATTCTTCCCCTGAACGGACACATGCACTGGAATCTCTCAGGACTTTATTATGAAATACTTCTGGGCCTTAAGAAGTGTGCCGGCGTACTTGCCGACGAGCTTGGAGGTGCCAAACTTTCTACTATAGGTATTGATACCTGGGGATGCGACGTGGCATTCTTCAACGCCGACGGCTCTATGGCCGGCTTGCCCCACTGCTACCGCGACAATCACACCGAGGGTGCAGTAGAGAAGTTCTTCGAGAAAATGCCCCGCGAGAAGGTTTATGCCCTAACCGGCATCCAGTTCATGGACTTCAATACCCTTTTCCAGCTCGATACCCTGCGCCGCAATGGCTCTGACCTGCTTGAAAAGGCCGACAAAATACTGTTTATGCCCGATGCACTGGCATTCATGCTCACAGGCAATGCCGTTACAGAATATACCGTGGCATCTACATCGCAGATTCTCAATCCCAACACCGGCGACCTCGACACCGAACTGCTCGAAGCCATTGGTGTGGCACGTGATAAATTCGGCCCCATGGTCAATCCCGGCGAGGTTATCGGCACACTTACCAAGCAGGTGCAGGACTTCACCGGCCTTGGTGCAATACCCGTGGTAGCCGTAGCCGGCCACGATACCGCTTCGGCCGTTATCGGCGTTCCCACCCCCGACGAGGAATATGCATACCTTAGCTGCGGCACATGGTCGCTGCTGGGTATCGAAAGCCCCAAACCCATCATCACCGACGAAAGCCTTGCAGGAAACTTTACCAACGAAGGCGGCCTTGACGGCTCAATCCGTTTCCTTAAGAATATATGTGGCATGTGGCTCTTTGAGCGTTGCCGCGAGGAGTTCAAGGACGCTCCCGAGGATGTGGCAGCTCTGGCAGCCCTGTATCTCGAAAGCGACTGCCCCAGCATCATCAACCCCGATGATCCCTCGTTTGCACATCCCGACTCGATGACCAAGGCTATAGCGGCCTACTGCGAGCGCACATCGCAGCCCGTGCCTCAGAAGCCCGCCGACTATATCCGCGTGATATACCGCAGCCTAGCACACCGCTACGGCGAAATTCTGGGCATGCTCGCCAAGATGTCGCCCGTGGCCATCAAGCGCCTGCACGTGATAGGCGGTGGCTCAAAGAACCAATACCTAATGCAACTCGCAGCCGATGAGCTCGGAATACCCGTGGTAGCCGGCCCCGCCGAATCCACAGCAATGGGCAACGTGCTCGTACAGCTCCGCGCCGTAGGCGAACTCAATGACTATGCCGAGATGCGCAAGGTGGCTATCAACTCTACTGAAACCAAAACTTACTTACCTAAATAAAAATTAGACCAATCCATGAAAGAAGAACAGATCCGCGCGGCATACGACATTGCCAAAGAGCGCTATGCAGCTATTGGTGTTGACACCGATAAAGTACTCCAGCAAATGCAGGACTTCCACCTCAGCATGCACTGCTGGCAGGCCGACGACGTTGCCGGTTTCGAAGCCCGCGAAGGCGGCCTCACCGGTGGTATCCAGGTAAACGGCAACTACCCCGGCAAAGCTCGCAACATCGAAGAACTCCGCAGCGACATTCTCTATGCAATGAGCCTTATCCCCGGTAAGCACCGCCTTAACCTCCACGAAATCTACGGCGACTTCCAGGGCAAGTTCGTTGACCGCGACCAGGTAACTCCCGAACACTTCCAGAGCTGGATAGAGTGGGGTAAGACCAACGACATCAAACTCGACTTCAACTCAACCTCATTCTCTCACCCCAAGAGCGGCGACCTCTCGCTGGCCAACCCCGACAAGAGCATCCGCGACTTCTGGATCGAACACTCAAAGCGTTGCCGTGCCATCTCACAGGCAATCGGTGAAGCCCAGCAAGATCCCTGTATCATGAATACATGGGTACACGACGGTTCAAAAGACATCACCGTTAACCGCTACATGTACCGCGAGCTCCTCAAGGACTCTCTCGACCAGATCTTCGAACACCGCTACGACTGGATGAAAGACTGCGTTGAATCAAAGGTATTCGGTATCGGTCTTGAATCATACACCGTAGGTTCAAACGACTTCTACACCGCATACGCTTCGAAGCGCGACATGATGATCACCCTCGACACAGGTCACTTCCATCCCACCGAAAGTGTTGCCGACAAGGTTTCGGCCATGCTCCTGTTCGTTCCCGAACTCATGCTCCACGTTTCTCGCCCCATCCGTTGGGACTCTGACCACGTTACAATCATGGACGATCCCACAATGGATCTCTTCAGCGAAATCGTACGTGCAGGCGCTCTCAACCGCGTACATTACGGTCTCGACTACTTCGACGGCACACTCAACCGCATCGGTGCATACGTAATCGGTAGCCGCGCAGCACAGAAGTGCATGCTCCGCGCACTGCTCGAACCCATCGCAACCCTGCGTCAGTACGAGCTCGAAGACAAGCGCTTCCAGCGTCTGGCTCTGCTCGAAGAATGCAAGAACCTGCCTTGGAACGCCGTTTACGACATGTTCTGCCTCAAGAACAACGTTCCCGTGGGCGAAAGCTACATCTCTGAAATCGAACAGTACGAAAAAGACGTTACCTCAAAACGCTAATCCTTAAAAAAGTGAGTTGAAAGCCCCCTTGGGCTTTCAACTCTATTATATAATATGATACTACTTGGACTACTCATCATAGCCATAGGCGCCTTCTGTCAGTCGAGCTGCTACGTTCCCATCAACAAAATCAAGCAATGGAGCTGGGAGAGCTACTGGATTGTGCAGGGCGTATTCGCATGGCTCGTACTTCCATTCCTGGGTGCGCTTCTTGCGGTTCCCGAAGGACATTCGCTTTGTGAACTCTTCACCGCGGGCAATTCGTTCAATATCTGGATGACCATCATTTTCGGTGTGCTCTGGGGTGTTGGCGGTCTTACATTCGGCCTGTCGATGCGATACCTCGGTGTGGCTCTCGGGCAGTCTATAGCCTTGGGTACATGCGCCGGCCTGGGTACCGTTATGGGTCCGCTGCTGTTGCAGGTTTTCTTCCCTGAAACCGATCCCATCTCAAAGCTCACCTTCTCTGTTATTCTCGGTGTTGTCGTTACCCTTTTGGGTATCGCCATCATAGGCTATGCCGGCTCATTGAAAGCCAAGTCGCTCAGCCCTGAGGAGCAAAGCAATGCCGTCAAGGACTTCAACTTCCCCAAAGGCCTGGCCATTGCGCTGCTTTGCGGCCTTATGAGCGGATGCTTCAACGTAGGTCTTGAATTCGGCGCCGGTATCAACTTCGGCGAGCTCACCGATCCCATGTACCGCACCCTTCCTGCCACATTCCTCGTTACTCTGGGCGGTTTTGTCACCAACGCCGTATACTGCTTCTATCAGAACAGCAAGAACAATACCTGGAGCGACTACAGCAATGGCAGCGTATGGGCCAACAACCTCTTCTTCTGCCTGCTCGCAGGTGCATTATGGTACAGCCAGTTCTTCGGTCTGGCGCTCGGCAAGGGCTTCCTCACCGAGTCGCCCACTCTGATGACACTGTCGTTCTGCATACTGATGGCCCTCAACGTGATATTCTCCAACCTGTGGGGCATCATCCTCAAGGAATGGAAAGGATGCTCATCACGCACCATCACAGTGCTCATTATCGGTATCGTGGTGCTGATTATCTCTTGTTTCCTTCCGCAATTAATATAATAACATTAATATAATAACCAATCATGTCAATTCTTGATAACCGCCCCTCTTTAGCACACGAAGTTGAACAGGTGGCAGAAGTAGCCGGTTACCTTTGGCAAAAGGGCTGGGCTGAACGCAATGGTGGCAACATCACTGTAAACATCACCGAACACGTCGACGACGCTATCCGCGCCATGCCGGCCATCAGCCCCGTTTATCCCATCGGTCTTACCCTTCCCAACCTCAAAGGTTGCTATTTCTATTGCAAAGGCACCCAGAAGCGCATGCGCGACCTGGCCCGCTGGCCCATGCAGAACGGTTCTGTAATCCGCATCCTCGACGATTGCGCTTCATACGAAATCATAGCCGACGAGGCCGTGAAGCCCACATCTGAGCTTCCCTCGCACCTGGCTGTACACAATTACCTCATCGGCAAAGGCTCAAACTACAAGGCATCGCTCCACACACATCCCATCGAGCTGGTAGCCATGTCGCACTGCCGCCGCTTCCTCGAAAAAGACGTAGCCAGCCGTCTGCTCTGGAGTATGATTCCCGAGACCAAGGCATTCTGCCCCCGTGGTCTGGGCATCATCCCCTACAAGCTCCCCAGCTCTAACGAACTCGCCGATGCCACCATCAAGGAACTTGGCGACTACGACGTTACCCTGTGGGAAAAGCATGGTGTATTTGCAGTCGACACCGATATCATGTCGGCATTCGACCAGGTTGACGTGCTCAACAAATCTGCCCTGATATTCATTGCCGCCAAGAACATGGGCTTCGACCCCGAAGGCATGAGCGATGAGCAGATGAAAGAAATGACAGTAGCATTCAATCTGCCCAAATAATGTTTGATTTTCTGAAAGCCATTATCCTTGCCGGCGCGGCCCTGGGCTGCGCTGTGCATGGTTTTGCCCGAGACTACGTTATCACAGACTACGGTGTACAGCAGGGCGACAGCACATTGCTGCAGACTTCGGCCATACAGGCCGTGATAGACCGAGCCGAAGCCGATGGCGGCGGCCGCGTGGTGGTGCCTCAAGGCACATACCTCACCGGCGCGCTGTTCTTCAAGCCCGGCACCAAGCTGCACCTCGAGAAGGATGCCACTCTCAAGGGCTCTGACGAGATTGAAAATTTCCCCCTCATACCCTCGCGTATGGAGGGCCGCAGCATCTACTATCATGCCGCCGTTATCAATGCCTACCACGTCGACGGTTTCTCAATCACCGGCAGCGGCACCATCAACGGCAACGGCCTGAAGTACTGGAAAGAATTCTGGGATCTGCGCAGCGAGCGTGCCAAGGAAGGCCGCTCGTGCACCAATCTCGAAGTGCGTCGCCCGCGCCTTGTATTCGTATGGGGTTGCGACTCGGTACACTTTGATGGCGTGAATCTCGTTAACTCGGCTTTCTGGACCAATCACTTCTACCAATGCAACAATCTGCTGATTGAGAATTGCCGCATACAGGCTCCAAACAAGCCTGTAAAGGCTCCAAGCAGCGATGCCATCGACCTCGATGTATGCTCCAATGTTGTGATAAGGGGTTGCTACCTCGACTGCAACGACGACGGCGTATGTATCAAGGGCGGTAAGGGCGTCTACGCTCACAAATCAATCGAAAACGGAATTGTGGAGAATGTGCTTGTGGAGGACTGCACCTTCGGGCCGGCCCTGCATGGCATACTCACCATGGGCAGCGAATGTATCCACGCAAAAAACATCACTCTGCGCAACTGCAAGTTGCTGACCGACTGCACTATACTGCGTTTTAAGATGCGCCCCGACACATATCAGCTCTACGAGGATATCACCGTAAAAAATGTGACCGGCACGTGCGGCACAGTGGTCGAACTCAAGCCCTGGACACAATTCTTCACCCTCGAAGGCAGCAACGAAAAGCCTTTTGGCACAGTGCGTAATATAGTCATCGAGGATATCGACGTAGACTGCAAAAGCCTGTGTTTCATCGGAGCCAAGACCGACATGGCCGACAACAAGGCCAACGACAAGGCTCTGGGATTCGGCGAAGGCAAGTCTGAAACCAAGGTGAGTGACTTCACCCTGCGCAATGTAAAGGTAAAGGCCAAAAATCCTGACTTTACGTGCGTATATCCGTCGGTGAAGTTTGAAAATGTAAGCGTCAACGGCCATATTGTAAGCAATCCGGCGAAGTGATTAATTATAGTTAAATGGAAATTTCCTTTTAACTAAACGTGCAAACAAATGTTAAATCCTGTTGAAAAGTTGCAAAATATGAGTATAAAATCATAAATTTGCAATCTATTATCATTCAAAGGGAGAAAAAAATTAATTAATAAACCAATCATTTATTCAATCCTAAATCCAAATTACCTCATCATGAAGGACATAATGAGTCTGTTATGCACTGCACGCAGATTCGCAATGGGAGGCAGCAAACGACTGTTAGTAGCGCTCGTTTGCATTCTATCGCTTACTGTTGCCTACGCGCAGGACGTCACGATTTCCGGTACGGTAGTCGATGACATTGGAGAACCCCTTATCGGCGCTACAGTTATGGTCGACGGCACCAAGATAGCCGTTGCTACCGATATTGACGGTAACTTTTCTATTAAAGTTCCCGCAGGTAAAAAACTCCGCATCTCTTATGTAGGTTTTCAACCTCAGGTGGTTAGCCCCAAAGAAGGCATGACCATCGAAATGAAGACTGATGCCGTGGCTCTCGGAGGCGTAGAAGTCGTGGCTTTCGGTATTCAGAAAAAAGTAACTGTTACCGGTGCTCTTTCGAGCGTGAAGGGTGAAGACCTTACCCGTACTCCGGTATCTTCTGTAAACAACATCCTCGCAGGTCAGATGACCGGTGTGACAACTGTGCAGTACTCAGGTGAACCGGGTTCTGACGCAGCTACCGTGTTTGTGCGCGGTCAGGGTACTTGGACCGACTCATCGCCCCTTATCCAGGTTGACGGTGTAGAACGTTCAATGTCGGATATCGACCCCGAAGACATCGAGAACATCACAGTACTTAAGGACGCATCTGCTACCGCCGTATTCGGTGTGCGCGGTGCTAACGGTGTTGTGCTCATCACCACCAAGCGTGGTTCTGAAGGCAAGGCCCGTATCGACGTAAGCACTTCGTTCTCGGCTCTCACTCCCACCAAGGTGGTTGAACAGGCCAACTCTGTACAGTACGCTGAGTTCTACAACCAGATGCAGTACAACGACTTCACCGGCAACCCCGCTGATTTCACACCCCTGTTCTCTGAAGCTGTTATCCAGAAGTTCAAAGACGGTTCAGATCCCATCCGCTTCCCCAGCGTGCGTTGGACCGACTATGCCATGAAGGATGTTACCCTCCAGACCAAGACCAACGTTAACATCAGCGGTGGTACAAAGAAGGTTCGCTACTTCGTATCAGCCGGTATGTTCACTCAGGACGGTCTGTTCAAGGAATTTGACCGCGACTACCACTTCGGTTACGGTTACAACCGCTTCAACTACCGTGCTAACCTCGACCTTGACGTTACATCATCAACCACAGTATCGTTCAACATCGCAGGTAACGTATCTAACGCCGACAAGCCCAACATCGGTTCAGAAGGTTCATCGGGTGTTATCCGCCGCATGTATGCAGCTACCCCGTTCTCAAGCCCCGGTATCGTAGACGGCAAGATGGTTGCCACAACCACCGACTACACCGACGGTCTCACACTTCCCGCTACCGGTTCGCATGGTCTCTCTTACATGATGAACAACGGCGGTGGTGCCATCTCTACCAACATCAACAAGCTCCAGGGTGACCTTCAGGTAGTGCAGAAGCTCGACTTCCTCACCAAGGGTCTCTCGGTTAAGCTCAAAGGTTCTTACAACACACAGTTCAATGTTGTGAAGACCCGCAACCAGAGCCACGCCACTTACTATCCCGTTATCCAGCCCGATGGCGAGATCCTCTACCGTAAGAGCGGCGAAAACACCAAGCCCACCTTCAGCGAATCTACCTCACGTGCACGTGACTGGTACTTCGAAGCTTCGGCCAACTACAACCGTCAGTTCGGCCCCCACAGCGTAGGTGCCCTTATCCTTTACAACCAGAGTAAGGCTTACTATCCCTCAACCTACTCTGATATCCCCACCGGTTACGTAGGTCTCGTAGGCCGTCTTACTTACGACTACGACTCTAAGTACATGGCCGAATTCAACATCGGTTACAACGGTTCTGAAAACTTCCACCCCGATCGCCGCTTCGGTACATTCCCCGCAGGTTCTATCGGTTGGGTAGTAAGTAACGAAAAGTTCTGGGAACCCATCGCTCCCGCCATCAACTTCCTCAAGATCCGTGCATCACTCGGTCTCGTAGGTAACGACCGTATCGGTGGTAGCCGCTTCATGTACACCTCTGACCCCTACGTGGTAGACAACGGTACACTCGTTGCCCGTCCTAACGGTCCCTGGTACGGCTATATGTTCGGTCTCGACAACGCCACCACATTCATCGGTGCATACGAAAGCGCCAAGAACAACCCCGATATAGGTTGGGAAAAGGCCCTCAAGCAGGACTATGGTGTTGATATCTATGCACTCAACTCACGTCTGCGTGTTACCGGTGATATCTATAAGGAACACCGTACCGACATTCTTCTGCGCGACATGACTGCTCCTTCATACATCGGCTTCTCTGTACCTTACGCCAACCTTGGTGTTATGGACAGCTGGGGTTGGGAACTCTCAGTTAACTGGAGCGACCAGGTTAACAAAGACTGGCGCTACTGGGTAACCGTCAACCTCTCGCACAACCAGAACGAGATTAAGGAAATGAAGGAAGCACCCCTCAACAACGACTATCAGTATCAGAAGGGACACCGTGCAGGCTCACGCTCACAGTACCAGTTCTTCCGTTTCTACGATTCAGAAACTCCCGCTCTCTACGAAAAGACTTTCGGCCAGCCCTTCCCCAAGCAGCTTATCGATCTTAAGGATGGTGACGCAGTTTACGTCGACCTCGACGGCAACGGTATCATCGACCCCAACGATAAGACCCGCGCTCTCGGCTACACCGACGACCCCGCTTACCTGGCAGGTCTTAACTTCGGCGTAGGCTTCAAGAAATGGGAATTCTCAATGCAGTGGACCGGCGCATGGGATGTATCTCGTGTAATCTCTGATATCTTCCGTCAGCCCTTCTACTCTCGCGAATCTGAATACGGTGGTCTTCTCACCTACAACGTAGAACACACCTGGAACCCCGAAAATCCCGGTCAGGACTACGAATTCCCCCGTCTTTCAAAGACCGCAGGTGAAGCCAACAACTATCAGGATTCACAGCTCTACGAAAAGGACGCCAAGTATCTCCGTCTCAAGACTGTATCACTCACCTACACTTGGGATGCCCCCTACCTCAAGAAGATTGGTCTGCGCAATGTACAGGCATCGCTCAGCGGCTATAACCTCCTCACCTTCACTCCCTACCTCTGGGGTGACCCCGAAACCAGAGCCAGCTCGACTCCGACCTATCCTCTGCAGCGTACTTACACTCTCAGTCTGAAACTTAATTTCTAATACAACGATAATGAAATTCAATATAAAGCATTTGTCTGTAGCCGGTCTGCTCGTAGCAGCAGCTGTAAGCTTCGGCTCTTGCACCGATGAAATAAAGTTCGGCGACAGCTTCCTCGAAAAGGCGCCCGGCGGTACCGTTACTGCCGATACCGTATTCCACAACGCTGAATACACACGCCGCTTCCTCGCAGCCAACTACGCCCGACAGTACCACAATATGCCTGTAAAGGGTTCTAACCTCAAGCCCCAGTGGATCAACTGGTTCAAAGGTATGCCCGATGCACTCGCCGATACTCACCACCTGCCTTGGAACGGTTCGCTGATCTGGAGCGCTTACTATATCGGTTCGCTCACCTCAAACACCGACTCCAACGACCAGGGTACAGTGTTCCCCTACAATGCCATGAACATTTGGGAAACCGTACGCGCCAGCCTTATGCTCATCCAGCGTATCGACGAAGTACCCGATATGGACCAGGCCGAAAAAGAACACATGAAGGACGAAGCACGCTGCCTTATGGCCGCCGCTTACTTCAACCTCTTCCGTTTCTACGGCGGTCTGCCCATCATCACCCAGACCTTCACCGGTTCTGAATCTTCATACCAGGGTCGCGGTACAGCACAGGAAACCATCGACCACATCGTAGGTATGCTCGACGAAGTTATCAACGGTAACCACCTCGACTGGGGTTACAGCGGTGCTATCGGCGAATCAGAAACCGGTCGCTGGACTCTCGCCGGCGCTATGGCTCTCAAGTGCGAGGTTCTGCAGTTTGCAGCATCTCCCCTGCTCAACTCAGCTCAGCCTTACTATCAGGGCAAGTACACTGTAGAACATCCCGAGTACACATGGCTCGGTGGTGAAGACCAGGGTCGTTGGGTAGCATTCCGTCAGGCTTGCGAACAGTTCTTCAACGCTCTTAACTCAAAGGGTATCTATCACCTGCAGCAGCCCGAAGGCGACACACAGGCCGACTATCGTTTCGCCTACCGCTACGCCTACACCCGCATGGGCAGCCCCGAACAGATCCACACAGTACGTTGCGGTGGCTCGGCCAACGGTAACGACTATGCTTGGTACAACATCGGTTGGGCCAACGGTGCCGGTAACATCCGTCTTGCTTACTCACCCACTCAGGAATACATCGAAATGTTCCCCTGGGCCGACGGTACTCCCTTCAACTGGGAAGAATCAGCCGCTCTGCCCGACGATGCCGACAAGTCTCTCGACCACATGTTTATCCACGGTGATGTCGTAGCCGGTCAGCGTCTGCTCCAGAACCGTCGCTATACCCGCGACCCCCGTCTGTACGAAACAGCTGCTGTTAACGGTGCTGAAATCGCAGTTAACTGGGACGATGGTACAGCCAGCGGTAACCCCTGGGAATGCTGGGTAAAGGGTACCAACGCCGGTGACGACCCCGCTACCCGTACCAATGTATACGCTACAGGTTACTTCAACCTCAAATATCAGATCGGTGAATGTTTCCGTCGCCAGAAGCCTATGTGGAACTACCTCACCCTCAGCCGTATGTATCTCAACTACGCTGAAGCTATCCTGATGTCGGGCGGTTCAAACGCCGAAGCTGTAAAGTATGTTGACGCAGTTCGTGCCCGCGTAGGTCTCGGTGGTCTGGTAGAATGCAACCCCGACAAGAACCTGCTTAACGACGACAAGGCACTCCTCGAAGAAATCCTTCGCGAACGTGCTTGTGAAGGCGCTCTCGATATGGTTCGCTACTTCGACCTTATCCGCTACAAGCGCGCCGACCAGTTCGAAAAGAAACTCCACGGTATCGAAATCCACCGCATGCACAAGAACGATGCAGGCGAATGGGAAGAATATGACCGCGCTTGGTGGAACGGCCAGAACACATTGCCCGAAAGCGATCCCGACTTCCACGAACCCTCACACTTCTCATACAAGCGTACCGAAATCATCACCGGTGCCCGCGTATGGTGGACCGACGGTTTCGATCCCAAGTGGTATTTCCAGCCCTTCCCCCTCACCGAGGTTAACAAGGGTTATGGCCTCGAACAGAACCCCGGATGGTAATTAGTCCAGTAGTTATCACATTTCAAAAGAATAAATCATGAATAAAAGATATATAAGCATGTTGTCGCTGGTAGCAGCATTGAGCGTATCTGCCGCGACACCCGCCGACTCGATTGCTGTGGGCGCCATCACCGGGCTTTCCAAAGACCAGCCCGTTGACATAGGCGGCGACCGTACATTCACACGCGAAGAGTCAACAGGAGCTGTTTCGGTAATCACAACCGATCATCTCAACCGCCGCAGTGCCAAGAACATCGGCAACAGCATCCTTGGCGAAGGCAGCGGACTTATCTCTCTGCAGGGCGCAGGTTCTTACGCCGCTCAGAATCCTACATTCTATATCCGCGGTCTCCAGACTCTCAACGGAAACACCACTCCCCTGTTTATCGTTGACGGCGTTGAACGCGACATCAACCTCATCTCACCCGAAGAAGTAGAATCAGTTTCTATTCTCAAGGATGCCGTGGCCACAGCTCTCTATGGCTACAAGGGTATCAACGGCGTTGTGGTTGTTACTACCAAGCGTGGTTCTTACAACTCAAAGGAAATCACCTTCACCTACGACCACGTGTTCAACTCGGTGGCTCACCGCCCCAAGATGGTTGACGCCTACACATACGCAAGCGCTATGAACGAGGCCCGTGCAAACGACGGCCTGAGCGCCATGTACAACGCCAACGAGCTCAATGCCTTCCGTACCGGCAACTATCCTTATCTCTATCCCAACGTTAACTGGCTCGACGAGACATTTAACAACCACGGCGCTGCCAACAAGTACAACGTGCAGTTCCGCGGCGGTACAGATAAGTTCCGCTACTATGCAATGCTCGACCTTCTCACTGACAACGGCTTCATCAAGCGTCCCAATCAGAACGAAGGTTACTCAACCCAGGACAAGTTCTCACGCGGTAACATGCGCATGAACCTCGACATCGACCTTACCCCCACCACACTGGTTTCAGTAAATGTACTCGGTGCCATCGCCGAAACCCGCCAGCCCGGTGAGCAGGCCGACCTCTGGTCAATGGTTTACAACGTTCCCGCCGCTGCATTCCCCATCAAGGCCGCCGACGGCAAGTGGGGTTCGAGCAACACCTGGAAGGGTACTTCAAACCCCGTGGCCGAAGCTGAAGGCGCAGGTTACTACAAGAACCACCAGCGTCTGCTCCAGAGCGACCTTACCATCCGTCAGGATCTCTCTGCCATCACCAAGGGCTTGAGCGCCAACATCCGCGTAGCTTACGATAACATCGCAAACATCTACGAAAACCACTCAAAGACTTTCATCTACAACACCGTTACTCCCTCTTGGCCCGAAGGCCAGGCTGAGCCCACCTTCACCTCTGCTATCGAAGGTGCCGACTCTGAGCTCGGTTCAGATGCAAAGACCAACACCTACAACCGTCGATTCCACTTTGACGGCGGCTTCAACTACGACCGCACTTTCGGCGACTTCGGAGTTTACAGCCAGCTCAAGTGGGACTACGAATATGTAGATCCCGAAGGTTCCAACAACACCATCTATCGTCAGGATATCACATGGTGGAGCCACCTCAACTACAAGCAGCGCTATCTGCTCGACCTTACTCTGGTTGAAAGCGGCACCAACCGTCTTGCTCCCGGTTCAAAGTGGTCGTTCTCGCCCACAGTAGGTCTCGGTTGGGTTATCTCTAACGAAAGCTTCTGGAGCAATCCCGCAAGCTACCTCAAACTCCGTGCCACCTTCGGCAAGATCAACGCCGACTTCCTGCCCGACGGCAACTGGACATACTACGCACAGCAGTACACCACCGCCGGCGGTACATATCCCTTCCATCCCTCATGGAGCTCTGACTTCGGCCGTACTTCACTTGGCCGTATGGCTACCCAGCACCTCGGCCACGAGTATGCTTACAAGTACAACGTAGGTATCGACGCTTCGCCCATCGCAGGCCTCGACCTGAGCCTCGACCTCTGGAAAGAACGTCGCAGCGGTATCTGGGTTGAAACCGGCGGTAAGTACTCAGCCGTTCTCGGTATGGATGCTCCTTACGAAAACGACGGTATCGTAGACAGCAAGGGCTTCGAGTTCAGCGCTGACTACACCAAGAGCTTCGGCGACTTCACATTCAACGTTGGCGGTAACGTAAGCTACAACATCAACGAAATCGTTGAAATGGACGAAGAACCCCGCCTGTATTCCAACCTCGTGCAGACCGGCCACTCGGTAGGCCAGCTCTACGGTCTTGAAGCCATCGGTTTCTTCACCTCTGAAGCCGACATCGCCAACAGCCCCAAGCAGAACTTCTCTACCGTACGCGTTGGTGATATCAAGTACCGCGACATCAACGGTGACGGTGTTATCGACAACAACGATAAAACTGCCATCGGCCACAGCAGCACTTGCCCCAACCTGTACTACAACTTCCGTCTGGGTGCAGAATACAAGGGCTTCGGTGTGTATGCATTCTTCCAGGGCACAGGCCGCTACACAGCTTACCTGAACACCACCAGCATGTACTGGCCTCTGATCAACAACACCAACATCTCGCAGTATGCCTACGACAACCGTTGGACTCCCGAAAACCAGGATGCACTCTTCCCCGCACTCAGCTCACAGAGCAACGCCAACAACTACCAGGCCTCAACCCTGTGGCTCCGCGACCGCTCGTTCCTTAAGCTCCGCAACCTCGAAGTTTACTATAACCTTCCCAAGCCTTGGCTCAACAGCACTCTCAAGGTGGTTAACGCCGCCAAGGTTTATGTGCGCGCCATCGACCTCTTCTGCGCAGGTAGCGATGTACCTGAAAACGACCCCGAAGCATACGGCATCAGCCGCCTCAACAAGAGCTTCGCTGTTGGTCTGAGCGTCACTTTCTAACCTTAAACCTCTTTCAGAAATATGAAAACCTCAAGACTTTTTCTCCCCCTGCTGTTAGGAGCCATGGCTCTTACCTCATGCGAGGATAAAATGGACTACAATGAATATGCCATCTACGATAAAGACTACATCGGTCTTAACTTCGGTAACGTAGGCGGCTTCATGACCGACCTCTACAACGCTGTAGACTACGACTTCGGTAACTACAGCAGCGGCGCATTCCGCGGCTCTGCTTCCGACGAATCGCAGTACAGCAAGCTCGGTAACGGCATCGACGACTTCTACAACGGTGCCTGGGGTCCTTCTAACGCAAAGAACAGCGAGTGGAACTCGATGTACACCGCTATCCGTACAGCAAACAACTTCCTGCACGAATTCCAGGGCCTCGAATTCGACGAACTCAAGCTCAACGCCGACTATCAGGCTCAGATGCACCGCTACAAGAACTATCCCTTCGAAGTTCGTTTCCTGCGTGCATACTACTACTTCAACCTCGTGAAGCAGTATGGCGGTGTGCCCCTGGTTACAGAGCTGCTCTCAGCTGATGAAACCAACCAGCTCACCCGCAACACCTCGGATGAAGTGTTTGAATTCATCATCGACGAATGTACAGCCATCAAGGACTCAATCATCCAGAACTATTCAGACCTCGGTGACTACACCATCGGTGAAGCTGAAACCGGCCGTGCCGACAACCTCGCCGTTCTGGCTCTGCGCTCACGTGCAGCTCTCTACTATGCAAGCCCCCTGTTTAACCCCTCAGGCGACAAGACCCGTTATCAGGACGCTCTGAAGTACACACAGGAACTGCTTGATGCTGCCGATGCCCGCAAGAAGAGACTTCACACCAAGTACGAAGACCTCTGGTCAAGCGAAAACTTCTCCAAGTCGACCATCGTACGCGAAATGCTCTTCACACGTCGTTACTACAAGAACGCCACAGGCGACAACCTTGTTGAAGTCTACAACTATCCTGTAGGTTTCGAAGGCGGTACCGGTGGTAACTGCCCCACCCAGAACCTCGTGGACGCATACGACATGAAGAACGGTCTGTCAATTGATGATCCTGCATCGGGCTACGATCCTCAGAATCCTTACAAGAACCGTGACCCCCGTTTGGAAGTTACTGTTGCTTGCAACGGTGCCAACTGGCCTGAATATGACAAGGCTAACATCCTCGAAACCTTCGTAGGCGGTGCCAACGGTCAGCCCATCTCGGGTGCCACCACTACCGGCTACTACCTGCGCAAGCTCTGCAACGGAGCCATCTCACTGGCCACCAGCGGTCGTGTGAAGGAATCAAAGCACGCTTGGGTTACCTTCCGTATGGGTGAAGTTTACCTCAACTACGCCGAAATCGCTTACCAGCTCACCGGTTCATGGACAGCTGTGCCCAACGGTGGTAATATGAGCGCTCTCGAAGCTGTGAACATGATCCGCAGCCGTGCTAAAGTTGGTGTATTCGACGAAGCCAAGAACCCCATCAGCTGGGAACGCTACCAGAAGGAACGTATGGTCGAACTCGCTTTCGAAGGCCACCGTTTCTGGGATGTACGTCGTTGGAAAGAAGCCGACAAGTACTTCAAGCAGATCAAGGGTATGGAAATCACCAAGGATGCCGATGGCAAGCTCCACTACGAAGTTAAGGTCATCAACAACCGCCTCTGGGACGACAAGATGTATCTCTATCCCCTGCCTCAGAGCGAAATCCAGAAGAACCCCAAACTCGAACAGAACCCCGGCTGGTAATCAACCGCCATTCATCAATATCAAAAGCCAATTCCATTGCGGGGTTGGCTTTTTTTGTGGGAGATTTTGGGAGGTGTGGGAGGATTGGGAGGTGTGGGAATTTTGGGAAGTAAACCTGGGGTTTGCAGTGATTGGGAATTATGGGTTGCGGGGTTTTGTGGGCTGCGCTTTGGTGTGTGGCTTGGTACTTTATACTCTTGGCTGTGTTTCGCGCTTAGAGTGGCCTTAAAATGCCAAACAGAAAGGGGCGGATGCCAACCGCGGCATCCACCCCCTTAGGTGGTTTTGATAAATTCAAAGTGTCTTTACTTTTTTACTCCTTCGAGCAGGCGGTAGTATCGCTTGGGATCGTTGATGAGTCTTACGGCTTCGTTGAAGTCGTTGCTCAGCGGGTTGGTTGAGCGTACATATATGCCGTTCTCGTAGAGGTCGCGTGTCATAAGGCCCTTGAATATGGCCAGCAGTATGTCCTTTGAGGTATTCCATTGCTCCTGATTGAATGGTACGCCGGCTGCGGTGCCCTGTTCGATGATGCCGTCGATGTTGGCCTGGCCGGGTACGAAATTCTTGGCAAACGCTTCTTCGGTGGGGTACTTCTTGAGCAGCGATTCGCGGTTGTTCTCGATGTAGTTCACCACATACTTCATTATAGCACCCTTGGCCACCAGGTCGCGGTAGTAGGGGGTGTAGCGCGAGGTGTCAACCGGCACGAAGAGGTCGGGCATTATGCCGCCGCCACCATACACGGTGCGCTTGTTCTTGAGGGTGTAGTATGCCTGCGACTTGTCGAGGTGGATTGAATCCTCGTGCCACAGCTCACCCGAATTGTAGCGGTTGAGCATGTCGAGCAGGTATTCTTCGCCTTTGCCCTTGGCGTAGGGTTTCTGTATGCAGCGGCCCGAGGGGGTATAGTAGCGCGACACTGTAAGGCGTATCATAGAGCCGTCGGGGAAGGGGAACGGACGTTGTACCAGGCCTTTGCCGAAGGTGCGGCGGCCCACGATGAGTCCGCGGTCGTTCTCCTGAATGGCACCCGACAGGATTTCGGCAGCCGAGGCCGAGTATTGGTCGACCATCACTACAAGGCGGTCAACGGGGATAGAGCCGGTACGCTCCACGTTGAAGTATGTGGGGCGTGTGTGCAGACCCTTGGTAAACACCACGGGGTCGCCTTTCTGCAGGAACTCCGATGCCAGTTCGTAGGCCGAGCCGAGGTATCCGCCGCCGTTGCTCGACAGGTCGAGCACAAGGTTGCGCATGCCGTGGCGGGCGAGCGAGTCGGCTGCCTGGCGCACCTCGGCGGCTGTAGACTCGGCAAAGCGTGTCACTGAGATATAGGCCGTGGAGTCGTCTACCATATACGCGGCGTCGACGCTGTACATGGGTATGTCGTCGCGCACAAGGCGGAAAGTAATCAGCTCGGGCTCATCGGCGCGTTTCACCTTTACGTTTACCACCGAGCCTTTGGGGCCGCGCAGCACCTTGATGATGTCGGAATTTATCATCTTTTTGCCGGCAATCACGGTGTCGTTGGCCGAGATTATGCGGTCGCCGGGGCGTATGCCCATCTTCTCAGAAGGGCCGCCGGGAGTGGTCTGAATGACATACACGGTGTCTTCGAGCATGTTGAACTGTATGCCAATGCCGCTGAATTTGCCTTCGAGCGGCTGGTTGAGTTCCTGAGTTTCGGCCGGTGTAGAGTAGGCCGAGTGGGGGTCGAGGGTCTTGAGCATTGCGATGATGGCTTCTTGAATCATCGTATCGCTGTTGACGTCCTCTACATAGTAGTTTTCGATAATTTGAGTGGCGATGGCCAGCTTCTGGTTGGGCGGCATTTGTTCGGTAGCCGGCGAGCGAAGCGCCATGGTTGAGACCGCGCCGACAAGTATGCCGACCGCGAGCAGGATCACATAGATTAATTTCTTCATCTTATGAATTATGAATATGTAGTCATTGGTTATTCAGTAAATTTTCGGGGCAGGAAAGCCGATATGTCGTGGCCGTAGCTGTGCAGTTCGCGCACCATCGACGACGATATTGCAGCCATTTCAGGCAGCGAGTACAGCAACAGAGTCTCCAATCCGGCCAGACGGCGGTTGATATCGGCCAGGTCGCGCTCATACTCAAAGTCCTTGGCCGAGCGCACACCGCGCAGCAGCCATCCCGCACCCAGTTGCCGGGCCAGGTCTACGGTGAGCACATCGCTGTAGGTGATCACCCGTACACGCCCCGGCGGCAGCGAGGCATACACGGCCTCTATATCGGCCACACGCTGCTCCACCGGCTGCCAGGGCACTTTGTGCGGATTCACGCCCAAGGCTATGATGATGGTGTCAAACAGGGGCAGGGCGCGCTCCACCACCGAGGCATGCCCTATGGTGAAGGGGTCGAACGTGCCGGCATACAGCGCTACCCGGTTGGGGTCAGGAAATCTGTGAGTCATCTTCTATTACAAGATTGTCAATGATAAAGTTCTGACGTTCGGGCGTATTCTTGCCCATATAGAATTCGAGCAGCTCGTCCACACCGTCCTCCTTGCGCAGTGTCACGCGGTCAAGGCGTATGTCGGGACCTATGAATCCGCGGAACTCGTCGGGCGATATTTCGCCCAGACCTTTGAATCGGGTGATTTCGGCATTTGCGCCCATCTTGTTAATGGCGGCTATGCGTTCCTCGTCGCTGTAGCAGTATATGGTGTCGTCGTCGGGCCCGTTTTTCTTGCTTTTCACTCGCTTGGATGTGAGCTTGTTGCGCACACGGAACAGCGGAGTCTGCAACACATACACATGGCCCTTCTTGATAAGGTCGGGGAAATATTGCAGGAAGAAGGTTATGAGCAGCAAGCGTATGTGCATACCGTCGACGTCGGCATCGGTGGCTATTATCACGTTGTTGTACCTGAGGCCGTCGATGCCGTCCTCAAGGTTGAGCGCGGCCTGCAGCAGGTTGAATTCCTCGTTCTCATACAGCACACGCTGGGTGGCGCCGTAGGTGTTGAGTGGCTTGCCTCGCAGCATAAACACGGCCTGGGTGTCGGCGTCGCGCACCTTGGTTATCGAGCCGCCGGCCGAGTCGCCCTCGGTGAGGAAGATTGACGAAGCCAGCTTCTTCTCCTCCACGCCGCGCGAGTCGTTGAGGTGTATGTTGCAGTCGATGAGTTTGCGGTTGTGCAGGCTCACTTTTTTTGCCTTTTCGCGGGCTATTTTGGTTATACCGGCCATAGCCTTGCGGTCGCGTTCGCTTTCCTGCACCTTTTTCAGAATCACCTCGGCCACCTCCAGGTTGCGGTGCAGATAGTCGTCGAGCTCTTTCTTGATGAAATCGCCTATGAATTTGGCTACCGTGGGGCCGTCGGGACCCACGTCGCGCGAACCCAGGCGGGTCTTGGTCTGCGACTCAAATACCGGCTCTTCGACCTTGATGGCCACAGCGGCCACCATGCCGTTGCGTATGTCGGAATACTCGAAGTTACGGCCGAAGTAGTCCTTGAGGGTGCGCGACACCGACTCCTTGAAGGCGGTGAGGTGAGTGCCGCCCTGAGTGGTGTGCTGGCCGTTGACAAACGAGTAGTACTCCTCGCCATACTGGTTGGCGTGGGTTATGGCCACCTCTATGTCGTCGCCCTTGAGGTGGATGATGGGGTAGAGCGGGTCGTGCGACATCACCTGCGAGAGCAGGTCGAGCAGGCCGTGGCGCGATATGAACTTCTTGCCGTTGAACACTATGGCCAGACCCGTGTTGAGGAACGTGTAATTCTTAATCAGGGTTTCCACGTGGTCGTCGCGGAAGGCGTAGTTGCGGAATATTGAGTCGTCGGGCACAAAGCGCACAAAGGTGCCGTTGGGCTCGTCGGTGGGCATAATGTCGGTTTCCTCAATCAGCTCGCCCATTGCAAATCGTGCGGTCTTGCCCATGCCGTCGCGCACCGAGCGTATTTCAAACTCGGTCGACAGAGCATTCACGGCCTTGATACCCACGCCGTTCAGACCCACGCTCTTCTTGAAAGCCTTTGAGTCGTACTTGCCGCCGGTATTCATTTTCGAGGCCACGTCGATCAGCTTGCCCAGAGGCACACCGCGGCCGTAGTCGCGCACGGCCACCTCGCGGGCGCCGATGATGTCAACGGTTATCTGGCGACCGAATCCCATCATGTATTCGTCCACGGCATTGTCGAGCACCTCCTTGAGCAGCACGTATATACCGTCGTCATTATCCTCGCCGTTGCCCAGCTTGCCTATGTACATGCCCGGGCGGCGGCGTATATGCTCTTTCCAGTCGAGGGTGCGGATTTCGTCTTCGGTGTATATCAAATCGGCAGGAGCGGAGATGTCATCCGGCTCAAAATCGAGTTCTTCGTTCATTGCTGTGAGTGAGTGTATTTACGCAAAGTTACGAAAAAATCCGCGTTTTTGCAAAATAAAAAATATTTAGTAATTTTGCACTCCGAAAACACGACAAATGGAAACGCGCCGTCTCACACTCATTATAAATCCAAAATCCGGTACGCTGTCCAAGAAAGGGCTCGACCGCTGGCTGCCTCTCCACCTCGGGCGGCTGGGCTATGAAGTGGATGTGGTGTACACCACCGGCCCGGGCGATGCCACCCGTATAGCCCGCGAGGCCGCAGCCGCCGGAGCCTACGGTGTGCTGGCATGCGGTGGCGACGGCACCGTGAACGAGGTGGCCGCCGGCCTTATCCACACCCCCACAGCCCTGGGCATACTGCCCGCCGGCTCGGGCAACGGCCTGGCCCGCCACATAGGCATACCCGTAGATGTGGAGCGCTCGCTCGACGTGATTGCCGAGAACCATATAGTCAATTGCGACTACGGTACCGTCAACGGCCAGCCGTTCTTCTGCACCTTCGGCATGGGATTCGACGCCGCCGTGAGCCATCGCTTCTCCATGAAGCACCGCCGCGGGCTCAACTCCTACATAAGCAGTGCCATAGACGAGTTTATAAAGTATCATCCCAATACCTACGAGATAGTGGCCGGCGACCGCGTGATCACCGACCGCGCCTTTCTGGTGTCGGTATGCAACGCCTCGCAGTATGGCAACAACGCTTTCATAGCCCCGGCCGCGTCCATACGCGACGGCCTGCTTGACGTTACCATAGTGCACGACGGCAACATCATAGAGAACGTGTGGAGCGGCGTGGAGATGCTCACCGGCTCAATAGGCAATCACGGCAAGATACGCACTTTCCGCACCCGCCGCCTCACCGTGCGCCGCAAGCAACCCACCATAACACATATCGACGGCGAGCCCACCGAATTTCCCTCCGAGCTCGACATACGCTGCCATCAGGGAGCCCTGCGCGTGTTCGTGCCCCACCGCAAGCTGCGCTTCATCCCCGTCATCACCCCCGCCATACTCACCTTCCGCGAGTGGGGCATAGTGGCCACGCGCATATTCCGCAAGAGCCCCGGGGTCTGACTCAGCAATACCCTTTTATCTCCTCACCGCTGATGAAACACACTCTTACAGTACTTATAGCCATCGTAGTGTTGCTGCTCGCAGCCTGCACCGACACCCTTACGCTCTCGCGCTTGGAGCGGGCACAGAGAGTCATGGACTCGCGTCCCGACTCGGCCCTCGCCATACTCGATTCCATAAACCCCGACAGCCTGACTTCCACCGAACACAAGGCCCGCTACGCCGTGCTTGCCGCGCAGGCATCATTCAAAAACAAAATTATACCCACCGACGATTCACTGCCAGAATAGCCGTAGACTACTACAAGGGTCGTAGCGACAGCGCCGAGATGAAGGCTCTGTTCTATATGGGCAACGTGCGCTACTACCGTGGCTTCTACGCATCGGCAATAGTCCCGGCCATGCACGCCCGCGAGCTGGCCATAAAGCTTGGCGACGACTACTGGCGCGCCAAAAGCGCCGAAATGCTTGCCGATATATTTATGGCAACGCATTACGACGATACGGAAATACGTAAAGAGGCTGTAGAATACTACCTTAAGGCAGGCAAGATTCCCAACCACCGCTATGCCATTTGCGACTTAGCTACCAGCTACGGCCAATTCAGAGATTACGACCGGGCATTTCATTTGCTTGACAGTATAGCCCAAATAGCAAAGAGTGAAGATCCTGTAGATACGGGTTTGTTGAGCTATTGTTATGATCCCTTAATGGCTTTTTACGTTAAAACAAACAGATTTGAAGAAGCCCGCAAAATAAGCACTGTACTTGACAGCATTTCAGACCGCAGACTTTGGACTGCCGTGGACTATGCTTATCGTGCCCGCATAGAGTCTAATTTAGGTGATTATACCAATGCCAAGCTTGATTTGGATTCAGCTCGGGCCTTAGCTGTGAAAATTTCAGATTATATACTGATAAATCTTGCCTATAAGGACTATTACCAGACACAAAATTTACTTAACGAGGCCATCGTATATAACGATTCATTAATATATACTATTTATGATGAAACCGGTACAACATTAAGCCAGTCTGTGATATCGGTTCAACGAGATTATTTTAACGAGTTATCCGAAAAAGAAGCGCGTTTTTCCAATACACTCAGAATTTTTATAATTATACTCTCTTCCGTACTCGTTTTGTTGCTTGTTGCGATGTTTGTCATTTACAGACAGAGAATAAGGATTAAGAATAACGAACTTGATTTAAAAATCAAAGATATATCCACTCTAAAATCAGAAATTGAGAACCATAAGAAAGCTCAACAGGAATATTCATCTTTTATTGACGATTTGCTTATTGATCGCCTTGAACTGCTTGACAAACTTTGCAATCAGTATTTTGAGAACCAAAATAACGACAAGTCAACAGCTATAACCGGGAAAAAAATTGAAAATGAAATAGCCAATTTGCGCAGCCGATACAGCATGGAAGAGATAAAACGGCTGTTGACTCCTGCAGATAAGGCTATGATTGAGAAGTTGGCGGTACAATGCCCGTTCCTCAAAGATGGCGATATACACTTTGTTTCATTGCTCTTGGTAGGACTTTCGTCAAAGGCCACCTCGATACTGATGAATATCAGTCTTAAAAATTTCTATACCAAGCGTGCGCGTATAGTAGAACGCATACGCAAAAGCGATGCTCCCGACAAGGACATGTTCATTTCAAAAATAATGAATTTGGAATAATCCCCCTGTTTTTTTATTTCTACAAAGCCCCTTACGGGTTTTAAAAGGCGCCTGAAAATCAAGCATTTATAAAGTGTAGAATTTTTAAACAATTCTACAGTGTGTAACACTTTGAATATCAGTGTATTGTAAAACGGATGTAGACTAAAAATAATTGCATTTTTGCTTGGATATTCAATTTTCAAGGCTTAATTTTGCGAGTAAAATCAATAATTATCCATTATGATAAAAAAATTCATTTTACTCGTTTTCTTAATGCTGAGTGTGCCTTTTGGTATTATGGCTGACGCACCGGCTAACAACGGTGGCGGCAAGCCGAAACCTGTGGTTATTGTACCCAAAAAAGAGGTCGTACGGCCGCAGAAGCCCTCATCTCAGTTTATCGACTGTATGTATTGTGACGGCAGTCTGTACATCAGCTTCCGCAATCCCGAGGGGATGTGCGAACTCACCGTGACCACCGATGATGATGTGGCTACATATATGTTTGACACCTCCACCTCGGCCGAAATCTTTATCGGAGAACACCCCGCAGCCCACCTCCTTCTAACCACCGAGTATGGCCATAGCTACCAAGGCGATATATAAACATTATAAACCAAAAAAATCTAAAGACATGAGAAACTTGTTCAAATTGTTCTGGATGTTTCTTGTAGCGGCAGTGGTATGGTCTTGCGCCAACGAAGACCTCGAAATGCCACAAGAAACAGCTCCGGAGAAAACAACAACCAAAATCACGCTTGAAGAAGCGCAGCAGGATCTTATGAAGCTGCTTGGCGACCTCAACAAAGTACGCTCGCGTTCAGAGACAAGCTTCTGGGGCATAAACTGAAAAACTGAAAAGTTTGTAATTTTTTTTAAAATTATTTGTAGATTATTATTGCAAAATAAAATAAATTTACATATATTTGCGAAATCAAGATTACAAGCCAAGTTCAGTGATTGCGAATACAACTTGTTTCATTATCCACTAACCGAAAATTGGCTATATCCACTAATACTGCTAAGGTCAACTTATCCATATACCCAAAACAAAAAACTATAAACCAAAAAATATAATCATGAAACTAAAGTATTTCTTGCTACCGCTTGTGGCGGCCTTAATGGTAGGCTGCAGCGACGAACCTGAGAATGCCGTGAAGATAGACGACGATCTCATAAAAACGCTCTCGCGCGATGGTTCTGTGTCAACATACGTTATGACTTGGGATCAATCCTATGTAAAAGACACTGTGGCCGGTTCTGAATGGAAGGTTTGGGATGATTCGGAGTTAATCGGAGGAAGTGGTGGCCCAAGTTCAGTTCTGTGCTTCCAGGACGGATGTTTGTGGGAGCCTGTAAGAAAAAAACTTACCACAGGTGAACCTGCAAGGCCTTATATGGTATGGTCGGCTTATTGCAAGTTCTCGAAAATCGACGACCAAAAGAAGTTCTACGTAAAGAACAAGTTCGTTTATGACGAACGCGAAAAGACCATGCGTATAGGCAACTCCCGCCCCTATAATGTTGAAGAATTCAATGGTCACACATTGAAATTTAATTTAGAATACAGACATGGATATTGGAAAGATCTGTTTAATACCGATTACTCTACAAACGAGTATGTAGTCCTGGAATATAGGAAGGATGTTTATGAATACAAAATCGCTGAACCTGTGAGGTTTGACGGAGAGGATGTAATGGCCTTTGACTCCAACGCCGAATGCTACAGATATTGGGTTAAACAGTACCGTGATAAGTACGGCCAATATCTCAATCTGAATGAATACTACGGAGGCACAGCTTTCCTCGAAAATCCCATCATGGACATGGACGAGGTAGAGAAGTGGATAGACGAGTTTGAAAAAAGCGAGAACTAATCTGCATTAATACAGACTGTAGTGGGTGTAGACTTTAGGTTTACACCCACTCACAGGTATACAAATCTTAGTTCACATAGAAATGATGTCAACTTAACGATTTTGCCAAAAATAAGGAACAATAAATCAATAACCATGAAACTAAAACTATTCTTACTATCAGTTGTAGCTGCCTTAATGGTAGGCTGCAGTGATGCGCCTGATGAATCAGGACGCATAGATGTAGATCTGATAAAAACGCTCTCTCGCGACGGATCTGTATCTACATACGGTATGACTGACTTTCATGTCTATGAACGAGACACCGTGGAAGGCTCGCAATTTGTAGAGTTTGACTACACTGAACTCTATGGAAGCAGATGGCCGGATATCAGTACAACGTTCTGCTTTCAGGACGGTTGTCTGTGGGAACCGGTAACAACAAGCACACCGGCACAAGGGCCGGCAAGAGCTTATCTCGTTTGGCTTGCATATTGCAAGTTCTCAAAAACAGGTGGTGATAAAGAGTTCTATGTGCGTAAGAAATTCACTTATAACGAAAGTGAACAAACAATGCAAATTGGCCGCTATACGTTCAAAGTTGAAGAATTCACCGACAAGTCGTTGAAGATGCATAAAATAGGTGAGGTATATCATGGTACGACTGATTTCAAATTAGAACTATGTGCTTATTGGAAATACACGTACGACTTCAAAATCGTTGAACCTGTGAGGTTTGACGGAGAAAATGTAATGGCCTTTGAATCCAACGCCGAGTGCTACAGATATTGGGTTAAACAGTACCGTGATAAGTACGGCCAATATCTCAATCTGAATGAATACTACGGAGGCACAGCTTTCCTCGAAAATCCCATCATGGACATGGACGAGGTAGAGAAGTGGATAGATGAGTTTGAAAAAAGCGAGAACTATTAATCTGCGTTGATGCAGGATACAGTGGGTGTAGACTTTAGGTCTGCACCCGCTAATACTTAATAATAACAATCAACTATGAAAGAGCGAATTAAAACAAGTGTAAAGACCTTGATGGCAGTTGTGTTAATGTCATTGGCTTGTATGATGTCCTCGTGTGGAGATGATGTAATTAAAGACTATTATCCCATATACTTGGGCTTTGAGATAGTAAGTCCTGACGGGAAGGATCTTATAGCCGAGAATGGCAGCCTGTATGGGAGTGACTTCTCGGTAACATTCAAAGGTGAGGTATATGACGCGGTATGGGAAGAAAAGAGCCGTGAATACTCACCGCGGATGTTTGGATTGCGCTATTGTAAGGATGGCTCAAAGGCAATGCTGACCTTTGGTGAATTGAGCGGCGATGAAGGCGAATCAGATTTGTGCCTTAATATGCCTGACGGAAGCAAACACGAAATTCAGATAATCAGAGTCGAGAAAAAAGACAAGATGAAACAGACCGTGATAGTAGATGGCAAGATGCAGCCCGATCTGTCTTACTCCCACAATAATGTGATTTTCACTTTTGTTTATTCAGAATAATAACAGTTGGTATTATGTTGAGGTTATAACAACATGGCATCAAGGGGCGATGGATGCGGCGCTTATGAGCTATGTGCCGCCATGCCTATACCGCATCCTGCCGGATGCCTCACCATGACGAGATGTCTTCCGGGTATGCCCTCCCTACGGTCGTGCATGCCCGGTTAAGATGTTTGCAGACATCCTTGGCGGATGTCATATTCCCGATTACAATGTTTTTTGGCATTGCGCCACCTATATTGTCGGCTTCCTTGCGGATGCCATAACCCGGCTGCCGGGTATGAATTGGTGCTCAATCGGTTTCAAATCAGTTTCATTTCTTAAAAATAGCGTGAATGTCTTTGTAGTTTCATTTCTTAATACTATTTTTGTATTTGATTGCAAAAATATGTGTTTATATGACAGAAGTTCGCCATATTAGTCCGGAAGAAGAGGACAGGATGATAGAAGCCGAGTTTGCCGATGTGCTCAGCGGGTACATGCGCAGCAACCACCGCAAGAAAGTAGAGATAATAGAGCGTGCCTACCGTTTTGCGAAGGCGGCTCACAGTGGTGTGCGTCGACGGTCGGGCGAGCCTTATATCCTGCATCCCATTGCCGTAGCCAAGATTGCGAGTCAGGAGATAGGCCTTGGCTCCACCTCGATATGTGCCGCGCTGCTGCATGATGTGGTGGAGGATACCGACTACACGGTGGCCGATATAGAGCAGCACTTCGGTGCCAAGATAGCACAGTTGGTAGAGGGCCTTACCAAAATATCGGGCGGAATATTCGGCGACAAGGCTTCGGCTCAGGCCGAGAACTTCCGCAAGCTTCTGCTCACCATGAGCGAGGATATACGGGTGGTGCTCGTTAAGATGGCCGACCGCCTGCACAATATGCGCACCCTTGGTTCTATGGCTCCCAACAAGCAATATAAGATTGCCGGCGAGACACTGTATATATACGCACCGCTGGCCCACCGCCTGGGGCTGTTTGCCATAAAGACCGAGCTCGAAGACCTGGCTTTCAAGTATGAGCATCCCAAGACCTACGAGACTATCTCGCGCAAGATAGCCGAGAGCGAGGCCCGCCGCTCGGAGGTGTATACCGATTTCTCGCTGCCCATTAAGGAAAAGCTCAACTCCATGGGCCTGAAGTATGAGGCCAAGGCAAGGCTGAAGTCGGTGTATTCGATCTGGAACAAGATGGAAACCAAGCACGTGCCCTTTGAGGAGGTATATGACCTGTATGCGATGCGTATAGTGTTTGACTGCGACGACCCCTCGCGCGAGAAGGCCATCTGCTGGAACATATATGCTGCAATCACCGACCTCTACCGCCTGCATCCCGAGCGTACGCGCGACTGGATCTCCACCCCCAAGGCCAACGGCTATCAGGCTCTGCACCTGACGGTGATGGGCCCCGACGGCAACTGGATAGAGGTGCAGATACGCAGCCGCCGCATGGACGAGATTGCCGAAAAGGGCTTTGCAGCCCACTGGAAGTACAAGATAGGCGAGGGCGATGAGGAGAGCGAGCTGAATGTGTGGCTGCGCACCATCAAGGATATTCTCGATAATCCCGAGCCGTCGGCCATTGACTTTCTGGATACGCTCAAGCTCAACCTGTTCTCATCGGAGATAGTGGTGTTCACTCCCAAGGGCGAGCTTATCACCCTGCCTGCCGGGGCTACGGTGCTCGATGCGGCATTTGCCCTGCACACTGAGCTGGGCACGCATTGCATAGCCGGTAAAGTAAATCATAAGCTGGTGCCGCTTAGCTCCATACTCAGTTCGGGCGACCAGGTGGAGATACTCACCTCGCAGTCGCAGACCCCACAGGCCGAGTGGGCCGAATTTCTGGTAACTGCCCATGCCCGCACCCGCCTGCGCGCCGCCCTGCGCAAATTGCGCCAGCCGCTCACCGCCAAGGGGCGCGAAATACTGCGCGAGTGGCTCGCCGAGCATAATATACCCGATACAAATGCCGTAATCACCAAGATTTTAGGTACATACCACATAGCCAACCGCGACAGCCTGTGCTATCAGCTCGGTAATGAGGAGATAATGCTGGGCGAATTCCTGGTAAAGGCGCTGCGCAAGCCCGCCGAGGCCTCAGACAAGAGCTCGCTGCTGGGTCGCATACTGCGCATAGGCAAGAAGAAGCCCGACAGCCCTGCACCCGAAGCCGAGGCTGCCGCTGCCGTACCCAAAGTAAACGTAAAAGAAATATATACATTGCGCTGCGACGACCGTGGCAATGCCAATTTCGTCACCGCCGACTGCTGTTCGCCTATTCCCGGCGACGACTCGCTGGGATTCATCACCGATGCCGGTACGGTGGAGATACACACCCTCGACTGTCCCCGTGCACAGGTGCTCAAGGCCAGCTACGGCCCGCGCATCGTGGCCACCCGTTGGGAAAACACCGGCGCCAAGTTCAAAGCCCGCATCCATATCGAGGGCATAGACCGCCATGGCATACTGCAGGAGCTTACCACGCTCATCACTACCCATCTGGCCATTGACATACGCAAACTCGACATAGAGGCCAGCGCAGAGGTGTTTACCTGCGACCTGTGGGTGAGGGTGTTCTCGGTTGAGGCGGTCAACGACCTTATCGACAAGACTCTCACTATCAACGGAGTGAAGTCGGCTACGAGAATTCAGTAGTTAGTGGAGAGTTTATTTAAGTATAAAGTACAAAGTATAAAGTTTGGCCGGATGCGGCTGCAAACTTTTGGAAAGAACTGTCAGATGATTAATATACCAACCAACTCATTGCTGCGGCGAGTGCTTCTGGCGCTTGCCACCGCTGTGGTCATAGTGTGGTTTTATCCGCATCAGCGCAGCAGTCAGTATATCTACGAGCAGGGCCGCCCCTGGAACTACAGCCAGCTGATAGCGCCGTTTGACATACCGATTCATCCCGACTCGCTCACGGTGCAGGCCATACGCGATACCCTCACCGAGTCGTTCGTGCCTATCTATACCATAAATACCAATGTGATAGACACTATAATCAAGGAATTGCCCAAGGGTCACAACAGCGCCCGACTGGGCAAGATGCTGCGCCGGTATTACGAACAGGGCGTGGTTGAATCGGGCGTCCTGGGACAGATAAGAGAGGGCAAACTGCCGCGTGTGCGCCTGCTCGAGAAGAATATACTCAGCGAGCAGTCGACAGCGGTGTTTACCTCGCCGCGCGATATATATCACCGCCTCGACAGCGCCATCACCGACCCCGACCTGCGCCGGTATTTCATAAGCGCCAACCTGCACAGCCTGCTGCAGCCCAATGTGCTGTACAGCGAGGTAGACAGCAAACGCCACTTCGACAATGAGTTCCAGACTCTGACGGCCGACCGCGGTGTGATACTGCAGGGGCAGGCCATCATCAACAAGGGCGACATAATCTCGCCGCAGGACTTCACCAACCTTCAGACCTACGAACAGTTGCTCGCCGCGCATCTCAACCGTCAGTCGCAGTCAAATCTGCTCACGGCTCTGGGCCAATTCTTGTATGTGGCCATACTGCTGGCGCTGCTCATGCTCTACTGCGCCTTGCTGGTGCCGGCTATCTATCACGATTTCAGAGCTTTGTGCTTCATATATTCGCTTATAACGATATTTGTGCTATTTGCCATACTGATGAACACGTTCCTGCCCGGTGGGGTGTATATAGTGCCCATGGCCATAGTGCCTATACTGGTGCTGGTGTTTTTCGATGGCCGTACCGCGCTGTTTGTGGCAACAACCTCCGTCATACTCATAGCACCCATAACGAGCTTTGTGCTCGAGTTTATCTATCTGCAGGTGTGCGCCATAGCGGTGGCCGTATACAGCCTGCGCGAGCTGTCGCGCCGCTCGCAATTGTTGCGCACGGCGGCTGTGGTGGCTCTGGCCTACATGCTGGGCTATCTGTCGCTTGAACTGCTGATGAACGGCTCGCTCAACGGCTGGACCTGGCGCATGCCGGCATTCCTTGGCGCCAATGCCCTGCTGGTGTCCATGGCATACATACTTATGTTTGCCGTAGAACGTTTATTCGGATTTGTGTCGAGCGTCACACTTGTAGAGCTGTCAGATACCAACCAGCCATTGCTGCGCAAGCTCTCAGACAGCTGTCCCGGCACATTCCAACACTCGATGAGCGTGAGCAATCTGGCCTCCGACGCCGCCCGCGCCATGGGTGCCAACGAGTCGCTGGTGCGCGCCGGCGCCCTCTACCATGATATAGGTAAAATGAATAATCCCGCATTCTTTACCGAAAATCAGCGAGGGGTGAATCCGCATGACGCCCTGCCGCCCGAGCAGAGCGCCCGCATAGTAATAAGCCATGTGGCCGACGGACTGCGCGCGGCCGACAAAGCCGGGCTGCCCTCGGTTATCAAGGACTTTATAAGCGAGCACCATGGTGCCGGTATGGCAAAGTATTTCTACTTCAAGGCGGCCAAGAACATGCCCGAGGGGCAGAAACCCGACCCGGCTCTGTATACCTATCCCGGACCCAATCCGCGCAGCCGCGAGACCTCGCTGCTCATGATGGCCGATGCAGTTGAAGCCGCATCGCGCTCGCTCAGCGACTATTCGCGCGAGTCAATCACAGCTCTGGTCGACAAGATTATCAACACGCAGATCACCGACGGACTGCACGACAATTCAACCCTCGAATTCCGCGATGTGCGCCTTATAAAGGATGCTTTCATCAAGCGTCTGCTCACCATCTACCACACGCGCATAGCATATCCCGAGGCTCCCAAAAATCTGTGATAAACATAAATGAAACAGGGCGACCACAACCGATGGCCGCCCTGTTTCATATCAGATAGTTATACTTTCGCCCGGGTTGAGTTTGATACGTTTGGACTGCCCGTTGACCTGCACTGTGGTTTCGCCACCTGCGGCAGAGTGTATCAAGCACGAGCTTACCTTGCCGTCGTTCCACTCCATATCTACAGTGAAGCCGCCGCGGGCACGCAGACCCTTGACTTTGCCCTTTGACCACGCCTGTGGCAGAGCCGGGAGCAGGATGATTGAGCCGGGAGTGGACTGAATCAGCATCTCGGCTACCCCCGCTGTGCCGCCGAAATTACCATCGATCTGGAATGGCGAATGTGCATCAAGCAGATTGGGGTAGGTGCCTCCGCCGGTGCGACGGTCGGGACCCCTGTATTTATCCGGACTCACATATTTCAGCAGGCGTCGGTACATGTGGTAGGCTTTGTCGGCATCGAGCAGTCGGGCGTACAGGTTCACACGCCAGCCGGTGCTCCAGCCCGTGGTGTTGTCACCCTTTATTTCAAGAGAACGCGCGCAGGCACGCGCAAGCTGAGGAGTAGAGTCGGGCGATATGTGCCGTCCGGGGAAAAGGCCGTAGAGGTGCGACTGGTGGCGGTGCTGCGGGTCGGCATCTTTCCAGTCTTCGAGCCATTCCTGCAAATTGCCGTCGGCTCCGATCTGATAGGGCTGCAGACGTGCGAGGGCAGAGCCGGCCTCCTTGCAGAAATCGTTGTCAACACCCAGAACCGCAGCGGCATCGCGGGCGTCGCTCAGGCACTGGCGTATCATGGCCAGGTCGGCTGTGGCGCCGGTCAGGGTGGTACCGTGGTAGCCGTCGGGCGCTATAAACTCGTTTTCGGGAGATGTAGAAGGCGAAGTCAGCAGTTTGCCGTCTTTCTCAATCATCCAGTCAAGGCAGAATTCGGCAGCGCCTTTAAGCACAGGATAATATTCGGCAAGGAAATCCTTGTCCATCGAGAACAGGTAATGCTCCCAAATATGGCTTGCAACCCATGCACCACCCATGTTCCAGCACGCCCATTTTGGATTATTGCTGCCGAGACCTGTAGGATTGGTCGAGGCCCATATATCGCTGTTGTGAGCCAGCGACCAACCGCGGTTCACCCCGTAGTAGTTTTGAGCCGTTACCGCTCCGGTTTTCGAAAGATTTTTAACCCAGGGGATAAAGGCGGTGGCATGCAGTTCGCCGAGTCCGGTGACCTCCGCCGGCCAATAGTTTTCTTCAACATTTATGTTGCAGGTATAGTTGCTGCTCCACGGGGGCAATATAGATTCATTCCACAGCCCTTGCAGGTTGGCGGGCACGCCGTGGGTGCGACTGCACGAGATGAGCAGATAACGGCCATACTGAAAATATAATTCTTCGAGATCGGGATTGCTTTCGCTGAGGTCATAATAGCGTTTGAGCTGCACATCGGTGGGCAGAGCCTTTATAGAATCGGGAGTGGAGCCGAGGTCAATCTCCACTCTTGAGAACAGATTGGAGAAATCCTGCCTGTGGCGCCGCTCCAGCGAGTCGTACGATAATTTTTTAGCGGCATCCATGCGTGCTGCGGCAAGAGCCTTGTAGTCGCGGCCGGCATTGGCCGGGTCGCGGTCAAATCCGTTGAAACTGGTCACATTGGTCAGTATCAGAGTCACATCGTGGCATCCGTAAAGAGACAGTGAGCCGTCGGCATTGGCCCTTATCACCCCGTCTTTGCTTGTGGCAGACAGCAAGGTGCAGAAACGAGTGCCACGGTCGGGATCGTAGAAGTGCTTGTTGTCGGCATGCTCTTTTGCATATCCCGGCAGCGAGTGGTAGGCTGCATAGCCTGTAGAGCTTATAGTATTGCCCTTTGCCGAGACATCATGCGGAAGCAGTGATGAAAGCGACACGGTGGCATCTACGGGCAGCGAGCCGCTGATTTTCACCACAATCACCGAGTCGGGCGCGGACACAAATGTAGTTACCGTGCGCGACATTCCGTTAACGTCAAAGCTGCTTGTAGCCGTGGCATCGTCGAGCGACAGACTGCGCCGGTAGTTGGTTACCGCAGCTGTGTCGATGTTGGTATAGACTATGTTCAATGTACCCAGCGGTTGATAATTCTCGCTGTAGTGGCCCTGTATCTTCATGTTCAGCTTGTGGGCCTCCCTGTAGTCGCCGCGGTCAAGAGCCTTGCGCACCTCGGGGATGAACTTCCATGCGTCGGGCGTTGTCACCGACGTACTCGGTTCGCCGGTCCATAAGGTTATATCATTCAACGATATATGTTCATTGTCTACATTCCCGTAAACAATAGCGCCGAGATTTCCGTTTCCTACGACCAGGGCCTCCTCAAAGAATTTGGCCGGAGCATCGTAATTGAGAGTAAGATTGCCGGCGGCACAGCCAAGCGAAGCAGCCAGTGCCAATGCCGTAAGTGATATGCGGTTTTTCAAGATTTTATGGATTATTTTATGGATTTAAGAATGTCTGATTGACAAAATTACGTAATTTTGTTGAAAACCCATAGACTTGGCCCGGATATTGCAATATTCTGCCCAAAATTGCGTTAATTCATATATGCGTGCGCGAATATTACGACTATTGCCCCTGATAGCTGTAGCCATTGTCATGGCTATGGCTGCCGTGTCGTGTTCGCCCCGCAAGAATACCGCAGCCACCCGCCGCTATCAGGCATTTATCACCAAGTACAATATCTACTATAACGGAGACGTACACTACAAGGAGACACTCAAGGATATGGAAGATAAGTACGAGGATGACTACTCGCAGCTGGTGCTGATGCACCCCATCGAGGCCAAGGGTAATACCGACGCCCCGCAGCCCAACGGCAATTTTGACCGCTCAATACAGAAAGGACAGAAGGCCATACAGCTGCGCTCCATACGCAAGCGCCCTGCCAACAAGGGTAAATCAACCCCCGAAAAAAAGGCATGGCTCAAACGCGACGAGTACAATCCGTTTCTGCACAATGCCTGGATGATGATGGGGCGCGGACAGTACTTCAACGGCGACTTTCTGGGAGCGGCATCCACATTTTTCTACGTAGTCAAGCACTTCACATGGCTGCCGGCCACGGTTACCGAGGCCGAATTGTGGCAGGCGCGGTCGTATGTTTCGCTCGACTGGCTATTTGAGGCCGAGATTATACTCAACAGAATAAAACCCGAGCAGCTCACTAATTCCACACTGAAGGAACTGTATAACTTTGTAAAAGCCGACTACTACATACATTCCGATGAGCTTGAGGCATCATTGCCTTTCCTTAAAGAAGCCATACGCATGGCCGACGGCTCGCAGAAGACACGCCTGCGTTTCCTGCTCGGACAGGTGTATGCACGCCTTGGCGACAAGGCCGCAGCATACGAGGCCTTTAAAGAAGCCGGCAGCGCATCGTCGGCATCATACCGCACCAAGTTCAACGCACGTATAAAACAGAGCGAGGTGTACAGCGGCACTGATATAGAACCCGAAGTCAAGGCCCTGCAGCGCATGATACGCTACGACCGCAACAAGGAGTATCTCGACCAGGTGTATTATGCCATAGGCAACCTCTACCTGTCGCGCGGCGACACATTACATGCTATTGATAATTACATACTTGCGGCCGAAAAGTCAACTCGCAACGGCATCGATAAAGCCATCTCGCAGATTACCCTCGGCAACTTGTATTTCGAGCGTCACGAGTATGACAAGGCGCAGCCGTGCTATGCCGAGGCCGTGCCGCAGCTGCCCAAGGATTATCCCGACTACAAACTGCTGGTGCGCCGCAGCGATGTGCTCGACGAACTGGCTGTGTATGCCCAGAATGTATCTTTGCAGGATTCTCTGCTCAGGCTCGCCGCCATGACGCCCGAACAGCGTATGGAGATTATCAACAAGATAATTGACGAGCTTAAAAAGAAAGAAAAAGAGGAGGCCGAGGCTGCCGAGCGCGAGGAATATCTGGCCAATCAGGCCGCGCAGGGCAATCAGCTTCAGGACAATAACACCAATTCTTTCCAGATCAATACCGACAACTCATGGTATTTCTATAACACCGCCACCAAAAATGCCGGTAAAACCGAATTCCAGCGGCGCTGGGGCGCGCGAAAGCTTGAGGACAACTGGCGCCGACGCAACAAGAGCCAGTTCAACGCCGACGAGTGGAATCAGGCTGCCGCTTCTGATGCCGAGGAAGGTGAAGATGTGGAAAATGAAGCCGAATCGGAGGAAAAGACCGATGATGAGAACAAGGAGGCTGACCATTCCACCGACCCTCATTATCCTGAGTATTATCTGGCGCAGATTCCAGAGACTCCCGAGCAGAAAGCCACAGCCAATGAGGTGATACAGGAAGGCCTGTACAATATGGGTGTCATACTCAAGGATAAGCTCGAGGACTTCCCGGCTGCCCGTGCCGAGTTTGACCGGCTAATGAAGGATTATCCCGACAATATCTACAGACTTGAGGTGTACTATAATCTGTATCTGATGTATGCGCGTCAGGGCGACCTCGCTATGGCCGAGCACTATCGCCGTTTACTGGTCGATGAATTCCCCGACTCGCCATACGGCCAGGCCATGCGCGATCCCAAGTATCTCGACAACCTGCGCCGAATGGATCAGGTGCAGCAGGAAATGTATGATTCGGCATACGATGCCTACCTTAACAACCGCAACGAGGAGGTGCATGCGGCATACACCACCATGATGGATAAATATCCGTTGAGCAAGATAATGCCCAAGTTCATGTTCCTGCATGCACTGGCATACGTCACCGATAAGAAGCCCGATGAGTTCAATGCCGTTTTGCGTGAGCTTCTGGAGCGATATCCCGATACCGACATCACACCCATAGCCTCGGCTTGGCTCAAGGGCATGGCTCAAGGACGCAAGTTGCAGGAAGGCTCGGGCGGCAATATGCGCGGCATGATCTGGGACATGCGTCTGGGCAACGACTCTACGGCTGTGGCCGATGGGGAGGCTGCATTTGAAATCAAGCCCGACGACAATCTGCTTCTCGTAATGACATTTGCCACCGACCAAGTATCTACCAATGAGCTGCTGTACGAATTGGCACGCCATAACTTCAAGTCGTTTGTAGTGAAAGACTTCGACCTCGAACCGATTAACTACGGACTGCTGGGCATGATAGTGATACACGATTTCGATTCGATGAACGAACTTGAGCATTACCGCAAGGTAATGGCCAATTCTACAGACTTCAAGCTGCCGGCCGGTGTGCGTCCTGTGGTGATAAGCGAGCCAAATTTCTCAATCCTGATAAGCGAGGGCCGCTCGTTTGACGATTATTTCCGTTTCCTTCAGGAGCAGAATGCGGCCGAAGCCGAGTCGTGGGCCGGACCGCCGCCCGTGCCGCCTGTTGAAGACGAATCAGTGGAATCGGTTAAAGAAGTTCCGGGCGTTGAAGATACTCAGAACACCAATGTGGATTCACCTGCACGCGATGAAGATCCGCTTCCACAGCCCAAATCTCCGGCTCCCGAGCCTGAGCCCGCGCCGGCCGATACAATAAAGGCTCCGGTTGTTGCTCCCGCGCCGGCCACTACTGTACCTGCAGCCAAACCCGACAGCGTGCCGCAGCCGGCAACCAAGCCCGCACCCGCACCTAAACAAACACCGGTGATAGTGCCTGTTCCCACCAAACAGAATATGCCTGTATACGACCCGGGCAGCGAGGGCGACGATGACCCGCTGCTCGAATGACCGGTTGATGTGATACATTCGCTTGAATAATTGTTCAAAATTTACTAACTTTGTGCATTATGAGCAATAATCCCCAAATACTCTGGGCTGACGACGAGATAGATCTGTTGAAGCCACATCTTATGTTTCTGCGTGCGCGCGGTTACGAAGTGACTACCGCCACCGATGGCCACGATGCCCTCGAACTGATAGAGCGGCAGCCCTTCGACCTGATCATTCTCGACGAGAACATGCCGGGCCTTACCGGGCTTGAGACTTTGGGACGCATCAAACAGCGCCTTCCGCATATCCCCGTGATAATGATTACCAAGAGCGAGGAGGAAAATATAATGAATCAGGCCATCGGTAACAAGATTGCCGATTACCTTATCAAGCCGGTAAACCCCAATCAGATTCTCATTGCTCTGAAGCGCCTGTTGCATTCAGGCAAGCTGGTGAGCGAACAGGCTACACGCGATTATCGCGAGGACTTCATGCAGCTGGCTTCGCTGATCAATACGGCCAACTCAATGGATGACTGGAAAGAGCTGTATGCCAAGCTGGTGTATCGCGAGATGGAACTGGCCGGCACCTCCACAAATATGGACGAACTGCTCGAACAGCAGAAAACCGAGGCTAACAATGAGTTTGCCAAATGGATACGGCGCAACTACGCCCGATGGATGCCTCAGCCCGATGAGAATGCACCGCTGATGAGCCCCAGGATTTTTCCTGACAAGGTTTTTCCGCTGCTCGACAAGGGCGAGAAAGTTTTCTTCATTCTCATTGACAACTTCCGCCTTGACCAGTGGCGCACCATACAGCCCTTGCTTGCCGACCAATTTGTGATTGAGGAAGAAATATATACTTCGATTCTGCCAACTGCCACCCAGTATGCCCGCAATGCAATATTCTCGGGCCTGATGCCCGAACAGATAGAACGCCTGTTCCCTGATCTGTGGGTTGATGAGGAAGCCGAGGAGGGCAAGAATCTGAATGAATCGCCCCTGATAGAAACACAGCTCAAACGCTATCGCCGCAACTTCAAGTTTTCATACAACAAAATCAACGATTCCATTTCGGGCGAGAAGTTAATCAGGGATTTCAACTCGTTGGTAAACAACGATCTCAACGTAATAGTGCTCAACTTCATCGACATGCTCTCGCATGCCCGCACCGAGTCGAGAATGATACGCGAGCTGGCTTCGACCAATGCCGCATACCGCTCCATCACCGAGTCGTGGTTCAAGCATTCATCGGCCATAGAGCTGTTCCGCAAGATAGCTTCTACCGGGGCGAAAATCATACTTACCACCGACCACGGCACCATACGCGTCGACAGCCCCATAAAGGTGATAGGCGACAAGAATACCAATACCAATCTGCGCTATAAGGTAGGCAAAAACCTGTCTTACAATCCCAAACAGGTATATGAGATAAAACGGCCGTCAGACTTCGGATTGCCTTCGCCCAATGTTTCATCTGCCTACATATTCGCGCTGGGGCATGAATTCTTTGCATATCCCAACAATTATAATTACTACGTCCAATATTACACAGGTACATTTCAACACGGAGGAATCTCAATGGAAGAAATGCTTGTGCCACTAATAACACTTGTATCAAAATAATGTCACAGACAATCATCCACATAGCCACCGGCAACGATGTGGCCGAAGCAGCCCGCAAGTTTGTAGAACTGATGGGCGATGAGACAGTATATACTTTCACCGGCGAGATGGGTGCCGGCAAAACCACCTTCATATCTGCACTTGTCACCGCTCTGGGCGTAGATCCCGAGGAAGCAAATTCGCCCTCGTTTGCCATTGCCAATGAATATCGCTCGGAAACTACAGCCGAACTGATGTACCACTTTGACCTCTACCGTCTTGAGACCCTTGAAGAAGTGCTTGATATCGGTTTTGAAGATTATCTTGATTCAGGAGCTTTGTGCTTCATAGAATGGCCCGAGAAGGTGGCTGATATCCTGCCCGACGATACCGTGCATGTAAGCGTGCGCGTGAACGACGATCATTCGCGCGACATTATCATTGAAAAGCCCGAGTGATGGCAATTAAATGGCTTGACAGCGCCACCTCGACCAATACCTTGATGGCGGCTGATGCCGGCTGCTACGCACACGGCGATGTTTTGGCTGTGCGGGAGCAGACCGCCGGACGCGGACAGCGCGGCAATTCGTGGGAGGCGGAGCCGGGCAAAAACCTGACTTTCTCGCTTATGCTGCGCCCGCGGGCCTTGCGGGCAGCCGACGCATTTCTGCTGTCTATGACGGTATCGGTAGGCATGGTCAAAGCCCTGCAACGTATTCTCGGCATTGAAATTCAGCTTAAGTGGCCCAATGATATTTATGCGGGCGACTTGAAGTTGGCAGGCATATTGATTGAAAATTCCTTTGCCGGAAATATGCTCGGACATGCAGTGATCGGTATAGGTTTGAATGTTAATCAGATGCGCTTTTGCAGCGATGCCCCGAATCCCGTGTCGATGGCGCAGCTTGCCGGTCATGAATTTGACCTCAATGAAGTATTGGATGCAGTAACAAATGAAATTGTTGCCGAATTTGACACCTTCCAAAGCAACCCCGATATTGATACGCTCACGGCAACATATTCCTCAATGCTGTGGCGCCGTACAGGCGTGTGGCCCTGGCACGACAACTTGCGCGATGAGATTGTAGAGGCCGCTATACTCAAGGTAGCCCCAACCGGCCACCTTACCCTCGACCTCACCCCTCCCCGCACATACGCTTTTAAAGAAGTCGCAGCGATAATAGACCAATAGACCGGAAGTTGAGATAGCTCCGGTTGCGCCAATTTAAATTTGTGTATATCTTTGTACTATACAGAAAATTTAGTAACTTTGCATTCAACTCATATATAATGAGATGACTCCGGAAACAATACATACTAAAATTGTTCCACGGTTGCAAGCCGCATTATGGACAGCCGCCCTTTTTACCGGAACTTTAAGCTTTCAAGCAATTGAAGATGACGTTCTTGTGAAACTTATAGGTGTGTTTATAATATTTCTTGTCTTTATCTGGGAGTCAGCGATAATGTTCTTGGATTTGAAGAATGCAAACCCCGGGAAAAATTTTGATGGAGAACTGTTAGGGATAAATGCAAAACTTTTTTTCATCATTCCCATCCCATTTATAATCGGGGTATTATACTATGCTTTCAGCGAATATAACATCCTGTTTTATTTACTCTTACTAATTATGGGCTGGATAAAGTTGGAGTGTTCGTCATTCGCCAACAATATTCATACCCATTTTGTTGATATAAAACCAACATTCCATCCAAATAAAATAAATGACTGACATGATGACTGATATTATCTCTACAGCATCCGTTTTGCTGAACGGACCGGCTCTTCCGACGGTGTTGGCTATCGGTGGTGTTGTTTATTTTGCCGGGTACTACTATAAAGCTAATAAAATAGCAAATAAGAATAGGAAAGAGGTTCAGCAGGATATAACAAATAAGACCATTGCCGTTCTGCCCCATAAAGATTATTTTGTTGCTTGTGCAGGGAGCAAAGAATCAAACGTTTGTAAAATGGTTTCCGCGGTAGATATTGAGGCTTGTAACTTCTGCGACTCCGAAGGAACCCCACTTAACCTTGCGTTGTATGAATGTTTTGTAGTTCATGGAGAATCAATGAAGTATGCCGGCGTAAATGACGGTGACTTTGTTTTGGTTGCTAAAGATTTTTCATTGGATTCATTGAGGTCATTCCCTAAAATCTTAGTATTGAAATACCGGGAGGCAGAGAATGACAAACCTTTATACAAAGTACGGCGTGCTTGGTACAAGGGAACAATCGAAGATGATATGGGTGCTACTGCTCAACAGATTATGAATAATCCTAAATTCAGGAAGCTGACTAATCAAGAAGGGTTTAAGGGTGAGGAATGGATGTTAAACGATTTGACCCATAAACGCTTGGATGATTATAAGAAAGCATATTTCAAAGATGGTGTTTGTCCCGAAATGTATAAACAAATTGTAATTTCAACTACTTTTGACACTGTCAAGAAAGAAATCCATTTCTCAATTCATCCAATTTCTTCGATTGTAGGAATTGTAAAGGAATCATATTCGATTAAATAATTAGAATTATAAAATCCAATTATATAAAACGACACTTTTCAAATGAAATAAAGCCGGATTTTTTTTGGAAATTCGGCTCATGGCTTGTATTTTTGTAAAAAAATATTGCCATGAAAAAATTAATGCTTTTCGCGCTGTGTCTGACTTTTATGAGTCGGTTTGTCTGCGCGGCCGGGAATGAGATTGAGTATAAGTATGAACCTACTCCCGAAATTCTGAAGGCTCAGAAGGAATTTTCCGACAACGGGTTCGGAATCTTTATCCACTGGGGCATATACAGTATGTTCGGCCAGGGTGAATGGTATCTGAATTACGGTCCCAAGGCTGATGAGTATGCCAAGGCTGCTGCCGGATTTTATCCTGCCCGATTCGATGCCTCGGAGTGGGTCAAGGCTTTTAAGGACGCCGGCGCGCGATACGTAACGTTTACTTCTCGTCACCACGACGGCTTCTCGATGTTCGGCACCAAGCAGTCGGATTACAACATAGTGGATGCCACCCCTTTTAAGCGCGATGTGCTCAAAGAGCTGGCCGATGAGTGCGGCAAACAGGGATTGAAGCTGCATCTGTATTATTCTCATATCGACTGGACTCGTCCCGATTATCCCTCGGGACGCACCGGCCTGACCACCGGACGCGACTCTACGCTGCGCGACTGGCCCAAGTATTACGATTTCATGAACCGTCAGTTGCGCGAGCTGCTCGCCAACTATGGCCCTATAGGTGCTATATGGTTTGACGGCTGGTGGGATCATGATTTCGAAGCCGACAAGTTTGATTGGCAGTTGCCGCAGCAGTATGCCATGATTCATGATCTGCAACCTGCGTGTCTTATTGCCAACAACCATCACGAGAATGTATTCCCGGGCGAGAATATCCAGATTTTCGAACGTGATGTTCCGGGTGAGAATACAGCCGGATATTCAAGCCAGGATATTTCTTCGCTGCCGCTTGAAATGTGCCAGACTATGAACGGTATGTGGGGTTATAAAGTCGTTGATCAAAATTACAAGAGTGTTGCCCAACTGATACATCTGCTGGTCAAGGCTCGTGGCATAGGGTCGAATGTATTGCTCAATATAGGTCCGCAGCCCAGCGGTGAACTGCCGGCGGCTGCCCTCGAACGCCTCAAAGGCATAGGCGAGTGGATGAGTAAATACGGCGAGACATACTATGCTGCGTCGCCAAGCGATTTCCCCGCACAGACGTGGGGTACGTCCACACGCAAGGGCAATAAAATCTATGTGCATATACTGTCGGCGGAAGGTACTGAAATTAATGTGCCTACTTCGGCCAAGGTGAAGAGTGCCCGTACATTTGAAGACGGAAGCAAAGTCAAATTTGCCAAGAACAAGGATAAAGGCATCACTCTGTATCTCGACTCTATTCCCGATGCCATTGACCATATTGTGGAACTTGAAATCGAATAAGAGTGTGTTTGAATTTAACACACAAAAAATGATTATATTAAGGAATAGAACATAGTATGAATAAGTTTCTCTCAAACTTAATACGAGTTAAATCCAAACACACTCTAATATGAATCCTGTTTTAGAAATATGTGCCGGAGATGTGGGCAGCGTAAGGGCTGCGGCTGCCGGCGGTGCCGCGAGAGTTGAATTATGCTCGGCATTGAGCGAGGGTGGACTTACCCCATCGGCGGCGTTGATTGAGTATGCCGTTTCCATGGATAAACTCCGCACCCATGTACTGATACGTCCGCGCACGGGCGACTTTCTGTACGACGCGGATGAAGTGGCTGTGATGGAGCGCGATATCGCTATGGCTGTAGAGCTTGGCGCACACGGCGTTGTCATCGGGGCGCTTACCCCCGGGGGAGATGTTGACATGGATGTCTGCCGACGGCTGGTGTCTGCCGCTCGGGGACGGTCGGTTACTTTTCATCGTGCATTTGACAGATGCCGCGATGCTTCATCGGCACTTGAAGATATAATCTCACTCGGTTGCGACCGTGTGCTCACCTCGGGTCAGGCACCTGTTGCCCTTGAGGGCGCAGAAACTCTGCGCCGGCTTGTAGATCAGGCTGCCGGGCGTATATGTATAATGCCCGGATCGGGGGTCTCGCCGCATAATGCAGCCGAGATTCTGCGAAAAAGCGGGGCTACGGAGATTCATGCCTCGGCCCGCAGACCTGTAAGCAGCCGCATGATATATAAAAACGACAAGGTATATATGGGCGCAGCCGATGCCGATGAAAATGAGATATTGGTTACTTCGGCTGATGTAGTGGCTGATATTATTAACGCTATAAATAATTTGTAGATATGAACCGTATTTTTATCAGGGTTATGATATTGTCGGCCCTGGCCGTATGTATGGTGAATAATGCGGCAGATGCGACGGTGAAGGATGACTTTGAGCAGCGCCGTGCAGAGTTGGGTATGCCCGGCAGCTTTGAGGTTTTCGACCGCGAACTCACCGAGCAGCAGCGTGAGGCTCTTGAGTTTCTATATGCCTATATGGCAGTGCCGGATATAAGCGATAATTCGGGCGATTTCTTCCTCGAAAATGTAAATGCCACGCTCAGGGCACGCGAGGAAATGCCGTGGGGAAAGACTGTTCCCGACCTTGAATTCAGACACTTCGTGCTTCCGCTCAGGGTCAACAACGAGATGCTCGACAGTTCAAGGATGGTGTTTTATAAAGAATTGAAGCCCCGGGTGGAACACCTGTCAATGGAGGACGCGATTCTCGAAGTAAACCACTGGTGCCACGAAAAGGCTACATATCAGCCTTCTGATGCACGTACACACAGCCCTTTGGCCACTGTATATACGGCCATAGGACGCTGTGGCGAGGAATCCACATTCCTTGTGGCCGCACTCAGAGCCGTGGGTATTCCTGCCCGCCAGATATACACTCCGCGCTGGGCGCATACCGACGACAACCACGCCTGGGTGGAGGCTTGGGCTAACGGCAAGTGGTATTTCTTGGGTGCCTGCGAACCCGAACCCGTTCTGAATCTCGGGTGGTTCAATGCGCCGGCATCGCGTGGTATGCTTATGAATGCAAGGGTGTTTGGCGTTTACAACGGCAGTGAGGAAAAACTCCTTGCCGGCAAGGATTATACTCATATTAATACCACCGACCATTATGCTCCTGTCGACACCCTGAAGGTGCGCATCGTTGATGCCGCAGGAAAGCCTGTTGACAATGCCAAGGTGGATTTTTGCCTCTATAACTACGCCGAATACTATCCCTTGGTGACCAAGCAGAGCGATGCCGACGGCAGGGCTTCGCTGATAGCAGGCTGCGGCGATTTGATAATATGGGCCTCAAAAGATGATAAATTCGGATTTGCCAAAGTAAGCGTTGGCAAGGACGGTGAAAATACTGTGACCCTAAACCGCTCTGCCCCCTTGACCGGAACCGTTGACTTTGACCTCGTTCCGCCTGCGGCCCGCAAGTCGGAGATTGAGCTTAGTCAGGCCCTCGTGGATGAAAACAACCGCCGCAAGGCCATAGAGGATTCAATTCGCGGAGCTTATACCTCCACCTTCGTCACCGATGCTCAGGCGGCTGTCATAGCTCGTGACCTTGCGCTTGACGAGGGTAGGGTACGCAATGTTATGGCCGATGCCCGCGCAAACCATGAGGTGATACGGTCGTTCCTTGAATCGGCTGCGGCCGGTGCCGACCGTGAGCGCGCACTGCGTATAGTTGAGCTTATTTCTGCAAAAGACCGCAGCGACATTACTGCCAACGTGCTTCAGTCGCATTTCGAAGCTACCGACAATTCTGCCGGCGACTTTGTGCTTAATCCCCGTGTGGCGAACGAAACCCTAACACCCTACCGCATTGAACTCAACACAGCCTTCCTTCCGGCGGAGATTGATAAATTCCGCGATAATCCGGCTGATTTGGTGGCATGGGTTACAGCCAATATACAACTGATACCCGACTGGAACCCGGCTTCGGTGACCATGAATCCTGTGTCGGTGATGGAGACCCGCAAGGCCAATGCCGCCTCGCGCGATATATTCTTTGTAGCCCTTGCGCGCAGCCTTGGTATACCGGCCCGGCTCGATGCTGTGACAGGAAAAACTCAATGGCTCGATAAATCAGGCGCGTGGGTTGATGTGGCTTTCAAAGACAACAAACAGGGCGCGAATGCCCCTCAGGGTATAGCTGTGTTTGATTTCACACCTGTTGGCCGCATTGACAATCCGCGATATTATACGCAGTTTTCAATCAGCAAGATAGGTGCCGACGGTTCGGTAAACCTGCTCAACTATGACGAAGACGCCACATATAGCGATACATTCAGCAAAGGTGTTACACTCGACACGGGTACCTATATGCTGACCACCGGACAGCGTATGGCCGGCGGCGATGTTCTGGCCCGAAGCACATTCTTCAATGTAAATCCCGGCGACACAACACATGTTGAACTCGCCATACGGCAGGATGCGAGCGGTGTGCAGGTCATTGGCGGTCTTGATGCCGAAAAGCTGTATCATGATACGGCTACTGGTACAGACAAGTCGATACTGTCAACCACCGGCCGCGGATACTATATTCTTGGCCTGATCGACCCCAATCACGAGCCTACAAATCATGCCCTGCGCGATATAGCGCGTGTGAAGGCCGAGTTTGAATCGTGGGGACGCCCCATGCTGTTGCTCTATGCCGACAGCAATGCCGCCATGCGTCAGGAAACAGCCGATATGCCACAACTGCCCTCTACAGTTGTCACCGGTACGGATATAGATGGAAAAATATCAGACGAGATTTGCAGTTCATTGAAACTCAATCCCTCCGAAAAGCCCATTTTCATCATCGCCGATACATTCAACCGCATAGTATTCGTATCGCAAGGATACACAATAAATCTCGGCGACACCCTCTGCGACATAATCCATAAACTTGATTGAAATTCCGGATTGCGGTAAATGGGAAATGTCAGCAGATGCGCCGCAAAGTCCCTGTAATCAGGAATATGACATCCGCCAAGGATGTCTGCCACACCGTAACCCGGTATGCACGAGCGTAGGTGTAGCCGTAGCGAGGGCATGCCGGGTAAGTATACATACACAGATGGCATCCGGAGGATGCGGCATAGGCCACTGCGTTGCCTTATATGTACCCGTACTCTTATACCGCATCCTGCGGATGCCCGTGTGTGGGGCGGCTCTGTCCGGGCATGCCCTCCCTGAGGTCGTGCATACCGCGGTTACGGTATTTGCAGACATCCTAAGTCGGATGTCATATTAAAACCAGAAAACCGATAAGGCAAAATTTGTAAAGATACTACACCAACACCCCCAAATGCAAATAAAAAAGTGCGGAAAAAGTGCGGAAAATCAAAAACCGCACTTTTTCCGCACTTTTTGATACAAAACAGGCTGCACCATTCGGCGCAGCCTGCCTGTTATCATCTGATGTTGCTTACTCGGCCTTGATGTAAGGGGCGAGGTCGGGGAGGGTTTGGGCCAGGGCTGTGGCTGCCAGACGCGATACTACTGTTGCACCGTGGATGTTGAGGTGAGTATTGTCGGTTTTGCCTTCGGGGCAAAATTCATACTTTCCTGCGGGAATCCACATGAAGAAGTCGCGCGATGCCAGTGTTCCGGCGTCCTGTACCAGCTGATGTGTTATGGCATTGAGGTCTATAAACTTGGTGCCTGTCTCTACAGCAACATTGCGGGGCGAGTCGAGGTATGCTCCGTGGGTGTCGACCAGTATGGGGCCTTCGTTATCGTATTTCATATAATCGTAGCCGTCTTTTTCGTAACCCTCGGCATCGGCCGGGAAATTGCGGCGCACGATTGAGTTCATCAATACAGGTGTGGCACCCTTGGCACGGGCTTCGGTGACAAAGCGGCGAAGGTTTGCATCGAAACTGCCGCCGGGTTCGGTATAGCGGTCGGGACGGTTCTTCTTTTCGTCGTTATGACCGAACTGTATTATCAGGTAGTCGCCGGCCTTGATTTTAGACAGAACCTTGTCCCAGCGGCCTTCGTTGATGAAACTGAGCGAGCTGCGGCCGTTAACGGCATGGTTGTCTACTTTGACAGCGCCCTGCAGATGGGTGGGCAGAAGCTGTCCCCAGCCGCGTTCCTGATTTTCTTTGTCGAGAGGTTTGTTGGCCATTGTAGAGTCTCCTATCATGAAGACTGTGATTGTATCGGCCGGGGTAACATTCTCTATAGTCACGTTCTCAACGTTCTCAACCTTGCCGATGAATCCGCTCACGTAGTCCACGGCCACATTTTTCATGCTCACGTTGCGGGCAGGGAGTTCTGCGCAGCCGTCGAGTTCGTAGATGGCCTTGGCCGAGCGCACGCGGCAGTCTTTCATGTGCAGACCGTCGATGCGTGTCAGGCTGCGTTCGTATGTAGGCACGAGGTCTTTCCACTGGTAGAGTACTTCGGGGTCTATTTCCATCACACGGTCGGCATGACCGGCTGTGCAGTTGTCCATATATATGTTTTCGACGAATGCACCGCGGCGGTGGTTGGTCTTCACGTAGAACATGCGCATTACCTTGTTGGGAGCGTGGCAGTTGGTCATGTACACATTGCGTATGCCGCCGGAGATTTCGCTGCCGATGCCCAAAAGTACGTGGCCGGCCAGAACATTGCAGTCGCGCACGACCACATTCTCGGTGGGGGTGTTCAGACGCCAGGCATCGCGGTTGCGGCCGCTTTTTATCACTACCGCATCATCGCCCTGGTCGAAGGTGCAGTTTTCAACGAGTACATTGCGGGTCATTTCAAGGTCAATGCCGTCGTTGTTGTGACCGTGAGCTCTCACATCGAGATTGCGGGCTATTGCATTGTTGCACAGATACAGGTGTATGGTCCAGAACGGGCTCTCGCGAATAGCGAAATTATCGAGAAGCACGTTTTTGCAGCGGTTGAAATGGATGAGGTGCGGGCGCAGATTGTTGTCGCCCTTGGCCATCTGACGCTTTTTCACCGGGACATCGGTTGAAGCCATGGTGTACAGCTCCTTAAGAGCATCGAGATGAGGCTGCGGACGCTTGAACCACGTGCGCCACAAATCCATTTTGGGAGCCAGAGTACCGGGACCGGTGATAGCCACGTTCTCGCATTCAAAGGCGTATACGAGCGGCGAATAATTGTAACATTCCATACCCTCCCACGATGTCATTACCGCCGGCAGATAGTCGGCAGGATTGTCGGTAAAGCGTACCACGGCATCTTTGGCCAGATACAGATTGACGTTGCTCTTGAGATGAATAGGCCCGGAGATCCATTCGCCGGCAGGGACAACCACGCGTCCGCCACCGGCTTTGTTACAGGCTTTTATTGCCTTGGAAAATGCCTTGGTATTTGCTTTTGAATCACCGGGTTTGGCACCGAAATCGGTAATCACGAAATCGCGTGCCGGAAAGATTGGCTCCCTGACGGGAGCCAACTCAAAAGGGGCACTTGCAAGTATTTCTTTAGAGGTGACGGTTATGGTGCAGGGGGCGTCGGTTTCCTGTTTCCATGTCTTGAGGAAGTCAAACCACTTTTCAGAGCTGTTGAAACCGCCTTTTTCGCGTGCGCCGCAGAATGCAATGTGGTAATTGATGTTGCCTTGCGCGTCGGGGTGCAGCATTGTGAGGTAATTGAATTCATCCTCGCGCACAGAGCTGAGGTTGGCTTTGTCGGCAATAAGACCGAGGCCTACGCCCTCCACCAGGTCGGGAGCGCCTTTGTCGGGCACATTGTTACCCCATGAACCGGCCAAGCCGTCGGGATTTACGAATCCTACATTGTCATTTTCGAGCTTCTGAACACCGGTGCAGAATACATCGCCGGCTTTGTAGCCTTTGAGGTTCACACTTACCTCAACATCTCTGTGGCCGGCCCACATGGTGTAGCGCTGTACCATATCTACGGGATGGCCGTTGTAGATCCAGCCTTTGTCAACTACTTCTACAATAGAGCGCACAGGGCCTGAGGTGATTACGGTCTGGGTGCGGGTGCTCACGGTGTCGATGTAGCAGGGAGTGGAGTTCTGATACCCTCTGAATGAGCCTGCTCCCACCGATTTTCCGGCCCAAAGTATGTCGCAGCCATAGCCTTGGGCCAACTGGTCGCGGGTGGTATAGAAGCCGGTTACATCGAGTTCGAGCTGAGGGGTTGTCTTGCTGTAGATGTCAACGCTCTGACGGTTGTCCATATATATGCGCAGTGCTACGGGAGCTGTTTCCATTACGGCTCCGTGGCCATAGATGCTGTTGTACATGTCGAGCAGATTGGCATCGCCCGGGAATGTGATTGATACTATCTCGGGATGCTTCTCTTTCTCGTCGCGCAGTTTTATGTAGGCGCGGGTCTTGGGTTCAAAATCCTTGGCAGCAGTGCTTGTTTCGCTCAGCGATATGCTGAGGGTTGAAGTTCCCTTGGCGGGAATATCAGCCACGAAGGCCAGTTGGTCGGCCTTGTCGTCACCGTTTATGTCGTCGAGCTGCCAGGGCAGTTGTTTGCCGTCGCACGATACGGTGGCACTTTTTATGTCGAGATGAGTGTGCGATGCCAGATCAAGCACCACAGGATAATCCTTTCGTGAGATGCCGAGAGGATTGTCGATTTTCAATGTCAGGTTAACCGTCTCGCCGGCTGTTGCCGATAATCCAAATGCGAGAAGCGGTAGTAATATAAGTTTTTTCATAGTTCTATAAAAATATCATAGGGACGCTCTGCATAGTCGGCGCCCCTATGGTTAATCAGATCTGTGAATTAGTGAAGAACTTCGCTGGCTTTGCCGTTTTCGTCGATGGTGAAGATTGTGGTCTTGGCCTCGGGATCTACTGTGTAGTAGTGGATAGCGGCATCGTTGTATGTGGGATAGAAATTCTTGATGAGCTTGATCATTTCGGCACCGGCCCAGAGAGTGGGACCATAACCGTGGGCTGCCTTGCTGCTTACAGGGCGATAATAGTAGAATGCGGGGTCGAAGCCCATACCGGTACCTACGCAAGTGCCTTCAACCTCGCCCTTGTCGTTGATCTGTGTGGCAACGGCTTCCCATGCCAGGTGTGCTACTGGACCATAGGTTTCGGGAGTCACCCATCCCTGGTTGATGGCGTGTGCTATGCAGTAGGCATAGATTGCGGTAGCTGAGGTTTCGAGGTAAGAGTCGTTGCGGTCGAGAAGCTGATGCCAGAAACCGTCGGCGCTTTGCAGGTCGGTAAGGCCCTTGATATGATCCTGAAGAGTGGTGAGGATGCGTTTGTAGTAAGGGCTGCTCTGGGGAAGCACATCAAGGATGCGGCACATGGTGAGGATAGCCCAACCATTGGCACGTGCCCAGTGGAAGGTAGGCTCCTGTTCGAGTCCTTCAACATAGCCGTGGCGGAAGAGCTTCTTCTCGGGTACCCACATGCGGTCGATGAACTGGGTGGTGAGCTTGGCTGCATCTTCAATAGCCTTGGGGTCGTTGGCATACTTGCCGCGGATAGCCATTGTGGGAACGGCCATGAACATGTCGTCGAGCCATACGGCGTTGTGCAGCGGACGTTGGCGCACGAGCATACCGTCGGGCAGGCGCGAGCTGTTGTTCTCGAGGATGTTGTAATAGCGTTCGATCATCTCAGAGAGCTGCAGGGTAGAGTCGGCCATCTGAGCAGCCATTGCAGCTGCGCCCATGGCGCCGGCATCGTCGAGGTTGGCGGGGGTGATCACCTGACGCATCTGGCGGTCGGTCTCGCCTTTTTCTTTAAGGGCGAGGAAGCCGGGGGTAGCGTCGTTGAGAAGTTTGAAACGGGTTGTTACGTAGTCTTTGTACTTGGGATCGTTGAGGATTTCGGCAGCATCGAGAAGAGCCTGATATGTCACACCCCATTCATAGCTGGTAAGGCGGAATGTACCGGGATTGAGCTTGGCTCCTGAGGGCAGGTTGGCAAGGTCGGTTATTTCGTTGCCGTCGGCATCGAGTACTTTGGCCGGGGTCACAGAGTCAATGTAGTGGAACACGCGGTCCATGTCTTTCTGCACCTGTTCTACGGTCAGTTCTCCGTACGGAGTCTTGTAGTCGGGCTTAAGTTCGTGGAGCGGGGTGTTGGTGTCGTTGATTTCCTCCTCGGCCGCATTGGCGGTGTTTTCGGTTTTGGCGCATGAGCACAGCATCAATGAAGCTGATGCCAGAGCCAGGCTTGCAATCTTAAGTGTTTTCATATTTATGGTTAAGGATTTTTATGATTGGATTTTATTTAACACTCTCTAATCAATTGCCGTCGGGTTTTTCGATTTCGGTGTTGAGCGAAGCGTCCCATACAAATGTGTCGGGATCATCGGGATTGGCGGGATTGTAGTCTTCAAGACCTACGATGTGGGCGGCGAGTTCGGGCAGAGCCTGCTTTACGCCGGTGAGCACGCATTTAGCCACCTGGGTAGCTCCGTAAGGGTTGAAGTGGGTGTTGTCGGCAAGAGCTTTCTTCTGGCCGGGGAAGGTGTTGGCGGGGTAGTGTACGAATGCCTTTTTAGACTTTTCCACACCAAGCGCCTCGTAGAGTGTCTTGGTCATGGGGTTGAGCTCAATCACTGGAACGTTCTCGCGCTCAGCCACCCAGCGCATTGCATCGGGATAATCCTCGTGTGTCTGACGGATTTTGCCGTTTTCATCAAAGCTGCGGCGGCAGGTGGGAGTGACGAATACGGGATTGCCGCCGCGTGCGCGGATTTCGTCGACGAATGTCTTGAGCGAAGAAGCGAACGAGTAGTATGCGCCCTTGCCGGGACCCTTCTGTTTCTGGTCGTTGTGACCGAATTCAATGAACATATAGTCGCCCTTTTTCATCTGAGAGAGGGCTTTTTCAAGACGCTTTGCAGCGATGAAAGTGTTGGCGCTCTCGCCGCTTTCGGCATAGTTGGCAATGGCAACCTTATTGTCGAAGTATTGGGGAATAATCTGACCCCAGCTGGCCCAGGGTTCATAGTCCTGGTCTACAACGGTGCTGTTGCCGCACAGGAATACTGTGGTTATATCCTCGGCGGCGGGCTCTACGGTTACGCTTTCAACTGCAGGTGCGGGACCGTTGAATTCCAGTGTGAGCTGATCGTCCCAGTTGAGCTTGGTTGCCTCGCGTTGCTTTGTTTTGACTGAGTCGCCGGGGGTGATGCAGCGGTTGCGCTTGTTGACAATGAATGAGTATTCCTCAAACTTGCCTTTCTTGGTGGGGATGCGGTTGAGGAATGCGCGGCGCGACTCGGCGCGTACGGTGGTTTCGCCGGCACGCTTCTTGTTGCCGAGCTTAACGGTCACTTTATAGTTGCCGTCGGGCACATCGAAGTTTACGGTGAAGGGTTTACCTGCGCTGTTGAGCACGGTGTCCTTGACAACGGGCTTGAGGTACTGTTTGAGCGGGCAGGCGGTGTAGCGCAGACCTTCGGCTATTGAAGCGGCATTGGTGCGGGCACCCAAGAGCGAAGAGTGGGTATGGTCGTTGTTGTAATAGGGTTTCACAGAGTCGGGACCCATCTGCTGGTACTTCTGACCGGTGATGTTGTTGAGGTCGATGAAGTAAGCGCCGCCGCGCTTGGCAGCTTCTCGGCTCCAGCGGCCGTATGATGCTGCATTGCTCTCAATCTTGCCGTCTTTCCACTTGTTGCGGGGAGTGTGGCTGAGTACGATTGGAATAGCGCCTTTTTCCTTGGCATCCATGATGAATTTGCGGATATACCAGCCGAAGGTGTATACCACCTGATATTTACCGGTTTTTTCCATGAGGAATACCTTGCTTTCGTCACCTGAACCGTGGAGTTCGCCGCGGGCTTTGCCGGTGTTGATGTCGCCGCCGTCGTTGTGGCCGAACTGCATTATAACGTAGTCGCCGGGCTGCAGGGCATTGTAAACCTTATCCCAACGGCCTTCGTCGAGGAATGTACGGGCACTGCGGCCTGCCATGGCGTGGTTTTCAACTGAAATTTTGGTGGTGTCGAACATCTCGTTGATCACGCTGCCCCAGCCCCACATTCCGTCGGGGTCGTTGTCTTTGTTCTTCACGGTTGAGTCGCCTATGGTGAAGAGTACGGGGCGGCCGGGCTTGCGGGTCTTGCCGGTCTCGGTGTCCTCTACTACAGGGAGCAGATATTGTGCGAGTTCAAGACCGGGATAGTTGCGTATGCCCTCTACAGCCGATTCGGCATTTACTCGGGCACCGAACTGCGAGGTATGTATACGGTCGATGTAGAACATAGTCTTCACCTTCTCCTTGCCGAAACGTTCAAACTTGGTGGCTGTGATGTCGTTAAGGTCGATGAAAGGAACGCCTTCGGCTTCAGCTACCTGCTTGGCCCAAAGACCGAAAGTTTTGTTCACGCGTGTTACGATAGTGCTGTCCTTGTCTTCCCAAGCGTTGCGGGGAGTGAGCGACATAAGGATGGGTTTGCCGCCCTTGGCCTTAACCTCGCGCACGTAGCGACGCATGTATTCGCCGTAGGTGTATACGGTTTCGTGCTTGCCGGTTTCCTTGATTACGACGGGCAGCGAGTCGTTGCCAATGCCCTTGATTGTGGCGCGGGCACGGCCTTCGTCAAATGGGCCGTTGTCGTTATGGCCGAGTTCGATGATCACCCAGTCGCCGGGTTTTACGCCCTTGATTACATCGGGCCACAGCACGTTGTAGAACGTACGGCTGCTCATGCCGCCGAGAGCCTGGTTTTCAACCGAAATCTTTTCGGGGTCGAAGTATTCACCCATAAAGTAGCCCCAGCCCCACTGGCCGTTGTTACCGTTGCCCATAGTGCCGGTGCGCATGGTTGAGTTGCCAACCAGGAAGAGCACGGGATTGTCGCCCTTGCGGGTAGAACCGGCCACCGGACGTGCGGTGCGGGCGATATTGATGCTGTCGGGTGTATTGTCAATGACCTGATTAACGTCTTTCATCGGCTCCGGTCTTTGAGCCGAAGCAATCAGGCTTGTTGCGAGAAGCAATGACGATAAAACAATTTTCATGGATAATGTGGTTTTTGAATCTGTTCTATGAGGCTTTGTCAGACAGACAAATAGCCATTATGGGAGTTTGTTTCCCATAATGGCCGGATATGTTGATTATTTAATGGTTGTTCCGCGGAATTTCTTGCCTTTCTTGAGGTCGGGACCGAAGTAGAATCCTGCTTCGGGCGGCTGGTTGTAGGCAACGTTCTGGTTGGCGATGCTCACACGGTATGCCGGATCTTCGAGGAATGTATGGAAACGGTAGTCGGTGGGGATTGAAGTGACGTACAGGCGCAGGTTTTGGTTGTCCTCGGTGCGCATGAGTACTTCTTCGCGCCAGTCGCCCAGGATGTCGCCCGAGAGACATGGATTGGCCTTGGTGCCGTTGTTCCACACCGTACCTTCCATGGTGAGAATCTTGTCGCAGTTGCCGGTATTCCAGTTATATTTGCTGATTACGTTGCGGTCGAGCATCTCGCGCAGGAGGTCGCCGTCCCACCATACTGCAAAGTTTACGGGAATGCGTGCCTTGGTCTCGCCCATGAACTTGTCTTGAGGCGATATGAGTTTACCGTCGAATGAACGCAGACCGTCGGAGTTGGGCGACCATACTTCAACGCCTTCGTGGTTGGGGTCGATGTCGGCTGCCATGCAGCGGCCTATGTCCTTGTTGCTGGGGAACTGGAATATCACCTTTCCGGTGGCAGCGTCGCGCAGCGAAGAGCCGTCCTTGCGGTTTTCGTGGCAGCACCACACGTAGTACTTCTCGTTGTTTACGTCGCTGAGCAGGTGAATGGCGTCGCCGTGATACATACCTGTAGAATAAAGGCCCTTGCCATCATTGTCTATGGTCATCTGGCCATAGATGATTTCGTCGCAGCCGTCGCCGTCAACGTCGGCGACACGCAGGTTGTGGTTACCCTGACCGCCGTAAGCCTCGTTGCCGGGAACGGTGGAATCAAACACCCAGCGGGTCTTGAGTTCCTTGCCATCCCAGTCAAAAGCGGCGAGCACGGTCTTGGCATAGTAGCCGCGGCACATTACCACGCTGGGATGAACACCGTCGAGGTATGCGATTGCAGCCAGATAGCGTTCTGAACGGTTGGCATAGCTGTCGCCCCAGTCCTTGAGTTCGCCGCGCTGCGGTATGTAGTCTACAGTGGCCATGGCTTCGCCGGTCTTGCCGTTGAATACGGTGAGATATTCGGGACCGGCGATGATGCGACCCTTCATGTTGCGCCAGTCGGCACGGTGGTCGCCAATAACCTTGCCAACACCATCGCGGGTGCCGTCGGCGGTTTTGGCAACGAGTTCAGCGCAGCCGTCGCCATCGAGGTCGTAAACCATGAATTGGGTGTAGTGTGCGCCCGAGCGGATGTTGTCGCCCATGTCAATGCGCCACAGGTGTGTACCGTCGAGTTCGTAGCAGTCAAAGATAGTGGGGCCGGTGAAGCCGTCGTGAGCATTGTCGTGCGAGTTGGTGGGATCCCATTTCAGGATGATTTCATATTCGCCGTCGCCGTCAACATCGCCTATCGAGGCATCGTTGGCCGAGTAGAAATATTCCTTGCCCTTCACGTCCACACCGAGGTCAGGACGCTGCAGGGGTATGTTGATGTAGCCTACAGGAGCGTCGGCAGCCATGCTGAAGCTGCCTTCGTTGCCGCCCTTGGTGGGCTTTACGGTATATACTGCTTTTGCGTTTGATTTATTTTTATCCTTGAAGTATGTAACGTCGGTGATAGGAGCTTTATTGATTTTTTTACCATCACGATATACATCGAATGCCTGGTTTTCGGGATCAGACGAAAGATAGCGCCATGAGATATTTACGGTTTCGGGGTTTTCGCGCACCGCAACTACTCCACGGCCTAATTTTTCAAGTTGAAGCTTGGAGAAATCATAAGCCGCCTGAGCTGACGCGGTGATTCCGCCGGCTAATGCGACCAAAGGCAATAGACTTTTTAGTTTCATCTTTTTAAGGTAATTTTGGTAATTTGATTTAGGATGTTCAAAGTTACACAAAATTCGGGGCTTGCAAATGTATTTTTGTGCTTTATTTCAGTAAAAATGTTCATTTCTGCCTGACAGGCTTGAAATGCAAGTGCTTGTTGAGATAAATCAAAGGACAGGATTGAGTGTGATCCTGTCCTTTAAAACCGTTTTTTGAAAGTCCTTTATGCTTAGTCGAGGTGGAATACTTCCTTGATGGGAATTGTCACGGGCGAGTTATCGGGATTTACTTCCATGATTTCGGCCATGTAGTCCCACCAGCGACGTGTGATTTCGTCGGCTGCTTCGGCATCCTGCGAGTTTGAGTCGCCTTCAACTTCCTGATATCCGAAAAGGATGTTTGTGTCTTTGTCCCAGAAGATAGAGTAGTTCTTCACGCCGGCTTCAGCGATCTGTTTTTTGAGTTCGGGCCACAGAGCGGCGTGGCGGCGTTCATATTCTTCCTCAAAGCCGGGTTTGAGGTACATTTTAAATGCGAAACGTTTCATGATTTAGAATTTATTTGGTGATAAATGTTTGTTTTACAGTCTTCATGCCGGGAGTGCTGACCGAGAGGGTCACCTGGCCGGGTTGGTCGGTAGAGCGCAGTATCACGGTGGCTGTACCGTCGTACAGGCGGCGGGTATTGCCCACGGTGAGTTCTTCGCTGGTTATGTCACCGTTGATCACGCCTACGATTTCGGCCGGACCGTCCACTGCGAATGTCAGCTGATTGTTGGCCGAAGGCACAACGCGGTTCTTTGAGTCAACGGCCTGTATTGCGATGTGCTGCAGATCCATGCCGTCGGCTTTCCACTCGGCGTTGTCGGCATTGGCTTTCAGTCGCTTGGCTTCACCGGTAGTCTCGATGCGGTGTGTGGCAATGGGCTTTGCCTCGCCTTTGCGGTATGCACGGGCTTCGATGTTGCCCTTGGCGTAAGGGATGTTTTTCCAGAAAATACGGTTGCGTTCCTTATTGTTGGCAACATTATTGGTACGTCGGCCCTGGCTCTTGCCGTTGATGAAGAGTTCAACCTCGTCGGCATTGGTATATGTATAGAGGTCAACCTTGCTGCCGTCGCGGCGGTTCCAGTGGTCGCTCATGCGCTTGGTGCCCACCTGAACGTCATTCCACATTATGTTCTGGTCGCTGTCGATTATACCGATGTGTACCATGGGTTCGTCGGGCTTGAAGAAGCTGCGCAGGAAGTAAGCCGAGGGCTTGGGATTGAGCGCGATGTCGAATGCGCCCTGGTTCCAACCCTTTGCAGGCCAGCCGTTTGATTCGCCCAGATAGTCTATCATACCCCAGTATGCCAGACCGAGCACTTTGTCGAGGTCCATTTCAAACCAGTTGGGTCCCATGTTTGAGTGATTGGCCTCGCTCTGGTAGAACATCATGTGGGGGAAGCGGCGGCTGTCGCCGGGGAAGTACATGTAGCGATAGTTGTAAGCAGCGATGTCGGTTTCGTAAACCAGGGGTGCGGGCAGGCTGTCGGTGAATTCGTTGCGTCCGCGGGGGTGCATGGCTACGGTCACAAGGCGGTCTGTGTCGTCGTAACGCTTCAACAGAGTCTTCTGGAGCTTGAAAGGTGTCACGCCCCAGTCGTTGTGGGGGAAGTCGGGGATGAGCTGAAGTTCGTTACCAAGACTCCAGAAGATGATGGAGGGATGGTTGCGGTCGCGTCGTACCCATTCAGGCACAGTATGCTGCCATTGGTCTTCCCATTCGGTGCGACCACCGCAGAATTGCTTGGTCCATTTGTCATAGAGTTCGTCGAGAACCAGGATTCCGTACTTGTCGCAAAGATCGTAGAACGATTCGCTGTAAGGATTGTGCGAGGTGCGTATGTGGTTGAAACCAAAGTCTTTGAGAAGCTTGATGCGCTTTTCCAACGCTGCGGGATATGCAGCTGCGCCAAGAGCGCCGAGGGTGTGGTGGTTGGCTATACCCTTGAGCAGTACCTTCTTGCCGTTGAGCTTGAAGCCGTATTCGGGCGAGAATTCAAGCTTGCGTATACCGAAAGTCTCTTCTTGTTGGTCGGCTACAGAGCCGTCGGGGCGGTAGATGGTAGCCACCATCTTGTAGAGGTTGGGGTTTTCGGTATCCCAAAGCTTGGGATTCTGCAGGCGAATGCTGTCAAGACGGAATTCGCGTATTTTCTGTTTGCGGTTGTTGCGGTGGTCGGTAACCTTTGAATATACGGTTTCGCCGGCGGGGTCGATGATGTCGATACCGATTCTCACGCTGTCGGCCTTGATGTATGTGGCCAGTTCGCCGTCAATCACTATGAGCGATTCGTCGGCCGAAACCTCGGGAGTGGTTATGGCAAATGGATGACGTACGAAATATTGATTGGGATCGGTAACAATGAAGTAAACATCGCGGTAAATACCGGCTCCGGTGTACCAACGCGAGTTTTCGGGTTCGCCGGTATCAGCTTTAACGGCTATCACGTTGGGTTCGCCGTATTTGAGTTTTTTGGTGACATCGCACTCAAAACCGAGATAACCGTAGTCAGTGCCGCCTATGCGCTCGCCGTTGAGGTAAACATCGCCTACGAGGAGTATGCCTTCAAAGTCGAGCAGCACGCGCTTGCCCTTCCAGTCTTCGGGAGCAGTGAAAGTCTTGCGGTACCAGCCTTGTCCCATTTCCTTGAAAGCACGGGCGCTGAGTCGGCTGCGTATATTGGCCATGGGATTGTTTTCATCGGGTTTTTCGTCGGCCGACGGAGCTATCCAGGGTTGGTAAATCTGAAAGTCGTGGGGTAGGTTTACAGCCTGCCAGTTGCTGTCGTCAACCGAGTTGGAGGCACCATCGGCTATATCTCCGGCATGGAATTGCCATCCGCGGTTGATGTTTATAACATCCCGCACCTGAGAGAATGAACTGAGAGGCATCAGGGCGGCAATAGCAGCCAGCAAAAGCACTTTTCTAAAATTCATGGTCGTGAGAATGGTTAGATTTCTTAGGTTATTAAGTTTTCAGGGTGTAAAGTTAGTAATTTATTTTCATTGATTATTGATATTTTGTACGTTTATCAGTGAAAATTATCCACTGTATTGATATTGAATGGACTCTGAACCATTCACTTGACTTTTTTATTTTAACAATCTTTAAAAAATGTGTATGATAACTTGAGGAAAAATAGCTACCTTTGTATCTCTTAGCTCTGACGGCATAAAACACAATTATGATTTATCGGTAAACCAATTGCAGGTGTTATCGGTTTTAGAAGTAAACCGTACAGATAGTCTAATCTTGTTAAATTCATCTCACAGTGAAAGTCATCACATATATTCGCAAGTCATTAAAGATATTATTATGGACCGTAATGGCCATATTTCTGTTGCTATCGGCAGTATTGCTTCTTGTGTACTCACCCTGGAGCCAGAACGATATGCGTCGTTTTGCTGTAGAGATGATGAACCGCAACGGGCTCAAGACCGAGATTGCCGCTCTGCGTCTGAAGTTCCCGCTCGACATTGAAGTCGAGGGGCTTAAGCTCTTTATGCCCGGGCAGGCTATAAGTGCCGGACGTCTTGAGGCATCGGTGGAGGTACTGCCGCTTCTCACCGGTCATGCGCGGCTAAGCGAAGCCGTTCTCGACAGTGCTTCTTTCACTATAGGCACTCCCGACTCGGCCATGTATATGACTATCGACGGCCGCAACCTTAAATTGAATAAGGCTGATGTGGCCTTGGCTTCTATGGACATCAATCTTGAAGAAGGCGTTATATCGGGCGGCAAGGTGCGTATGCTGCTAAATCCCGACACCACTCAGGTAAATAAGACCGATTCGACTGCCGAGCCCACCAAGATGAAGATTGCCGTAAATCATCTTGCCCTGAATGACTTCTCTTACGAGATGCGCATGCTTCCCACCATTGATTCGCTGGCTGCTGTTATTCCGTCGGGAATCGTAGATGGTATAGCCATTGATATGGGTGCCCAGACCATTGATATTGGCAGCTTTACCGGCGCACGACTTGATGCGGCTTATATAGCCCCCGATTCGGCTACAGTAGCCGCAACTCCCGTTGTTCCCTCTTCTGACGAGCCTTCGGCACCTTGGACCGTAAAGATTGATACCATTGGTTTCTCCGGTTCGAAAGCTCTGTATACCACTCGTGGCGTAGTGCCGCAGCCCGGGCTTGATTTCGCTTACATTCAGGCCGATTCGCTCGACCTCTCGATACACGACTTTTACAATCAGTCATCAACGCTGAGTGTTCCTCTGAAGCTCAGTGCCACCGAACGCTGCGGTGTGCGCCTTGATGCCTCGGGTACGCTCGGGATAGATTCGGTAGGTCTTAATCTGATAGGTTTCAAGCTCGACACTCCGCTTGGAACAGACCTCGCATTCAATGCCATGATGGGTATGGGCGATATGACCAAAGATCCGGCTACCCCGCTGAGCCTGAATCTCGACGGCGTGGTATCTACAAGCGACGCCCGACTGATGTTCCCCGCTTTCATCCCGTATTTTGCAACACTTCCCCCACGCGCCGGTCTATACGCCACGGCCGATATCTCGGGCACTTCGGGCAAACTGAATATCGCAGACCTGTCGTTGGCTGTGAATTCAACCATAAGGCTGCGTGCCAAGGGTAATGTGGAAAACGCATTCGACCCTGCGCGCATAGGCGGTGATCTGAGCCTTGACGGAGCCTTGATTGACCTCAACCGCTTCAAGCCCCTGTTCTTCACCAAAGAAACCGCCAAGCAGTTTAACTTCCCGATGACCAACATCAAGGGTTATGTACACATACATCAGGGTAATTACGGAGGTGAACTCACCGCCACCACTCACGACGGCAAAATCTCTCTTGATGCCGACCTGCGCTCCAAGCTACAGGACTATAACTTGCAGCTCACCGCCAATCAGTTTCCTGTAAACGCTTTCATGCCCCTGCTGGGTGTTGGCAAGGTTACAGCCTCGGTTGATGTTGACGGTCACGGTTTCGACCCCTTTGCCACTTCAACCAAGCTCAATGCCGATGTAGACGTTAAAAGCGCCATTTACAATGCTTACGACTACAAAGGACTCAACGCAAAGCTTCAGCTCGAAAACGGCAAGGCTGATGTAGCGGTCACTTCCACCAATCCCAATGTCCTCTTTAATATGGATGCTTCGGGCAATGTGGCAGGCTCAACATACGACTGGACCGCAAGCCTTAACGGCAAGCACATAGACCTGCAGGCTATCAATCTCGCTCCCGATGTGGCTGTTGTAACGGCCAATCTCACGGCTACAGCCTCGTATAATACAAACAATAACTCAATCGGAGCCAAACTCCACCTCAACTCGCTGACGTATACCAACAAGATAACTACAACCCAACTCAATGACGTTGATGCCACGCTCAACGCAAACGACTCTGTGACAAATCTATCGATGCAGAACCGCGATCTGTATGCCTTCCTGTCGTCAGAATCGTCGCTCGACTCCATTATGTCGCGCTTCACCCGCACATCTAATGTGATTTCGTCTGAAATGGCAGAAATGAGGATAGATGTGGAGCAGTTGCAGAAGGCTCTGCCGCCCTTTACACTCGATATCACCGCCGGCAGCAACAACATGCTCACCGATCTGTTGGCCGAGAGCCGCACGGGCTTTGACTACCTGCACGTAATGGCCGAGAACGACTCTGTAATATCGCTTCAGGCCAAGATGCTCGACCTGCATACTCCGTCGATGAGACTCGACACCATCAACTTCGATATAGCCCAGCACGGGCCGTACCTCGCCTTAGACGGCAGTGTCGAAAACCGTCCGGGTACTTTTGATGAGTGGGCTCATGTGAACCTCAACGGTTTCCTTTCAGACAATAAACTCGGTCTGAAAGTGAACCAGCGCAACATTCAGGACAAAGAAGGTTATAATATAGGAATGATGGCTACCATTGCCGACTCGGTACTCACCGTTACGCTCAAGCCCACAACGCCTACCATCGCCTACATGCCCTGGACTATCAACGACGACAACTATCTGAAATGGTCGTTCGCACACAAGCACTTCGATGCCAACCTGCACATGCACTCCGACAAGTCTTCGCTGGCCATCTATACCAACCATGTCAATGGCGACGAGGACCATCAGGAGGAACTGGTGGTAGACATCAAGGATATAAATCTCGCCGATTGGATCAAGCTCAATCCCTTTGCTCCGGCAATTTCGGGCAATCTGTCGGCCGACATGCGCGTCAACTATGCCGACAAGAACCTCAGCGGTAACGGATATGTGTCGCTCGACGACTTCATGTACGACCGCCGCAGGGTTGGGTCGATACGCACCGACATAGATCTCTCAACCGACCTCTCGGGCCTCGTAAGGGCCAAGGCAGATGTGAATATCGACGGCAGAAAATCTATTTCGCTCACGGGTGCGCTCAACGATTCTACCGCCGGATCACCTCTGGCTATGGATCTGTCGCTCATCCACTTCCCGCTCGAATCGGTCAATCCTTTCCTTCCCGCCGATATGGCAACACTGCGCGGCACCCTCAATGGCTCTATGGATGTGACTGGCGAAAGCTCGGCGCCCAAGCTCGACGGCTGGCTGCAATTCGATTCCACCGCAGTAAAGTTAGCCATGACCGGCACTGAATACACCTTCAACGACGTGAAGATTCCCGTAGAGCACAATGTGGTGAAATTCGGCAATTTCGAGATAAAAGGTGTAAATGAAAATCCCCTTGCCGTTAACGGTATGGTGAATATTAGCAACTTCAGCGACCCCAAGGTAGACCTGAAGCTCACCGCCAACAACATGATGATAGTGAACACCAAGCGTGCGGCACGCGGAGCCGACATATATGGTCGCGGATACATCAACCTGCTCGCCACGGTCAAGGGCGACATGAGTTTCATGGACGTTCAGGCAAATGTAGTGGTGGCCTCGGGTACCAACCTCACTTACGTGATGACAAACGCCGAGACCGCTCTGAGCGCTACCAAGGATAATGATATGGTGAAGTTTGTGAACTTCGCTGATACCGCCGCCGTTGCCCGTGCCGACAGTATCGTACAGCAAGGCATGGCTCTGCGACTTGATGCATCGCTCACCATACAGTCGGGCTCTACCATCAACGTTGACCTGTCGACCAACGGACGCAACCGCGTGAGTCTGCAGCCCGAAGGCAATGTTGACTTCACAATGCCTCCGTTCGGACAGCCGCGCATGACAGGCCGTATCAACATTCCCAAAGGCTTCGTGCGATATACCCCGCAGTTCATGTCGGAGAAGAACTTCTCTTTCGAGTCAAATTCATACGTGGCATTCAACGGCGACATGATGAATCCCACTCTCAACATACACGCTGTGGATGTGGTGAAGGCCAATGTGACACAGACCGGCCAGAATTCGCGTCTGGTGAACTTCAACGTACTGCTTGGCATAACCGGTACATTGGAACACATGAATGTGGTGTTTGACCTCACTACCGAGGACGATATCACAGTTGCCAACGAGCTGCAGTCGATGAGTGCCGAGCAGCGCGCCAACCAGGCCATGAACATGTTGCTCTACAACGTGTACTCGGGTCCGGGCACACGCGGCGACTCAAATCTGTCGGGCAACGCTGTCTACTCATTCCTCACCTCTCAGCTCAACAACTGGGCCGCCAACACAATCAAGGGTGTGGACCTCACATTCGGCGTCGACCAGTACGACCGCACTGTGGGTGGAAGCACTTCGCAGACCACAAGCTACAGCTATCAGGTGTCGAAGTCGCTCTTCAACGACCGCTTCAAGATTGTGGTGGGAGGCAACTACTCGACCGATGCCAATGCCGACGAGAACTTCTCCGAAAATCTTATCAAGGATATTTCGTTTGAATACTTCCTCAATAAAGCTCAGACAATGTATTTGCGCCTGTTCAGACATACAGGCTACGAATCAATTCTCGAAGGCGAGATCACCCGCACCGGTGTGGGCTTCGTATACAAGCGCAAATCACCCTCGCTGCGCGGTCTGTTCATCCGTCCCAAGAAACGCAGCGCAGTAAAAACAGAAGCTCCGGCCAATGCGCAAGATTCTGCTAAAGAAAACGAAAACTCAACTAAAAACACGGCTTCAGATGAAAACAAATAAGATAATCAGCTCCTTTATGGCTTTGGTGGCCCTGCTTGTGGCTGCTTCGTGTTCGACCACCCGCAGGATTCCCGAAGGTGAGCATCTGTATACCGGACTCAAGGGCATAGACTATGTGTATGCCACCGATACCACCAAGCATATACCTGATGCTGTGTCAGGCAACATAGGCGACATGGTGGATGTGGCGCCAAACAACTATTGGAAACTGATGAAGTGGCGTTATCCATTTCCTCTGGGTCTGTGGGTGTATAACAATTGGTCTAATCCGCCTAAAGGGCTGAAGCATTGGCTGTACGAAAAGCTCGTCGAGGAGCCTGTACTGGTGTCGGAAGTGCGTCCCGAAGTACGTGTGCACATGATAGAACAGGCTCTGAAAAACAACGGCTATTTCCGCGGTAAAGCCACGTATGAACTTATTCCGGGCAAAAACAAGAAGAAGGCCAAGATACTTTATACGGTAGCTCCGGGACATGAATTTCCCATTGATACCGTTGAGCTGTTGGCCGACTCCACAAGGCTCACACACCTCATCGACTCAATTGCCGGCAAAGACCCATACTTGCAGGCAGGTATGCGCTACAGCGTTGATTCTCTTTCGATAGTCCGAAACCGCATTACCAATTCTCTGCGAAACAAGGGTTATTATTATTTCCGCCCCGATTATATCCAATATCTTGCCGATTCCATACAGAATCCCGGAAATGTGGCCCTGCGCCTTGACATCGCAAATAACATGCCCAAGTTTGCCGGCGATTCTTACAAGACCGGTAAGGTGACAATGGTGGTAAACCGCTACCGCGGCCGTCAGACTCCCGACACCATCGCCATAGCACCCAATGTGGAACTTGTGCAGATGATGCCCTCGCGTTTCCGCAAAAAAATTGTGAACGAGTGCCTGCTGTTCCGTCCCGGCCGTACTTTGTCGGTGCGCAGCATGGACTATACACAGACTCTGCTCTCGCGCCTGGGTATATTCAAGGCCATAAGCATAGATGTGAATCCCGATACCACAGCTGTAGATCCCACGCTCGATGTGCTTGTAAACTGCACGCTCGATGCACCCTGGCAATCATCAATCGAAGCCAACGTATCGTCAAAGTCAAACAGCTATCTCGGCCCGGGCCTTTCGTTCGGTCTTACCAATACCAATATATTCGGTGGCGGCGAACAACTGGGCGTTACACTCACCGGCTCATACGAGTGGCAGACCGGACGCCGTGCCAAGGGCGGACTCTTCAACTCATACGAACTGGGTATAAATGCCTCGCTGGCATTTCCGCGCCTGCTGGCACCGAAGTTTATTCCCCGCAGCAAGTGGAACCTCAACTGGACCCGCATTCAGCTGAGTGCCGACCTGCTCAATCGCCCGAAATTCTTCAGAATGGCTCAGTTCAACACTTCAATCAATTACGACTGGCGCTATGGCCGATACGTATCGCAGACCCTTACCCCCTTCAAGCTCACCTATACAAAACTTATCAACACCACAGCCGATTTCGACTCAATCATGGCCGCCAATCCGGCAGTGGCGCTCAGTTTCCAGAATCAGTTTATCCCGCAGCTGATGTACTCATACACCTACGACCGTGCGTTTGACCGCGACAATGCCATCACATGGAACTTCTCGGTGCAGGAAGCCGGCAACCTTTTCTGGGCCATATATCAGGCTTGTGGCAAGAAAGGCGAGAAAAAACTGTTTGGCACGCCGTTCTCGCAGTTTGTCAAGGGACAATGCCAGTTGGTGTACAACCGACGCCTGCGGGGCGATCACTTCCTGGTGAGCCGAGTGGCCGTAGGGGCCGAACATGCATACGGCAATTCAGCCGAGGTGCCGTATGCCGAGCAGTTCTATGTGGGCGGTGCCAACTCCGTCAGAGCCTTCACTGTGCGCAGCATAGGTCCGGGTTCGTATCGCGCCCCGGCCAATACCCCCGACGATTATTTCGATCAGACCGGTACCTTTAAGTTCGAAGCTAATATTGAGTATCGTTTTCCCATCATGGGTCCGCTCCACGGAGCCGTGTTCTTCGATTCAGGTAACGTATGGTTGCTCAAAGAAGACCCGTCGCGTCCCGGCGGTAAGCTCAAGGCAAAATCATTCCTTAAAGACCTTGCCACCGGTACAGGCGTAGGCCTGAGATTCGACATCTCGATGCTCGTTATCCGAGCCGACCTCGGTATAGGAATCCACGCCCCCTACGATACAGGCAAAAAAGGATACTACAACATGGAATCATTCGGCAAATCACTCGCCTTCCACCTCGCCATCGGCTATCCGTTCTAAAAAGACCTTCCAAGAATATGGCATCCGACTGAGGATGCGGTATAGGAGTAGGGGATATATAAGGTGAATCAGCGGCTTACGTTCCCCAGAATATGGCATCCGCAGGAAGCCTGAAAGCTAGTAGCCGGGTATGTACGACCGTAGGGAGGACATGCCCGGTTACCGTATAAAAAAGTTAAGGCATTCGCAGAAAGCCGATTATACAAGCGACCCACATATATAAACGGCTTCCTCCGGATGCCGATTATCAACGCGCAGCCTACCGTGCATGCCCTCCCTGCGGTCGTGCACACCACCATAAACCAAAAAAAATTCTCAATTTTTCACATAAAACATTGTAAATTTTAAAAATAGTTACTACTTTTGCCGAATCAGACCGCATCGCAGAGGCCCGGTCGCGGGCAATGCGGGTGGGGTTTGTACATACAGGCTTGCCGGAGGGCGAGCCACGACATAATGAATAGCGTTTACTCGACGCTTTTTCTTGACGTTCTGAAACCTGGAAAATTTCAAAATCATTGTCAAGAATCAGCAAACGGTAGATGTCTTATGTGGATATGTATATTCTGTCCGTTCAGGCACGTGAGTGCCCGATACGGGCTATTGGCATATTCTGCGTGAGGTCTCTGCATGTTTGCTCGTTCTACAATGATGGGCAATTCCAGGGCCTCAGAACGTGAGAACGGGCAACAGTACGACTCTCACGCTTTCTTTTTTTTAACCAATCTGATACCGACGAGGTGAGTCCGCACGGTAATTATTTTATGTAACAAAGAAACTGAAACCATCAAAATTCAGTAGCTCAAACAGCCTACTCACAATCAAAATCACATCAATCATGAAAGAAAAACTAATTAAAATCCGGAGCAGATGGCTTATAGCCATCCTTCTGGCTTTGATAGCCGCTCCATCTGTTTTCGCTGTACGCTATAGCGAAAACGGCATAAACTATGCCTTGAACGAGGCCGACAAGACCGCCGAAGTGACAGGCGGAACTGCAGTCGACATCATAATCCCTGAAAAGGTTACCTATGAGGGTAATGATTATGTTGTCACATCCATAAAGAATTATGCTTTTGGAATGAGACCGGATTGTAAGAGTTTGGTCTTGCCCAATACATTAACTTCAATTGGCGATCTTGCATTTACAAACTGTTCTAATATAACTGGACCATTGACAATTCCCAATTCAGTGAGATCTATTGGAAAAGATGCATTCTTTTATTGCATGGGATTAACAGGTTCGTTAAATATACCTGATTCAGTCACATATATTGGAGAAAGAGCATTTTATTTTTGTAAAGGCTTTACCGGTACTCTAACTATTCCCAATTCTTTGACTTCAATTGAAGGTGGGGTTTTTCAAGAATGCAGAGGTTTAACCGGTCCGTTAAACATACCAAATTCGGTTACTTCAATAGGTGAACAAGCATTTTATGGGTGTAAGGGATTAACAGGTTCGCTAATTATTCCCAATTTAGTGACATCTATTGGAAATGAAGCATTTTATGCTTGTACTGGCTTCACTGGTTCATTGATTCTCCCTAATTCATTGATTACTATTGGACGTTCTGCATTTTGGGGTTGTACCGGCCTCTCTGGTGCATTGACCATCCCAAATTCAGTTACAACTATCGGTGGATATGCATTTTCATACTGTACTGGTTTTACGGGCTCATTGACTCTACCCAGTTCGTTGACAGCTATTGAAAAATCCACATTCTATAGCTGTAAGGGCTTTACTGGCTCATTGACAATCCCAGAATCTGTAACATCTATTGATATCGCTTCATTCTATGGATGTTCAGGTTTTACCGGCACATTGACTCTTCCTAAATCCTTAACAGCTATTGGTCTTAGAGCATTCATAGGATGTACAGGCTTTAATAATATTAATTGTTATGCCACTGTTCCTCCTGTAGTTGAAGAAAAAGATACTTATGAAAATTATAATATTCCTCTGAATGTTCCACAGGTGTCTTTGGAAGATTATAAGACTGCTGCAGTTTGGAAAGAATTTTCAACAATCAATCCGATTTCAGACTCGGAAAATCAGCAAGTAAAACTTGTAGATTTAGGATTGTCGGTTCTTTGGGCTGACCGTAATTACGGTGCGACAAGCCCTGAAGATTTCGGAATTAATTATGGATGGGGCGCGCCTTCAAGTACAGCATTTTCTGATGCATATCCTACAATTGAGGATATACGTGGAACAGAATATGACATTTGTACGCAATCAATGGGTGTAGAATACCGTATGCCTTCAAAAGACGAGCTAAATGAATTGTCAAAAAAATGCGAATGGACATATGAGACTCGTGGTGATGTGAATGGATTCAAAGTTACAGGTCCTAATGGTAATTCCATTTTTATTCCGGCAGCCGGTTGTTGGGAATATGAACAATACACTAATCGAAATATTAATGCCTATATTTGGAGTGGAACTAATAAATTGGGGGATAAATATGCAGAATGCCTCCACTGTCACTCTACCGGATCGAGATTTATAAGCTCGACCGGTAAATGGGGCGGACTCATTGTAAGAGCTGTATCGGACAAATCAGAATCCTTTCCAATCGTAAAAATAATCAATGGCATAGAATATACTTTGTATGAAAACCTGACTGCACAGGTTAACGTTCAAAAACATCAATTGAGTAAAGTTGTAACGATTCCGTCAAGCATAGAATATGCCGGTTATACTTTCATAGTAGACAGAATTGTTAAGAATGCACTCAAAGGACATGAAGAGGTGGAAAGAATAAATCTTCTATGTACTGCTCCCAAAGTTGAAGGTAATGTATTTGCTGAAATGCCGAACTTGAAAGAGTTCTATTACGATGTAGTTAAAGAAGCAGAGAATTACAGCTATAGAGAACTTTGGTCATTATACGTATTCCAAAACTCGGATAATCTTTCAACCATTATCATCGGTCCTAACTGTAAAGAAATAATAGGATATTTCTTCAAAGGAATGGAGGGTCTCGAAACAGTCTCTATTCCGGATAACGTAGAGGTTATTCATGGTGATTCTTTTGCAAGTTGTCCGAATTTAAAAACTGTAACGATAGGAGAAGGTGTAATTGAGATCGGCCAAGCTGCATTTGCAGAATGTAAGAACTTATCTCAGGTATTTTACAATTGTGCGTCTGCAAAAGCAAATATTATATTACCATATCCTCCATTTGGAGATAGAAACGAAAGCTTAGGAGAACTCCATATCGGAGATAATGTAGAATACATTGGTTCAGGAATGTTCTCAAGCTGCAAATTGTTGAGTAATATCTATGTAAGTGCCAACACACCTCCCGTTTGTGAACAAAATTCAAATTTTAATGTAGACGTTAAGAAAAACGCAACATTGTATGTTCCATTTGGGTCATTAGATCTTTACAAAAAAGCAGTAGGTTGGAAAGATTTCTTCAACATTGAGCCTATTGATGAGGTGTCCTTTCCAATCGTAAAAATAATCAATGGCATAGAATATACTTTGTATGAAGACCTGACTGCACAGGTTAACATTCAAAAGCATCAATTGAGTAAAGTTGTAACGATTCCGTCAAGCATAGAATATGCCGGTTATA
>CAJUKX010000001.1:0-52565 GCA_910586975.1 uncultured Muribaculaceae bacterium | reverse complement strand
ACACACCTCCCGTTTGTGAACAAAATTCAAATTTTAATGTAGACGTTAAGAAAAATGCAACATTGTATGTTCCATTTGGGTCATTAGACCTATACAAAAAGGCAGTAGGGTGGAAAGATTTCTTCACCATCAAGCCTATTGGTGGGTTGTTGGTTGAGAGCGTGACTCTCGACTGTGATAAGGCTGATGTCAAGGTTGGTGAGAGCATTCAGTTGATTGCTATTGTACTTCCTGAGGATGCCGATGACAAGAGCGTGGTATGGACTTCGAGCAACGAAGCTGTTGCTACCGTGAATGCCAACGGCATAGTTACGGGTGTTGCGGAGGGTAATGCCACCGTTACGGCCACTGCTTCTAACGGCGTCAGCGCATCGTGCGAGATTACCGTTATCCCTGCAATGGGTATTGCAGATCAGGAACTCGGTCAGCCCGATAACTGGATAACTCCCAAGGCAGGCGGCGTAAGCATCACCATAGATGCCACCTCCGACACCCGCGTTGATATAGCCAACATGGCGGGTATGGTTGTGGAAAGCTTCGTGGTACCTGCGGGCACCTTTGTCAGCACACACTACGACGCTGAACGCCTTGCTCCGGGATTCTATGTGGTAAGTGCCACCTCGGCCGAAATCCGCATCACAAAGAGAATTGTAATCAGATAATAACAGGCAGGCTGCGCCGAATGGTGCAGCCTGTTTTATATCAAAACGCATCAAAAAGTGCGGAAAAAGTGCGGAAATTCAAAAACCGCACTTTTTCCGCACTTTTTTATTTGCATTTTGGGGTGGCGGTGTTGTATATTTACGAATATTTTGCCTTATCGGTTTTCGGGTTATAATCGCAATCCGTAGGATTACGCTCCAAGAATATGGCATCCGCAGGAAGCCTGTGAGCTCGTAACCGTGTATGTACGACCGCAGGGAGGACATGCACGGTAAGGCAGCCCGTCACGGGTCGGCATCCGGAGGAAGCCGTCTATGGAGCATAGGTATATAACCTGCCTGTATAATCGGCTTTCTGCGAATGCCTTTACGTTGTGGGCACATTTACCGGGCATGCCCTCGCTTCGGTTACACCTGCGCTCGTGCATACCGCGGCTACGAGCTTTCAGACATCCTCAACCGGATGTCATATTCCCGACAACACGTGTAGGGTGGTTGCTGAGCATATACGCTGTGTACCGGGTAGCCTATACTGCATCCTGTCGGATGCCATCACGTGACCGGCTACCTACCCGGCATGCCCTCCCTACGGTCGTGCATACCGGGTTACGGTGTGGCAGGCTTCCTTGTCGGAAGCCATCTTCCCGATTACAGGGACTTTGCGGCGCATCTGCCGACATTTCCCATTTACCGCCATCCACCGGATTGCGCGCCCAAGAATATGGCATCCGCAGGAGGCCTGTAAGCTCGTAGCCGTGTATGTACGACCGTAGGGAGGACATGCACGGAAAGCAGACACAAAAGATCAAGGCATTCGCAGAAAGCCGATTATATATACAGTCAATATGCCCGGCCTCCATAGACGGCTTCCTCCGGATGCCGATTATCAACGCGCTGCCTACCGTGCATGCCCTCCCTACGGTCGTGCATACACGGCTACTAGCTTTCAGACATCCTCAGCCGGATGTCATCTTCCCGATATCGTATGGCGGTGATTTGCTGCTTATACGTTGTGCGCGCGGTGGCCTATACTGCATCCTGCCGGATGCCGCTACGTGACTGACTGCTTGCCCGGCATGCCCTGCGCTACGGCTACGCCTGCGCGAGTGCATGTCGGGTTACGGTGTGGCAGACATCCTTGGCGGATGTCATATTCCTGATAACGTGGATGTTATGCGGCTTCGCCGAATCGGGCACTATGTATCGCATTCAGCGCAATACGCCGGTTTACGCTCCCAAAATCAGTAGGGGTATTTTACTTCCCACAGGAAGAGTGGGGTGCCGGGCATGGAGGTGCCGGCTGCGCAACGGTCTTTGGCTTCCAATATCCTGCGCAGGTCTTCGAGGTTGGTTTTATGGCGGCCTATATCGACCAGGGTGCCTACTACGGCCCTTACCATATTGCGCAGAAATCGGTCGGCTGAAATCTCGAAGTACCACCTTTCGTCGTCGATGCGTTTCCAAGCGGCTGTGCGCAAGTCGCATATATTGGTCTTGACGTCGGTGTGAAGTTTTGAGAAGGAGGTGAAATCCCGTCGGCCGATTAATGTAAGCGCAGCCTCATTCATGGCTTCGAAGTCGAGTGACGCAGGAGCTTGCCACGACAGATCGCCTAAAAACGGATTTTTGGCGGTATGTGCGAAGTAGCGATAAGTGCGTTCTGTAGCATCGAAGCGGGCATGCGCGTCGGCTGCCACAGGGCGTATTGAGCGTATGGCTATATTGCGTCCGCACAGCGAATTGAGCGAGCGCAAGAAGCGGTCGCCGGTATCAAAGCCATCGGGCAGGTCGATGTGGGCTATCATCTGACGGGCGTTCACACCGGCATCGGTGCGTCCGGCGCCTGTGACGGCTATGGGGCGACCTGTGAGCTTGCACAGCGCATCCTCTATTGTAGATTGTACGGTGACCACTCCCGGCTGTACCTGCCAGCCGTGGAATGGCGCTCCGCAATATGAGAGGTCAATGAAGTAACGCATCAGTCGCGTTCGAGATAGGTGTAACCGAACAGTCCGGCCCTGTATGTCGAGACAAAGTCGCGGCCTTCTTCGGGGGTGATGGTGCCGGCCTTCATTGAAGCTGTAACCCAGGCCTCGACGTTGCGCACGAGTTTCTTGGGATTAAACTGTACGTATTCGAGCACCTCGTCGACGCTTTCGCCCTCGATTATCTGGTCTATTTCGTAATGATCTTTGTAAACGCTTATATGCACAGCGTTGGTGTCGCCGAAGAGGTTGTGCATGTCGCCCAGGATTTCCTGATATGCGCCCACAAGGAACACTCCCAGATAGTAGGGCTCGCCGGGCTTGAGGGTATGCACGGGCAGTGCGCCGCGCGAGCCGTGCGAGGTGATGAAGTTGGCTATCTTGCCGTCGGAGTCGCAGGTCATGTCCTGTATGGTACATGTGCGGTTGGGACGTTCGTCAAGGCGCGACAGCGGGATGATGGGGAACATCTGGTCTATGGCCCAGGCATCGGGCAGCGACTGGAAGAGCGAGAAATTGCAGAAGTATTTGTCGGGAATCATCTTGGCAATCTTGCGCAATTCCTCGGGAACGTGCTTCATTGAGTCGGCAATCTCGCCCACCTCGCGTGCAATGCTCCAGAAAAGCTTTTCGATCTGGGCGCGGGTAGTGAGGTCGAGCATTCCCAACGAGAACATGTCGAGGGCTTCCTCGCGTATTTGCAGGGCGTCGTGCCAGCTTTCAAAGAGGTTGGCGCTGTCGAGTTTGTCCCAGATGGCATAAAGTTCGCGGGCCAGTTCGTGAGCATCGTCCTCTATCTGCGCGTCGTCTTTCCATCGGGGCAGCGAGGCCGTTTCGAGCACCTCGAGAATCAGCACCGAGTGGTGGGCGGTGAGCGATCGGCCGCTCTCGGTGATTACATTGGGCTGCTTGAGGTCGTGCTTGGTGCAGGCTTCCACGATGGCCGACACAGTGTCGTTGGCATATTCCTGAATCGAATAGTTCATTGAACTTTCGGATGACGAAGTGCGTGTGCCGTCGTAGTCAACGCCCAGACCGCCGCCTATGTCCATGAAATCAATATCGAAGCCCATTTTTGACAGCTGCACATAGAACTGTGTGGCTTCGCGCAGGGCGTTCTTTATCACACGTATTTTTGTAATCTGGCTGCCGATGTGGAAATGTATCAGTTTGAGACAATCGGCTATGTTGCGTTTGTGCAAGATGGCCAAGGCTTCGAGCAGTTCTGATGAATTCAGACCGAATTTTGAAGAATCGCCGCCACTCTCTACCCACTTGCCTGCTCCGGTAGACGAGAGCTTGATGCGAATGCCTATGTTGGGACGTACGTTCAGGCGCTTGGCAATGTCGGCAATGAGCTTAAGCTCGTTGAGTTTCTCTACAACGAGGAAAATCTGACGGCCCATTTTCTGAGCCAAGAGAGCCAACTCCACATAGTTGGCATCCTTATATCCGTTGCAGATTATAAGGGCGTTCTCTGCAATGTTGGTGGCGAGCACCGCATGCAGTTCGGGCTTTGAGCCGGCTTCGAGGCCGATGTTGAATTTTTTGCCGTAGGTGACGATTTCTTCAACCACGGGACGCATCTGATTCACCTTTATGGGGTAGATCATATAGTTGCGGGCCTTGTAGTCGTATGTTTCGGCCGCGCGGTTGAAACAATTGGAAATCTTCTCGATGCGGTTGTCGAGGATGTCGGGGAAGCGTAGCAGCACCGGTGCCGAAATGTCCTTCACCTTCAGCTCGTCCATTATCTCGCGCAGGTCAAGCGAAGCGTAACCCGCACGCGGGGTCACACACACATGTCCTTTCTCGTTGATCGAGAAATAATTACGGCCCCAGCCGTTGATATTGTACAGTTCGGCGCTGTCTTCAACTCGCCATCTTCTCATGGGCATTTAATTTAGAATTGTTCAAAATGAACGACAAAGTTACGCCAAAATATTATATTTTCATAACAATTAATGTATGTTAACCAAAATTCGGAATTAAAGGAATAATCCCGCTATAATTGCACGAATAAAAATTGCCGGAGAAGCCGAGTATCCAAAAAAATTAGTAACTTTGTAGAAATTTACAAATTTAGAGAGTTATCACATAAGATGAAACGTATTTTCCTATTCCTTTGCGTGGCTCTTTTTGCCGCAGTGGCTGTTATGGCCCAGAATCCTATACGCTGGCGTATGACCGTGAAAATGACATCAGAAACCGAGGGTGTCATCACTCTGCGTGCTCTTGTCGACGAGGGTTGGCACCTTTATGGTACCCAGCTGCCTGAGGATGGTCCCAAGCCTACTAAGATTTCGTTCACTGATTCTCAAAATATAAGCCTTGTAGGGAAACTCACACCCTCGGTGGCTCCCAAAACAGTAAACGACCCCATGTTTGAGATGAAACTCAACTGGTGGGATGCCAATGTGAATTTCACCCAGCGTTTCAAGCTCAATAAGCGCGAGGGCGCCAAGGTGGTGGCTAATGTAAGCTATATGGCATGTAATGACCAAAACTGCCAACCGCCCAAGAATCAGACTTTAACCTACGTTTTTAAATAAGCTTGCGATATGCGACATATTAAAAGTGCTGCCGCAGTACTGCTGCTGGCCTTGCTTGGCTGTGTAAATGTGTTTGCACAGCGTCCGGTACATGTACATTGGACCAATACCGTAGAATCTGTAAACGACACTGAAGGCATCATACGCTGGTCGGCCGACATAGACGAAGGCTGGCACATCTACGGTATGACCATGCCCGACCTTGGTCCGGATGCCATAGGTCCTCAGCTCACAGTTTTCACAATTGAGCCTGCGAGCGGCCTTCAGCTCATAGGCGAGGTTGAACCCTCGATACCTGCCACAGATAAGTTTGATGAAACTCTCAAACTTAAACTGCCCATGTGGGAGGGCAAGGTTGAATTCAGCCAGCGATTTAAACTGACCGACGGTGCCAAGGGCGCATACATACGCGGCACTGTGGAATACATGGCTTGCACCGATAAGTCGTGCACACCTCCCACCCGCGAGAGTTTCGATCTGAGCTTCGGTACTCCGCAGACCGAAGCCGCCGTGACCGTAGACAAGGTAGACAGCGTGGTGAACAGCGCTGCCGAGGCTGTGGTGGTTGAAGAATCCGACCTTTGGAGCCCTGTGGATGTTGAAGCATCGCAGTCGGCTGCATCACCCACATCACAGTCGCCCTGGTGGGCAATTTTAGGCCTGGGATTCCTTGGCGGATTGGTGGCATTACTCACCCCCTGCGTATGGCCCATGATACCCATGACCATGAGCTTCTTCTTGAAGAAAGGCAAGTCGCGCCGCCGTGCCATTATCGACGCCATCTCGTATGGTCTCAGCATCATAGTGATTTATCTGGCTCTCGGATTGGCTATTACAGCTCTGTTCGGGGCATCGAAGCTCAACGATATTGCCACAAGCGCGGTATTCAATGTGCTCTTCTTTGTACTCCTTGTGATATTTGCAATCTCGTTTTTCGGCGCGTTCGACATCAAGTTGCCCTCGCGCTGGAGCAACGCCATAGATAACAAGGCCGAGAATACCACAGGCTTCCTGAGCATATTCTTCATGGCCTTCACACTGGTGCTGGTATCGTTCTCATGCACAGGTCCCATCATCGGAACACTGCTCGTAGAGGCAGCCTCGCAGGCAAGCATGGTAGGCCCGGCACTGGGTATGGGCGGTTTTGCCCTTGGCCTTGCGCTGCCCTTCGGCCTGTTTGCATTCTTCCCCTCGTTGCTTAAGGAAATGCCTCGCTCCGGCTCATGGCTCAACACCGTGAAAGTGGTTCTCGGATTCATAGAGCTGATACTGTCGCTGAAGTTCCTGTCGGTTGCCGATCTGGCCTACGGTTGGCGCATACTCGACCGCGAGGTGTTCATAGCCCTGTGGGTGGTGCTGTTCATCCTGTTGGGTATATATCTGCTCGGCAAGATACGCTTCAGCCACGATTCGCCAAGCGAGCATGTAGGAGTATTCCGCTTCTTCCTCGCAGTGGCATCGCTGTCGTTTGCAGTTTATCTGCTGCCGGGTCTGTGGGGCGCACCGCTCAAGAGCATCAGCGCATTTGCTCCGCCGTTGACCACTCAGGACTTCAACCTCTACGGAGGCACCTTCAAGGAATTCCACGACTACGACGAGGGCATGGCATACGCCAAGCAGCATAATATGCCCGTGATAGTAGACTTCTCGGGATATGCCTGCGTGAACTGCCGCAAGATGGAGGGTGCCGTATTTGATACTCAGGACGTGCGCACAGTGCTCGAGCGTGACTATGTGCTCATCAAGCTCATGGTTGACGACAAGCAGAAGCTCGCGCAGCCCTTCACCGTGGAGGAATACGGCGGCACTACCAAGATAGAGACCGTAGGCGACAAGTGGAGCTATCTGCAGCGCCATAAGTTTGGCATTAACTCGCAGCCCTACTACGTATTGCTCGACGACAATGGCAAGCCCCTGGCTCCGGCCCGCGCTTACGATGAAAATGTAAAGGAATTTGTACAATGGCTCGACGCCGGTGTAACTGAATTCAAAAACAAATAAAACGCCCTCTAAATGTCCCATACACGTCAAGAACGTCTTGAAGCATTCGGTCGGATAGTTGACACGCTTGAAATATTGCGTGTCAAGTGTCCGTGGGATGCAAAGCAAACCAACGAATCACTACGTCCCAATTCAATAGAGGAGGTCTATGAGCTGTGTCAGGCTCTTGCCGACGATCATCCTGCCGAGATACGCAAGGAACTCGGCGATGTGCTGCTGCACATACTGTTCTATGCCAAGATTGCCGACGAAAAGGGTCAGTTTGACATAGCCGACGTATGTGATGCGCTGAACGAGAAACTGATTTTCCGCCATCCGCATGTGTTTGGCAACGTCGAGGCCGACAGCGCCGACAAGGTGATACAGAACTGGGAAGACATAAAGCTGAAGGAACGCGGCGGCAACAAGACCGTGCTGGCCGGTGTACCCAAGGCTCTACCTGCCCTTATCAAGGCATTCCGCGTGCAGGAAAAGGCCGCCAATGTGGGCTTTGACTGGGAAGAACCCGCACAGGTGTGGAACAAGGTAAAGGAGGAAATAGGCGAGGTGAGCGAGGCTATAGCAAGCGGAAACCATGATGAGATCGAAGCTGAGATGGGCGATTTGCTCTTCAGCGTGATCAATGCCGCCCGGTTGTATAAGGTCAATCCCGAAAATGCGCTCGAACGCACCAACCGCAAGTTTATCGACCGTTTCAATTTCATAGAGGAAAAGGCCAAGGAGGCCGGACGCTCGCTGCGCGACCTTACCCTTGGCGAAATGGAGGAACTCTGGCAACAGGCCAAACATCAGTAAAGTGATTTTAAAGTGATTGTCTGTATAACCGAAAAACCTTCGGTAGCTGCTGATATTGCCCGTATCATAGGTGCCGATCACAAACTTAACGGATTCTTTGAGGGTTCAGGTTACCAGGTGACCTGGACCTATGGACATTTGTGCACACTCAAAGAACCGGCCGACTACACCGAGCTGTGGAAACGCTGGAGCCTGGGCGCGCTGCCCATGCTGCCGCCACGCTTCGGCATAAAGCTGATTGACGACGAAGGCATCAAACGCCAGTTTCATGTGATTGAAACTCTGGTGGCCAATGCCGACGAGATCATCAACTGCGGTGATGCCGGGCAAGAGGGTGAACTGATACAGCGCTGGGTGATGCAGAAGGCTGCCGTGAAGTGTCCGGTGAAGCGCCTGTGGATATCGTCGCTTACCGACCAGTCGATACGCGATGGCTTCGCCGCGCTCGAACCTCAGGCCAAATACGACAATCTGTACTATGCCGGCCTGTCGCGCGCCATAGGCGACTGGATTCTTGGAATGAATGCCACACGCCTGTATTCGCTCAAGTATTCCGAGCCGGGCAAGGTGCTGTCGGTAGGACGTGTGCAGACCCCCACACTGGCTATGATAGTGAAGCGCCACTTCGAGATAGCCGATTTCAAACCCAAGGACTATTGGGAACTCAACACCATATACAAGGATGTGCAGTTTGCCGCTTCAAAGAAATTTGACAGCGAGGAAAAAGTTTCAGAGCTGGCACAACGCATATCCTCACTGCCCTTCACTGTAACCGACGTAGTTGAGAAGCAGGGCAGGGAAGCTCCGCCACGCCTGTTCGACCTCACCTCGCTGCAGGTGGAGTGCAACCGCCGCTGGGGTTGGAGCGCCGACGAGTCGCTGAGGCTCATACAAAGTCTGTATGAGAAGAAGGTAACTACATATCCGCGCGTAGATACCACATTCCTGCCCGACGACGTTTACCCAAAGGTGCCCGACATACTGCGCCGCATGACACCCTACGCGCCGCAGACAGCACCGGTGCTCGCCGCCAAGATACCTAAAAGCAAGAAGGTGTTTGATAACTCCAAGGTGACTGACCACCATGCCATCATACCTACAGGCGAGCTGCCCTCGCGCCTTGTAGGCGATGAGCGCAAGCTATACCATTTGATTGCCCTGAGGTTTATTGCGGCATTCTATCCCGACTGCCGTTTTCTGCAAACCACAGTCACCGGCCGCGTGGATGACATTGATTTCAAAGCCACGGGCAAGGTGATAACCGATGCCGGATGGCGCGTACTGTACGATAAGACAGCCGAGGAAACTTCAGAAGCCAACGAGCAGGCCGAAAAGGACGATGCCATTTTGCCACCCCTTGTCAAGGGCGAGTCGGGTCCGCACACCCCCAAGATAGTGAAGAAAACCACTCAGCCGCCCAAATACTACACCGAGGGTACACTGCTCCGCGCCATGGAAACAGCAGGCAAGACTGTGGACGACGATGCCCTGCGCGATGCCCTTAAAGAAAACGGCATAGGACGCCCGTCAACCCGAGCCTCGATTATCGAGACACTGTTCCGCAGGCGTTATATCGAAAGAAAGCGCAAGAGCATAATGGCCACTCAGGCCGGTATCGACCTCATAAACACTATTAACGATGAATTGCTCAAAAGCGCGTCGCTAACCGGTATATGGGAGAACAAGCTGCGCAGAATCTCGCGCGGCGATTATTCACCGGCCGACTTCATCAACGAGCTCAAGGAGATGATAGGTAAGATAGTCTACGAAGTGCTGTCAGATAACTCGGCAAGGCGTATACATGTGACTGATTCTGCAGCCGAGAAAGCCGAGAAGGGTGACAAGGCTGAGAAGCCAGCTCCCAAAAAGCGCGCACCACGCAAAAAGAAGGCCGCAGAAGCCATCACAAGCCTTGAACAGATAGTTTGCCCGTCGTGCGGCAAAGGTCACATCCTGAAAGGACGCACAGCATACGGATGCTCAAATTTTGCTTCGGGCTGCGCTTTCCGTTTGCCCTTTGAGCAATATCCGGCCACGCTGTCGCCCTCAGAACTGGCTGCAAACATTAAGCCCAAGTAAACACACCGTTAGAAACTTTGTAAGGCGTTTGCGATTGTCAAAATAGGTATATAAAGCAAAAATACTGTAAAATTTGGTTACAAAACAATTAAATCTGAATGCAAGTACTTGGTAATAAGTATAAAATACATTAACTTTGCAAAAGATTTAATGAATCACCTGTTGACTTAGACTTAGACCGATTATTTACGCATTCTACTCGATTTTTATAAGACTCTAAGCTAAGGCATGCGACCCAGCTCCTCGCGATGAAGACCACTGTGTGCAGCAAAGGTGTTGTGATAAGTAAGTATGATATAATCTCTGCACTATTAGTAAAGCTCTAAAGTAGCTGAATTAGAATCACAAATTGCCTTATGGCTAAGAGTCCTCGACCATTGCTGAAATGGATGAGGATTTTTTTTGTTTTATTATGTTTTTATACCTCATCTCAACAAATGTTGAGAGTTTTTATTTTATTTGTATGTAACTTTGCGGCAGAAATTATATTAAAGATTATGATAAACCGATTTTCTAAAGTGCTGCTGGTGGCTGTGTTTTCGTTATTCACTTTATGTGGATACGGACAGTGTGAAGCTGAAATTAAAGATTTCTATTTAGCTTACATGCAAAATGAAGAGAGCAATGAGTCTGCCAATGTCGAGCTTTTAAGGGCCACTATGTCGCCCGAGCTCATTGCAAGGCTCAAAGAATACTCGCAGCAGTATGATGTGGACGCTGTGGTTAATGCGCAAGACGTATGCGAGTATGGTATTAAGTCGCTGACGGTAGTTCCGCAGGGCGAAGACGTATATATGGTAAAATATAAGTGGAATCCCGAGAGCGAATATACATGTATAAAGGTTATAGCTTCTGATGTTGACGGTAAGTTTACTATTATGGATATATCTCCCGTTGTATATCCTAAATGACAACACCTTCCTCATAAACATTTTTTTTCTTTAATAGGTTATCGGTAAGATGATAACTGTAGAAAGCCTGACTTTATAATTGGCTTTCTGCGAATGCCTTAAGCTCAGGTATCAATGTTGTCGGGAATATGACATCCTTGGCGGATGTCATATTAATGATAACAAGGATGTTTGGCATGATATAACTACACTGAATCTGACACGATGTATCTTCCGCTATCAGAATATGACATCCGGCAGGATGTCTGTGAGCTAGTAGCCGGGTATGCACGCGCGTAGGTGTAACCGAAGCGCAGGGCATGCCCGGTAAGCGTATTAAAAAGCAAAGGCATTCGCAGAAAGCCGATTATACATGCGACCCACATATGTAGACGGCTTTCTACGAATGCCTTCGGTTTGGGCGCGACCGTCCGGGCATGCCCTCCCTACGGTCGTGCATACCCGGCTACTAGCTTTCAGGCTTCCTTCGGATGCCATCTTACAGATAACACTGCTGTGTGCCGTGTTGCCTATGCTGCATCCTGTCGGATGCCGACCATATACTGTCTACTTGCCCGGCATGCCCTGCGCTACGGCTACGCCTGCGCCTGCGCGCGTGCATACCGAGTTAAGGTGTTTGCAGACATCCTTGGCGGATGCCATCTTACAGATAAGCCCGGGGCGGATGATGCTGTATGCCGTGTTGGCTATGCTGCATCAGGATGTCATATTCTTGGGCGTGGATTGTGCTCTATGGAATACAAAAACAGGCCGAGTCGGTTGACTCGGCCTGTTTGGCAATTATCCTTGTGTGGAAGAATTAGTCGGCGTTGAGGTTTACGCGCTTGAAATCTACAGCTACGAGGCCCTTCTGGGTCTGTTCGAGGAACTGACCTACGGTGAGCTTGCTGTCCTGTACGTATTCCTGTTCCATGAGGCAGCTTTCCTTGAAGAACTTGTTCAGACGGCCGTTGGCGATGTTCTGAATCATAGCTTCGGGGAGGTTAGCGGCCTTGGCTTCGGCTGTTTCCTTCATGATCTGGCGAGCCTTTGCAGCGTCGTCAGCTGTGATCCAACCCTTGGTGATGTTAGATTCGATGTGGTCTTCAGAGTCGAAGTGGTTGGGGTTGAGGCCAGCCTTCTTGAGGGCAGCTTCAACAGCCTTCTTAACCTGTTCCTGCTTGGTTTTTTCAACAGCTACGGCGATTTCCTGGTCGATAGTGGCCTGGGGAACGTCGTTGCGGCTGCAAGCCACGGGGTTCATTGAAGCAATCTGCATGCAGACTTCGCGACCTACCTGAGCGTCAACTCCGGGGAGGTTGAAACCAACGATAGCAGCGAGCTTGTTGTTGAAGTGGTTGTAAGCGGCGGTAGAAGGAGCTTCTACAACTTCGTAAGCGCCGATTTCGGTCTTTTCGCCGGTTTTGCCTGATTCTTCAGTTACGAGATCGGCAACGGTGCGACCGTCAACGGTGAGGGCCTTGAGCTCTTCGGCGTTTTTGCAGCGGTTAGCTACAGCGAGGTCGAGGAGAGTCTTGGCGAGGTTAACGAAGCCTTCGTTCTTAGCCACGAAGTCGGTTTCGCAGTTGAGAGCGAGGATAGCGGCAAAGTTGCCGTCGTTCTTCGACATAACGCAGCCTTCGGCGGCGTTGCGGTCTTCGCGCTTAGCGGCAACGGCCTGACCCTTCTTGCGGAGGATTTCAACGGCCTTTTCGATGTCGCCGTCAGTTTCGGCGAGAGCCTTTTTGCAGTCCATCAGGCCGGCCGATGTGAGGTGGCGCAGCTTGGTGATTTCTGCCATTGTTACTGCCATAATATTATGTAGTATTAGGAGATTAGTTATTCGTTTAATTTATTTTAGACATAAAGCACTCTGATAACAGGCAGGGTACTTTATGTCTAAGATATTTGTTTTGGTTGTTGCGAACAATCGGCGATTATTCAGCGGCTTCGGCAGCGGGAGCTTCAGCTTCGGCGGGAGCGTCGTTCTTGCGTACGCGACGACGTTCGCGACGGGGAGCGGGAGCGGCTTCGCCTTCGCCGGCTGCTTCGGTGTCAACCTTTTCAGCCTTGCGTTCTTCGAGGCCTTCCTTCATGGCTTCGGTGAGGGCGCCCACGATGAGTTCGATGCTCTTTGAAGCGTCGTCGTTGGCGGGGATAACGAAGTCGATGTTGGTGGGGTCTGAGTTGGTGTCAACCATAGCGAAAACGGGGATACCGAGGCGGTTGGCTTCAGCAACGGCGATGCGTTCTTTCAGTACGTCAACTACGAAGAGAGCCGAGGGCAGACGGTTGAGGTCGGCGATAGAGCCGAGGGTCTTTTCGAGCTTTGCGCGCTGACGGGTGATCTGAAGGCGTTCACGCTTTGAGAGGTTGTCGAAAGTACCATCCTTGGTCATCTTGTCGATAGAAGTCATCTTCTTGACAGCCTTGCGGATGGTGGGGAAGTTGGTGAGCATACCGCCGGGCCAGCGTTCGATAACGTAGGGCATGTTTACGCCCTGGGCGAGGTCGGCGATAACTTGTTTGGCCTGTTTTTTGGTTGCTACGAAGAGCACCTTCTTGCCTTGCTTGGCGATGTTCTTCAGAGCGGCTGCAGCTTCTTCGATTTTAGCTGCGGTCTTATAGAGATCGATGATGTGGATACCGTTGCGCTCCATGAAGATGTAAGGAGCCATTGCAGGATTCCATTTGCGTTTGAGGTGGCCGAAGTGGCATCCTGCTTCGATAAGTTGGTCAAATGTTGGATTTGCCATGATTTTTTTTGTTGGGTTTACGTTCTTTTGTTTCAACCGCAGGGTAGGGAACGTGTCCATCCCGGCGATTTAGATACTAAACTCTGATTAGTCCGGAGTCTGTCTCCGGCGAGCTGAGACAAGGGAAGTAGAGTTGACTCCCTAAGCTCGAAGTAAGCAGCGTATTAACGCTTGCTGAACTGGAAGCGCTTGCGAGCCTTGGGCTGACCGGGCTTTTTGCGTTCCACGGCGCGGGGGTCGCGGGTCATGAAGCCGTGCTTGCGCAACAGAGCCTTGTCGTCGGGGTTAACCTTAACGAGAGCGCGGGCGATAGCGAGGCGCAGAGCTTCGGCCTGGCCTTTGTAGCCGCCGCCGTCGAGGTTTACGTTCACGTCGTACTTTTCAGTAACGTCGAGAAGGCTCAGGGGCTGTTTAACGATGAATTGAAGAATCGAAGAGGGGAAATACACTTCGAGGGGGCGGTGGTTGATGGTGATGACGCCGTTACCTTCTTTGAGGATTACGCGGGCCACTGCGGCCTTACGACGGCCTACTGCATTAACGTTTTCCATTCTTGCGATTATTTCATTTTGTTAATATCGATGACTTTGGGTTCCTGAGCCTGGTGGGGGTGTTCAGGGCCATTGTACACGTGTACGTTCTCGATAAGGCGACGGCCAAGACGGTTCTTGGGGAGCATGCCTTTGAGCACACGCATGTACAGGGGATGGATGCCGGGCTTGAGGTGCTTGTTGTACGACTTCTTCATCAGCACTTCGGGGGTGAGCTCGCGCTGACCGCCGGGGTAGCCGGTGTAGTTGAGGTAGATGCGGTCGGTCATCTTCTTGCCGGTGAGAACCACTTTGTCGGCGTTGATAATAATCACATTGTCGCCACACTCGGTGTAGGGCGAGTAGGTAGGCTTGTGCTTTCCGCGCAGGATTTTAGCGACTTTCGAGCAAAGGCGGCCGAGTACCTGGTCGGTAGCGTCGATTACCACCCATTCGCGCTCGATCGACTGTGCGTTGGGGGAAAGGGTCTTGTAACTTAAAGTATCCACTTTGTTGTTTTTAAGATTGATTAGTTAATAATATTTGGCCGCACACTTATCCCGATGCTCGGCCAAAAGCACCGCGACTGTGGCTGCCTGTTATGTTATTTGGACATAATCGGACTGCAAAGTTACGGATTTTCCACCAAATAAGCAACTTTTAAACAAAAATATAGCCTAAAATTTTGTTGTGAACTATAAAAAGCGTAACTTTGCACCGCAAAACCCAAATCCTTGCATGCGCGTGTGGCGTAATTGGTAGCCGCGTTAGACTTAGGATCTAATGTCCTCGGACGTAAGGGTTCGAGTCCCTTCATGCGCACGAGCTGTCCCGCAATGCCTTCAGTAAGGTTTGCGGGATATGTTTTTAAGAAACTGTTTTTTAGACCATTTCAGCTGCGGATTTGGAACTTAATATGATTTTTTAGTAAATTTGCAAAAAATTTTCATCATACCAATCAAATATGATTAACGCTCAGGACATCAAAAACGGCACCTGCATCCGCATGGATGGCCGTCTCTATTTCTGCATAGAGTTCCTCCATGTAAAACCCGGCAAGGGCAACACATTCATGCGCACCAAGCTCAAGGATGTGGTTGACGGCCGTGTGCTCGAACGCCGCTTCAACATCGGCGAAAAACTCGAAGACGTACGTGTTGAACGCCGTCCCTTCCAGTATCTCTATACCGACGGTGACGACGATATCTTCATGAACAACGAAACCTTCGAACAGATTCCCATCAACAAGAATCTCGTTACAGGCGCCGCTTACATGAAAGAAGGCGACACCGTAGAAGTTGTTACCGACGCCTCTACCGAAACTGTCCTCTACGCCGAAATGCCCATCAAGACAGTCCTCAAGGTTACCTACACCGAGCCCGGTATCAAGGGCGATACAGCCACCAACACCCTTAAGCCCGCCACCGTTGAGACCGGCGCCGAAGTACGCGTGCCCCTCTTCGTAAACGAAGGCGAGTCTATCGAAGTCGATACCCGCGACGGTTCATACCTCTGCCGCGTAAAGGCCTGATAGCCTTATAAGAATTATCGCAAGAGAACCGGCCACGTGCATGGTTCTCTTTCGTTTATGTGCCGTTTTGCGCACTTTTTACAAAGTTTTTACACCGAATTTTGGCGGATTCACAAAAAAGTCGTAAATTTGCAGGCCATTACTATATGACGCCTTACCAGCGTCGAGATATTTTGAAACTTAAGTTATAACGTTATAATAAAATGAAAAAAGACATCCATCCTACCAACTATCGCGAAGTTGTGTTCAAAGACATGTCGAATGAAGTTACTTTCATTACCCGCTCAACTATCGCTACCCGCGAAACCATCACCCTCGATGGCAAGGAATATCCCCTGGTGAAGCTCGAAATCACCAACGCTTCTCACCCCTTCTTCACCGGTAAGCAGAAGCTCGTCGATACCGCAGGACGTGTTGATAAGTTCATGAGCCGTTACGGCAACCGCGGTAAAAAGTAATTTCAAAACTTTTTCCGTTAAAAAGCAACCGTGGCGCAAACCTACTCAGGTTCGCGCCACGGTTGCTTTTTATAATACATAATACAGCAGATTTTACACCCTTTATGGCTAATATTCCACATTGTTGGAAGTAAATGCTATAAATAAAGATATATTAACATATATTAATATCTAATAACCAAATTGCACTTGCATTTTAGATAATTATACATATATTTGCTGCAACCAAAAGAGCTCTTTTAAATCAACTTTTCAATTAACTTTTTAAATCAACTTTTTAATCAACTTAAAAACCAAAAATCATTATGACTATGAAAACTAAAATTCCACTTCTTGTCAGTATGGTGCTACTGCTCTTTTTAGCGGTAGCATGCACTGAAGAAGAGCTTCTCATAGAAAGCTCTGAAACAACATCTCTGCGCTCTCGCGCCGAGGTCAGCTATGACAACGACTCTGAAACAAACCCCGATCTTTTTGATGATTGGGAAAATGTATCAATGATAGAGCTTAACTCTACCAGTGGTGCCATAAAAGGTAATGCTGTTTCAGCCCCTTGGGCTGGTGGCAGTAGTACAGCTCTATCAGAAGGTTTTTGCAAAGATGTCAAAAAAGCTGATGGTTGGGTTATGCTTTTTCACACCTTAAAGAAAAAAGGATTCGACAACTACAAAAATTATATCTGTTTATACAATAAATTTACAGGTGTAATCAAAGTGTTCTACTATAATGAACTTGGTGACTTTGGTTCGTCATTAACGTATTGGAATATGAGTTCCACCAAGCCTCTCAGACTTATGGATGCGCCAAGCCACTTCACCAAGCCTAATGATGCAGCCCCATCAAACAGCTCTCTTTCTTTCACCAATGAAGTTAATACTGCTGATGAAGGTAATTATGTGAATAATCACGGCTTGATTAAAGCATGGAACGGATTCACATATCAAGTTCCAAGCTACTTTAACGAGGATTATGATTGTTCTATTACAATCAGTGCCTTAAACAAATTTGTGACTCAATTTAATTTTTCAGGACAAACTGAAAATAAAATTACAGGCACAATAACTTCTATTACATCTTCTGATAAAAATGTTGCCAACGGAACTGCAAGGCAAGGTGAAATCTCTCGATATGGAAAAGAAGCCTTAGGCTTTATGAATTTTGTAGCAGAAAATGCCAACAAACCAAAAGGACAAGAAAACAAAGATGTTCCTTTGCAAATTTCAAATGATTTAATGAACCTGCTTTCGGGTATTGCCCAAAATAAATATTTTACGGTCTTTAAGAATGGCCTAAACAAGCTGTTCAATCGTTCTACAGTATCCACCTATTATACGACTTCAGATGTCCGTCTAGAGTCACAAGGTCATTTGCTGATCAAGGGAACGGGCGAAATGACAACGTCCTCTCCGGTTTATAATGTCAGATTCAACCTCAAGGATGTTGTAAATGGCACCGTGCCGAGTGGTAGTGGGCTTGTATTGAGCAGTGATGGTATAGGTCTTGAGAATCTCGGAACATGGACTATCAAATCAATACCAACAATCTATTATGAACGTATATCACCTGTATATCCACTAAGTTATACCAATACACATAATGAATGGGATAGGGTTGAGGTTACAGGTAACATCATTCTGCCACCATATCACTGCAATACCCCTGAGTTAATCATAAATAAAGACCTTAAGCAGTATGTAACCTACAGTCATCTTACGATGGAACTTGTAGGATGTATCAAAGCCGATAATCAATACTATGGTTCTTGGTATGAGATAAGCCACGATACTAACTACACACATGACGGAGCCTTTAGCAATGATATATATAGTGGTTTAGGAACGCCAACTTTATATTATGACTCAATTAATCATATATATTCTGTTCCAAAAGGGTATGTCAAGAGAACAATCAGAACGCCCTTTACTTCAGAACAAATAAATGATAAAGTATATAATATGTACTATGATTGGGGTACTATACTGAGAGGCCGAATGACAGCTATGATTACAGCGGAAATACACTATAACTATAACGGAAAAACAATCAAGACCTTGGAAACAAGATCTTATCCCGTAAAGTATGGATATACCAATGAATTTCCGCCCGAATATTATCATAATCCGCCTCATGACTTTGTAATCAACTATAAATGTCCACAAAGACAAGATTTGGAATTATATTATGGAAATAATCCATCTCTTGTGCCTTAAATACTAATTATCAAAACGACAACGCATGGGGTAAAATATTTTACCCCATGTTATAAAAACTAAAAATCTTATGAAACTGAAAGTTATAATCGGCATTATCATTGCCATCATCGGTATGTCGTTTGCATCATGCAGTGATAGCTATGACTTTGGTGATACACCTGCGCCGAGAAAAATTCCCACAAATAAGGAGGACAGCCTTATCATAGTCAATGTATATAAGGCCATGGGTTGTGATAATTGGCCGGGTTTCGACAAAAAAGCACTACGTTTACCCGAACTATGGCGTATCGCCGGTAGTTACTACGACCAAGATAAAGGGGAATTCAGAATTTCTTCGCTAATAATTGAATTATCCTACTTTCCTATCAGCGAGGACACCAAAGAAATAGTTCTGCCTGAAGAGGTTGGAGATTTGGAAAATCTAACAAGTGTCTTGATAGTTGGTTCTGAAAACACGAAGGTACGTATTCCGTCAAACATTTTCAAAGGTGACCAACTCCGCTATTTTAAGGTGGATTATTGTTCTTTTGAGAATGATGAATTTCCTCATCAAATATCAAAATATGCCAAAATTTTAGAAAAATTAGCAATACGAAATTCTAATATTTCAGAGGTTGATTTTGATTTATTTTCAAAATTTGAATCTTTGGAATACATAGACCTTAACGGCAATCTTCTTAGCGGTGAAGTTCCCTTGGATGAAACACGTGAATTGCGTAATAAGAACGTTTATATTAATTTAGGAAACAATTATTACTCAAGCATAGACTGGAGCTTTTTCACCAATAATCCATACGAGTTGGATGATCAGCTACCGGAACTTAACGGTAACTGCTTCAGCGGCTTAATCCCTGAAGAAGTATTCTATACAAGAAAATGGTGTGAATACGGAGATCGTATGCATAATATGAGAAAAGGCTATGGCTTCGGCAATTACAGATGCGATACTTGGGATTCTGTAAGGCCTAAAGACTTATAAAGTCTTTCCATAAAAACAACCGTGGCGCGAACCTCCTCAGGTTCGCGCCACGGTTGTTTTTATAGATGTCTTATTATTCTACTTTCTTTCTGAGGGCGAGGGCTGAGATGCAGGCGGTGATTGCCGCTGCGGCGGTGTATGACACCCAGCCTGTGCCAAGGCCGATGAACTGGCCTGAGATAAATACGTAGGATATGATTATGTAGGTCATGCAGATGGCGGGAATGAGGGCAACGTAGAGGTTCTTGCCACGGCTTTTGAGCCAAATAACTATAGCCCACAGGGTGACGGCGGCCAGGGCCTGGTTGCTCCATGCGAAGTAGCGCCATACGATGTCGAAGTTGACCAGTGTGATGGTGTAGCCTATTATGAAGATGGGTATGCAGATGGCAAAACGCTTGTAGAGCGGCTTCTGGTCGATGTTGAACATATCGGCTATCACCAGACGGGCCGAGCGGAATGCAGTGTCGCCCGATGTGATTGGGGCTGCCACAACGCCCAGTATGGCCAGAATGGCGCCCACCTTGCCCAGAGTGGTGCGCGAGATGATGTCGACCACCCATGCGGGGTTGTTGCTGTGCTGCGCCAGCGAGGCGTTGAGCTGATCCACGCCGCCAAAGAATGCCATGGCTATGGCTGCCCATATCAGGGCTATGATGCTTTCTGAAATCATGGAGCCGTAGAATACCGAGCGGCATTGCTTCTCGTTGCCTACGCAGCGCGCCATCAGCGGCGACTGTGTGGCGTGGAATCCTGATATGGCTCCGCAGGCTATGGTGATGAACAGGGTGGGGATGATGGGCACGGCATCAGGGTGGGGCTGATAGTTGTGGAAGTTGAGTTCGGGCACCGGATAGCCTTCAAAGAGCACCACGGCCAACAGTCCCAGAGCCATGATGATGAGTGCGGCTCCGAATACCGGATAGCATTTGCCTATTACCTTGTCGATGGGCAGGATGGTGGCCACTATGTAGTAGGCGAGTATGATCCACACCCATACCGAGAGGTCGATGCCGCTTACCAGACTTGTGAGCAGCTGTGCGGGGCTTAGCACAAACACTGCGCCCACCAGTATGAGCAGTGCCACCGAGAACCACCTCACGGCCGCCTTCATTCCCGGGCCCAGATACAGGCCGAGCATCTCGGGGAGCGAGCGTCCGTCGTCGCGCACAATCATCATGCCTGAAAGGAAATCGTGCATGGCTCCGAAGAATATGCCGCCGAGGCATATCCACAGAAATGCCACCGGGCCGAAGCATGCGCCGAGTATGGCACCGAATATAGGCCCCGTGCCGGCAATGTTGAGCAGTTGTATGAGGAAAACCCTCCACCGGGGCAGTTCGAGGTAGTCTACACCGTCGGCCAGACGCTTGCATGGCGTGGGGCTGGAGGGGTCAGTATCGGCAAGGCGTTCGAGATACTTGCCATAGGTGAAGTAGGCCGTGATGAGGGCGGCAAGGCAAAGCAGGAATGTTATCATGGTTATATCAAGGTAAAACATCGACCGCCGGCCCGGGTGTGCGGGCTGCGGTCGATGTGTTTTTATTGATAAATCAGCTCTTCGGATTATTCGAATTCGATAAGAACTTCGTCGGTAGATACCACCTGGTCGGGAGCTACGAAAATGCGCTTGATAACACCTTCCATATCAGATTCGATGTCATTTTCCATCTTCATTGCCTCGTAAACCAGCAGTTTCTGACCGCGCTTCACGGCCTGGCCGGGCTTGACGTCGATTTCTACCACACGGCCGCCCATGGGAGCTTTGAGAGTAGGACCGGTGATGGCTTCGGTAGCGGCTTCCTCTTTCACCTCAGCCTTGGCAGCTGCGGGAGCTTCGGTAGCAGCCTTGGCGGCGATTTCTTCCTGACGGCGACGTTTGAGGAATGTATTGGCCACGGTGGGGAGCAGGGCCAGCAGCAGTTCTTCTTCGCCGTTTGATGCCAGCTTAACGCCAAGTTCTTCCACAACGGGATTGGCGGGAGCCTTGTAAGTGCTTACGTCGTAGGGACGTTCTACGGGATCCTTGGTGATCTTGCGGCGGAATTCGGGGTCGATGGCTACGGGAGTGTGGCCGTATTCACCCTTTACGAGCGAGATAAACTGGTTGGAGCAGTTGGTGTAGTCGGGCTGACCCTTGCGGCGGTCCATAACCACGTTAACGGCCTGTGCGCCTACGATCTGCGAAGTGGGGGTAACCAGAGGTACCAGACCGGCGTCGCGGCGAACCATGGGGATGAGCGACATGGCTTCGTTGAGACAGTCCTCGGCGTGGAGGGCGCGCAGGTTTGCCACCATGTTTGAGTACATACCGCCGGGCACCTCGGCGTTCTTTACGATTTCGTTGGGCTTGGGGAAGCCGAAGTATTCCTCAACCTTGTGGCAGGCGTCGAGCAGAGTCTCTTCGTCGCCGGCCTTTGCGGCAGCTATGGCGCGGTCTACCTGAGCATCGACATCGGCGGGCAGCTTGTCGGTGAGGGGGTTGAAGGGACGCTGCATGTGGTCCTTGTTGAGGTCGAATGCGGCGAGCACCTTGCGGGCGTCGAGCAGACGGTCGCGTATTTCGCCTACAGCTTCCATGTTGGCTTCGATTTCCACACCCATCTTCTGAGCGAATACGTATACGAGTTCGATAGCCGGAGCAGCCGAGCCGCCGCCAAACCACCAGATGTTGGTATCGAGGATATCCACGCCGTTGAGGATAGCCATTATAGAAGATGCAAGGCCGTAGCCGGGGGTGCAGTGGGTATGGAAGTCAACGGGAACTTTGACGTTGGCTTTGAGCTTTGAGATGATTGAAGCGGCACGCGAGGGAGTCACCAGGCCGGCCATATCCTTCAGGGTGATGATCTTGGCGCCGAGACGCTCCATTTCCTTAGCCTTTTCAACGAAGTATTCGTCGGTGAAGATGAGTTCGGGTTCTTCCTGCTTTTTGCCGAAGAGACGGGCGAAGAATCCGGGCTTGGGAGCTTCGGGAGCCTTGGGGTCTACAGTGTAGCACACGGCGCCGTCGGCAATGCCGCCCAGCTCATTGATCATCTTGATAGACTCTTTCACGTTGTCGATATCGTTGAGGGCGTCAAAGATACGCATCACATTGAGTCCGTTTTTGATGGCTTCTTCGTAGAATCCGCGCAGCACGTAGTCGGGATAGGGAACATAGCCAAAGAGGTTACGTCCGCGCGAGAGTGCTGAGAGCAACGACTTGCCTTTCATGGCCTTTGACACCGAGCGCAGACGATCCCAGGGAGATTCGTCGAGGTAGCGCATTACAGAGTCGGGCACTGCTCCGCCCCAGACTTCCATGATGTAGAAGCCGGCATTCTCGTAGTAGGGGAGAAGTTTGTCGATTTCAGCTTGTGGCAGACGGGTGGCGAACAATGACTGTTGGCCGTCGCGAAGAGTAAGGTCGCGGATTTTCAATTTTCTGGTTGCCATATATAAAGTATTTAGGGGTAGTTTTTTTAATTCCGTTAAGGCATTTGAGAATATGCAAATTTAGGTTATATATTTTTATAAAAGAAATTTTTCATCAATTATTTTTAAATATTTTTCAAATTGGGGTGAAAGGCGTTGAAGCTCATGATATTTTTTTCGTAACTTTGCCACGCTTAACCACCCGGCGGCGGTGAACAAATCATGGCCGGGAGCAATTATAACTTTATGAAAAACGATATATTCAGATATATAGCCCTTGTGTGTGTCGCACTGACCTTTGCGGTACAGGGGCATGCGCGTACTGCTACAGATTTCTTCAAGGCGGCACCCGAGGGGCAGATAGCATTGTTGACGGCGCCCACTCGCCTCGATATGATTGATTACTTTGACTTTGGCAGCGACCACGATTCGAAAAACGCACTCAACGGTCAGGCACGCCTCACCCGTGTATCGGATACCGACATAGCTTTTGTGGTAGACAGCGACATAGATATGCAGCTGGTGGTGCTTCCGGCCAAGAACGACACCATACTGGCCTTGGTGACCACCATACACAGCCCTGTGGCCGACAGCAGCATAGAGTTTTTCGACAGCTCATGGAACAGGCTTAAGCGCACCCCTTTTGCCATGCCTGCCTACAAGGATTGGCTCACCGCCGAGGGCAAGCGCGACCTTACGTCAGTAGAGATGTATCTGCCCTTCATATCGGTAAAGGCATCATTCGAGCCTGACGGACGCCGGCTTACGCTTGAAAACATGGCCGGGGAATATCTCGACGAGGAGGATTATAAGAAGGTAAAGGACCTGATTGTTCCTCAAAAAAAATATGATGTGTCGGCAGGCCGCTTTGTGTTGAAATGATGGAACCGCAGGCAATAAGCTTACTTGAACTCAACAGGCGCGTATCATCTGTACTCGCCTCTGCTACCGATATTAATAATGTATGGGTTGTGGCCGAGACCAGCGACCTGCGCTGCTCGGGTCCGCACTGCTACCTCGAACTTATCGACAAGAATCCCGATACGGGCAGCCCGGTGGCCCGAGCCCGCGCCACTATATGGGGTGTCCGATATGCGTATATCAACAATGTATTCCGCCGGGCCACAGGCTCGCCCCTTGCCTCGGGTATAAAGGTGATGGTGAAAGCCTCGGTAAGCTTTCATCCCGTATACGGTCTGTCGCTCAATATCACGGACGTGAATCCCGAGTACACCCTGGGCGATCTGCTGCGCCGGCGCCGCGAGATGATAGCCCGCCTTACTGCCGAGGGTATCATAGACATGAACCGCAGCATAGCATGGCCCGAGGTAGCCTCAAACATAGCGGTGATTTCGGCTGCCGGAGCTGCCGGATACGGCGACTTTATCAATCAGCTCTACACCAACCGCTATTGCCTGCGCTTCACCACGCGCCTGTTTCCGGCAGTGCTTCAGGGCGAGAATACCGCACCGAGCATCATCAGCGCACTGCAGCAGGTGATAGACAGCGGCGAGAGCTTTGACTGCGTGGTGATAATAAGGGGCGGCGGTGCCACCGGCGACCTCGCTTCGTTTGACAACTACGAGCTGGCCGCAAACATAGCCATGTTTCCGCTGCCGGTAATTATAGGCATAGGACACGAGCGCGATGTGACCTTGCTCGACTACGTGGCCAATATGCGCGTGAAGACCCCCACAGCGGCGGCCGAGTGGCTCATAGCTCACGGTGCCAAGGCTCTTGAACGACTTGGCTCTATAGGCAATAATATACTCGAGGCCGTATCGGCACGTCTTAACAGAGAGCATCGCCGGCTGTCGACCGTAACGGGTCAGCTGCCGCTGCTGGCACAGGGCGTCATAACCCGCAATGCCATGCTGGTGGGGCCCAAGGCCGAGCAGCAGATGATTTACGACATAGGTCTGCGGCTAAAGCACCGAGCCGAGCGCCTGGATGCACTGCGCCAGATGATAGAGGACTTGTCGCCCGAGGCCACCCTGCGACGCGGATTCTCCATAACCCGTGTTGACGGCCATGCCATGACATCGCCCGGGCAAGCAGCCCCCGGGAGCATCATCACCACCACCCTCGCTCAAGGCGAGATTATCTCAATTATCCCCGAATAAAACAGGACAACAATCACAATAATGGAAGCATCTTATAACGAATCTCTCGCCGAACTCGAAAAGATTCTTGGAGAATTACGCTCAGACACATGCGATGTCGACACTCTGGCTCAGCGCACACGCAGGGCTGTTGAGCTGCTGAAGATATGCCGGCAGCGACTCACCACCACCGAGGAAGAATTACGCGCCATACTCTCAACCCTACAATCTACAGAACAATGAAGCAATATATAGACCTGTTGAAGCACATACTCGACGACGGTATAGACAAGGCCGACCGTACCGGCACCGGAACACGCTCAACATTCGGCTACCAGATGAAATTTGACCTTGCCGAGGGTTTCCCCTTGATTACCACCAAGAAACTGCATCTCAAGTCGATAATCTACGAGTTGCTGTGGTTTCTGATGGGCGACACCAATGTGAAGTACCTGCAGGAAAACGGAGTGAGGATATGGAACGAATGGGCCGACGCCGACGGCAAGCTCGGCCCGGTCTACGGAGCGCAATGGCGCTCATGGCCCGACTACGACGGCGGCTTCATAGATCAGATTTCAAATGCCATATACGACATAAAGCATAATCCCGACTCGCGCCGCATCATAGTGAGCGCGTGGAATGTGGCCGACCTGCCCAAGATGGCTCTCGCCCCGTGCCACTGCCTGTTTCAGTTCTACGTGGCCGACGGCCGCCTCAGCTGCCAGCTGTATCAGCGCAGTGCCGACTGCTTTTTGGGTGTACCGTTCAATATAGCGTCGTACGCATTGCTCACCATGATGATGGCTCAGGTGACGGGTCTGAAACCCGGCTACTTCGTGCATACCTTGGGCGATGCGCATCTGTATCAGAATCACCTCGAACAGGCACGCCTGCAGATTACCCGCGAGCCCCGCAAGTTGCCCCGTATGATACTCAACCCTGAGGTAAAGGATATATTCGACTTCAAGTACGAGGACTTCGTGCTCGAAGGCTATGACCCGCATCCACACATCAAAGCCGAAGTAAGCGTATGACACTCAATCTTATAGTAGCCGTGGCCGACGACCTTGCCATAGGGCGCGACGGCAATCAGCCCTTTTTCGTTTCCGACGATCTGCGCCGCTTCAAGTCGCTCACCATGGGGCATCCCATAATCATGGGTCGCAAGACCTTCGAAGCCCTGCCCAAAGGCGCCCTGCCCGGCCGCCGCAATATAGTGGTGACACGCAACAGCGGCTTCAGCGCCCCCGATACCGAGGTGGCTGCATCAATAGAAGAAGCCATAAAGCTGGCCGCAGACGCCGATGAGGCCTTTGTGATAGGCGGTGCAAGCATCTACCGCCAGTCATTGCCATACGTCGACAAACTGTACATAACAAGGATTTTTGCCCGGGCCGAGGGCGCCGACACCTTCTTCCCCGCCATTGACGACAACTGGATAATGACAGCCGAAGCGCCGGTGGTAAAAGACAGCAAGTCAGGCCTTTCATATCAATTCGTAGAATATAGCCGCAGACGGTAACGTAAAGATATTGCCGCAAAAACAGCCCCGTGATAAATGCTTGGTTGGCCAAGCCGTTTATCACGGGGCTGTTTTGTCAAAGTCAACAATTCTTTGAGTAGTCTTGTTATATACATGTCAGCGGACGAGAACCCACTCTCATCAATCCTTGACAGTACATAATAAAACATAAAACTAAAATTGAAATGAAAAAGACTTTACTTCTGCTTGCTGCCACCGCTGCTGTAATTGGTGCCCAAGCGCAAGAACCTTTGCAACAGACTAATTTTGGATCAAACTGGTCGTTAGGACTTGACGGAGGTGTTGTCACTCCCATGTCTCACAGCGCATTCTTCGGTTCGATGCGTCCCGTAGTAGGATTGCACCTGCATAAACAGATTTCACCCGTCTTCGGACTTGGTGTAGAGGGGCAGTTTGGTATCAACACATCCAGTTGGAAAAACAGGGTTCACAGCTCTACCGCTTTCGATAATTCATACGTCGGAGCATACGGTACAGTAAACCTCTTTAACCTCTTTGGCGGTTACAAATGTGGCGGACGTCCGTTTGACATTGATGTAGTAGCCGGTGCCGGTTGGGGACATGATTATGTAAACTCAGGCAATGGCAAGGACTGGAACTACTTCGCAACCAAGGTTGGTATGAACTTCAACTTCAACGTAAGCAACCACGTCACCCTGGCCCTCAAACCTGCCATCACATGGGATATGAGCGATGCCGGCATCGACCAGACCTCGGCCGGATACAGCCGCAACAAAGCCGTATTCTCGGTACAAGCCGGTGTGACATATAAGTTCGGCGACGGCTTCCAGTGCGTACAGCCCTACGATCAGGCCGAAGTTGATGCCCTCAACGCACGTATCAACGCCCTGCGCGCCGAGGCCAACCAGTCGCAGGCTCAGGCCGATGCAAACGCTGCCAAGATTGCAGAACTGCAGGCTGCCCTCACCGCCGCTCAGAACCGTCCCGCACAGGTAATCAAGGAAACCAGCACCAACCTCGAGAGCGTACGCTTCGTATTCTTCAAGATCGGTTCTTCGGTTATCACCGCCGACCAGATGCCTAACGTAGTGATGATTGCCGACTACATGAAGAAGAATCCCAAGTCTAAGGTAGTCATCAAGGGTTATGCCTCACAGGACGGTAACCTCGACTTCAACATTAAGCTCGCCCAGAAGCGTGCCGAATCAGTCAAGAACGCACTTGTGAAGAAATACGGCATCTCAGCCGACCGCATCCAAGCCGAAGGCCAAGGTATCGGACACATGTTCAAGGAAGAATCTTGGAACCGCGTATCAATCTGCACACTCGACGATAAGTAATACACCATAACACACTAACTAACAGAAGAAGCGTCCCGCCCCGGGGCGCTTCTTTTGTTTAGGGTATCCAATAATATGGCCTCCGGAGGAAGCCGTATTCACGGGAGCTGATGTATCGGACTCTTATACCGCATCCTGGCGGATGCCTACCCTCGTCGTACTGCCTGCCCGGCATGCCCTCCCTACGGTCGTGCATACCGGATTACTGTGTGGCAGACATCCTCTGCGGATGTCATCTTCTTGGGAGCAAATGTATCATAAAGTCTTGGTAATTAATAATATGATGGTATGGTTATAACAACATGGCATCCGAAGGAAGCCTGTAAGCTAGTAGCCGGGTATGCACGCGCGTAGGTGTAGCCGTAGCGCGGGCATGCCCGGTAAACGTATAAAAAAAAGGATAAGGCATTCGTAGAAAGCCGTCTATGAAAGTTAGCCGGCCTATATCATCGGCTTTCTGCGAATGCCTTTTCGCTGTGGAATTCTTTCCGGGCATGCCCTCCCTACGGTCGTGCATACCCGGCTACTAGCTTACAGACATCCTGCCGGATGTCATATTCTTGGAAGCCGATATGTCATAAAGTATTGATAATCGGGAAGATGATGTCCGATGAAAAATTTCATATTCCGATAGCATGGATGATATGAGTACGGCATAGTATATCTGCGCGGTATATGGTGCGATAGGCCGGGTTTAGCGCATGTCGTAGGTTTACGTTCCAATAATATGACATCCGCCAAGGATGTCTGCCACACCGTAACCGAGGTATGCACGAGGGCAGCGAGGGCATGCCCGGCAGGACACGCCCTCAACAGTGGCATCCGCAGGATGCAGCATAGGCAACCGTGCTTCCTCATTTACACAGCCGTAGGATAATGAGGGAGGTTAGTTTTTAGCCCATTTTTTAAGAACCAATATACTTAGTTCGTACAGCCCATAAATAGGAATTGTGACTAAAATGAGGGTGAAGATGTCGGGAGGTGTTATCACTGCGGCTGTTATCATGATTATTATAAGCGCGTAGGGTCGGTATTGTCTTAGCATTTCTGCATCAATAAACCCCATCTTACCCAAAACGAATGTTATTACAGGCAATTGAAATACAACTCCCATCATAAAAGCCAAAGTTGTAAACGTAGTAATGTACGAATCGAGTGTGATTGTATTCACAATTTCTTCATCAACCTGATAAGTGGCAAGAAATTGGAATGAAATGGGAAAAAGTATGAAATAACTCATTAACAGCCCCATGAAGAATAACACATATATGATACCTGCTACTACATAAGAATATTTCTTTTCATTTTCGTACAAAGCAGGAGCTATGAAACGGAAAAGTTCAAATAATATGTATGGCGAAGCAAGCAAAAGGGCTAATATACATGACATTGTGATATGTGTCATGAATTGGGATGAAAGTTCGGTATTTATCAGTGGAATATTATATTCTGTAAAATGGAAGTCTATCCCATTTGAATTCAAAAAATTCTCGATAAAACTGAATGTTACGAAATTTGATTTATGAGGAGCCAATATTATAGAGAACGTTTCTGATTTGAAACAAAATATAACACAACTAATGGCAATAACGACCATCAGCATTCTGAAGAGCATCTTGCGCAAAACATCAAGATGCTCTCCAAACGATAAAAGTCCGCTATTTTCAGCCGGTTCACTCATTATCACTTCTTTTTTGTTCCGGCTGACTGCTCATTTGCTTATCAACACGTCTTTGTATTTCTTCCTCGACCCTACGGTTCATTTCTTCTTCTGTTGGTTCGTTCATCCCTTCTTTAAAGCTTTTTACGCCTTTGCCCATGCCTTTCATGAGTTCAGGGAGTTTTTTACCTCCAAAAATAAGTAGGATCACTGCGCTGATGAGAATTATCTCAGTAGCGCCAATCATGCACGGTATCATTACGGTGTAACTAAATAGATTTCGCAAGTTTCGAAATTGATTTCCCAATTTCCATTTTCAGCACTTTCCCAGCTGTACTTGCTTGACATTGTATTCCACCAGTTTTGGAATTTGGCAGTAGTTTCTGACAAATCTTTAACGAGGCGTTCGTACAACTCGTTATTGTCTGCTGTGAGTATTTTGGCGAGTTCGTTCAGGCCATTTCTTCTTTCAAAAAGAGCCTGAATCTCTTCTCGCTCCTGTTCTGTTACAGTTCCGATTATTTTATTCATAGTTTTATATTTGTTGCATCTTGTTTGAATTCTCGTCTGTTCATTTTGTAACCATATACGTAACAGAACTTTCAGCACTGCCAACGCTATTGTAGCACTCTACATAATAATATATGTATGATCCACCATATCCTGCATGAGATTTGTCAAAAACGATACTTTCTGTCATACCTTTTTTAGGACCGGTGTTGTGGTATGTGGCAGTTCCGTATTTCCTCATCGTTTCGGATTTTGTAAGATCCCGCTTAGATGGTTTGGTGGTGGGCTTTTTAGAGTAGGCCTTCCAATAAACAGTTGCGCCTAAGTTATTTTCTTTATCCCCACCGGTTTTGAATCTTACTCGGATAGAAAAACTTGCTTTGTCTGATGTTGAAAGGTATTTGTCGAAAGTTGGTCTTGTTACCTTCTGTGTATTGGTTGTAGATTCTGAGGGATTATCAGGTTCGTCTGTGTCGCAAGACGAAAAGGCCATACATAAGGCAAACATTGAGACAAGAAATATTTTTGATATTTTCATGAGTGTTGTTGATTTTAGTCTACGCCCATTGCAGTAGCGTTAAAACAGGTATTATTACATGAAGTAAGACAGGTCATATTACAACCTGTATTGCATCCTCCTTGGCAACTTGAATTGCATATTTGTGCGCATCCTTGCATACAATCGTTCCCACAGTAAACGGCACATTGATTTACACACGACGTATAGCAGGCGTTGGGACATTGTCCTACACAAGAATACATACAACTCCATCCACACCCATATTGGTTTGCCGCTTTAGCCTTAGGTATGGGCAATGCAAGTCCTGCAAGTACTCCAATAATTGGCAGTACTCGTTTTGATGCTTTTTTGAAAAAATCCCGTCGATTCATAGTATTACATTTAATTTATCAAATGGATCCAGATAATTAACTTCAGGGATTTCCTTATCTTGTAAGAAAGATCCTATTTTGCGAATTTTAGAAAGCAGTTTACGTGACGCGTTACGCTCAATATGAGAAATGACACATTGTTCTCTGCTTGGGGTATTAACCTCCAACGTTGTTTTCTTGTTTAGCCAAATACACCGTTTGCAGTGCCATGCATCACATATACGACAGATGGGAGCATTGTCTATCTCATACAATTGTGGATTCTTCATATCTAATCCAGTTCCTACATCTCCAATATCAGCAAGACTGTCTGTGTAGAATCCCGGGCAAATGTAGAATTTCCCATTGGGAGCAAGTGTAACGCTTTCTACACCTGCGTTACAATTATTCATGGAATCCAACATCATTCTGTCAGTCAATATATTGACTTGAACGCCGTGATTACTTTTATATTCTTGGTAAATTTTTTCATTCAAATTATCCAAGAACTGAGCATACCGCTCTTCCATTTCCGAGTTAAAGCTTTGTATGTCTGTTAAAACAATATTGAGTCTTGAAACTTTTGGAAGAATAGTGTTTAGGAATGCTCCATTTGAGAATAAATCTGCAAATGAAGTCCGAATTACATAAGCTTGATTCTGAGAAAATGGAAAATCTTGAATTGTAGCCCATTTATCGAATACTACAACATCCGCAGTTCTAAGTAAATTCTCATCTTCACAAGTTGAAGAAACGATATCAACATGATCTATGCCTGCAATAACGTTTTTGTAATCGGTTGGCAATTGATAATCAGGATATAAGAACTGAACTATGAGATTCTCTTTCATTGACCAAAAGAGGGCCTTTCTAAGAACATCCAAGTCTATCAGACACGGCTTTGTTCTATCATTTTTGTAATGACAGAATGAAACAGAAGCATCATCAAGTTGAACGATAAGATATTTCAACATGGTTAACAGGGTTCTATGAGGGTTGATTTTTTGTTTTTCTCGTACTGCTCGCGAAGTCCCTCCTGGTCTAACTTATTGAATAGCTTGTTCCAATAATAGTTGTTGGCACGAACACGAGCTTTATGCATTTTACAGATAGCAGTTGAACGCTGATATATTGTATCAGTATCAGCTGCATCATAATTCTCTCCCTGACACCAAGCGCATCCATTAGCAACTTCACAAGTGAAGCATTCGGGTTTTGACTGCGACTTCCTGTCAAGAGATAAGAAAGGACGTAAGAGATTATTATTAATCCCGTTATCGACGTTTCCTATAATGATTGGTTTCTTTGACCTCAAAGAATATTGAGCAAATCGAGTGCAGGGGTAGAAATTACCAGAAGAGTCAATTGCCAGCATCTTGCCTGCACCACACCAATTGCCATTGTCAATATCAGGATCTAATGGTTTGCCAATTTGATAATTGAAAAAAGAGCAGGCATAATCGGAATATAGTTCTGAATCTATTATGGCATCAGCAAGTTGAAGAAGTTGGTTTTCAAACAATAAATCATCTCCTTCTTTCCAAACATCTTCAAATACCACGTTGATATTAACCTCGTGAATACCTAAAGAAAACAGGTGCAAAACGCTCTCCTTGATGTATGGAATGTCTGATGAACTTATTGTTACTTTAGTGCCTGCTTGGGGAAATTGTGACTGCCATAATGGAATATTGCGCACTACATCTGCATAGCTTCCACGCTCCGGCCCATCGCCCTTCCATATACGGTTTAAATCATGCTTTTGCTCAGTACCGTCAATGGTAATACCAATGGAAAGGTGGTTGTGGTTTTTGAGGATAAAATTTTGAACCTTTTCTGAGTCGTAGTTTATACCATTTGTCGAAAAGGAGAAACGATATGAATTAAACCAATGATGATTTAATCTAAACATTTCAGTCTTGAGATAATCACAGATTTTATCAATTAGATCAATTTCAAGAAATGGTTCACCTCCAATGAAATCCCACACTACTGATTCTTCATTGAATGTTAATTCATTGGAAAGAATGTAGTCAATAGCCTTTTTTGCAATATCAAATGACATTCTCTCTTTATCGTTTTTACCAACTAAATAGCAATACTTACAGGCGAGTTGACAATCTTTCGTTACTATAAAAGTGATGTTTTTTGTTAGCCCTCTTTTCCAAGTATTGCCCGCTTCTTTGATTATATATTTTTCTTCTTCTGCTGACATGACTGTTGATATGATTGGTCTTAATGACTAAGTCTACCCACATACAATCAAATGATTATGATTGAATATGGGTAGAATAATTTTAACGTGATGATGAATGCTTGCATGTGCCACTGCAAGAATTCTTACATGATCCACTGCAAGTGTATTTACATCCATCACATCCGTTTTTGCAGGATCCTGAGCAACTTGATTTACAGCTGCCCTGACAAGCTGTGTAACATCCTGTTGAACACCCATATTTACACCCCATTGCAGATTCGCCGGCATTGGCTATAACAGGCATATTTGCCAATGCAATTGCACCCAGGATGGGAAGAGCGCCTTTGGCTGCTCTCTTAAAGAACTCGCGTCGTGACTGGAGTTCTTCATTCTTGTTTTGTTTCATGATTCCACCATCATGTCCTATAGGCTCTCCGGATTGGACTGATTGGTATATAAAAAAAGCGTGAAAGCCTGTATCCGTTGCTCTCCCGCCCTGTAGAGGCTCTCGCATTGCCCATCTGAGAAGGAAGAGCAACGCCGAAGCCTCACGCTGTATGAATATAAATAATACAGCCTGCGCCTTGATACAAGCGCACACTGATGTATATAGTCATACCCGAAAGACATCTACCGTTGCTTCATTCCTGACTCAGATGTTTGAATTTGCGAGATTCCTACAGGTCAAGAATAAGCGTAGATAAACGCTTTTTAATTATGTATTGGCATGCCCTCCGGCAAGCCTGTGTTTTTTGTCCCGCTCCCTTATCCCTTGGTCGGCTTCGGTAAGCGTTAACTTCGGCAAATTTATACATTATTTTTTTAATCTACAAATATTTGTGAAATTCTTTTGTTCTTTTGTGCTATATGCAAAGTTTTCGGCAAACTGTCATATACGGCTTTCTGCGGATGCCATATTCACGGCCGGACTCTTATACCGCATCCTTGTCGGATGCCAACCTTCGACGGACAGCTTGCCCGGCATGCCCTCCCTGCGGTCGTGCATACCGGGTTACTGTGTGGCAGACATCCTATGCGGATGTCATCTTCTTGGGAGCAAATGTATCATAAAGTGTTGGTAATTAATAATATGATGGAGTGATTATAACAACATGGCATCCGAAGGAAGCCTGTAAGCTACTCGCTTACAGACATCCTGCCGGATGTCATATTCTTGGATGCCGATATATCCGGACTCTTATGCCGCAGGATGCAGCATAGGCTGCTGTGCTTACCGACTCTGTCTGCTGACTTATTGCATAAAAAGCTGTGCCAATGGATTTTGGCACAGCTTTTTTGCTATAAGTGTATAATCAGTGGTGGATTATTTCTTCTTGCTGTCGATGTCTTTAAGAAGGGTCTTGACTGCGGTTTCGAGCTGGGTGTCGATGCCGCGCACGAGGTCTTCGGGGGCGTTGGCTACCTTGACATCGGGTTCAAGCTGCTGGTTTTCGAGGAATGAGCCGTCGGGCAGGCGATAGCCGATTACGGGAATACCGAATACCATAGAGGGGTCTACCATACGAACCCAGTTGACAGATGTCATGGTGCCGGGAACGGGCATACCTACGAGTTTGCCGATTCCCTTGCGCTTGTACACCCATGGGGTGCCGTGGGCGTTTGAGTAGCAGGCTTCGCTCATGAGCATGATCGAGGGCTTGTTCCAGCGGCGCGAGGGCATGTCGCAGGTTTCGTCGCCGCGGATTTCCTGTGTGAAGTATTTTTCGCCTGAGAACAGCACTTCGATGTCTTCGTGCAGGCGTCCGCCGCCGTTCCAGCGTATGTCAATCACCACGCCTTCGCGGTCGTTGTACTTGCCGAGGAGGTCGCTGTAGACTTTGCGGAACGAGTCGTCGTCCATCGAGGAGATGTGCACGTAGCCGAGTCGGCCGCCCGAAAGGCTGTCGACCTGTGCGGCACGCTGTTTCACCCAACGGTCGTATAGCAGGGCGTTGAGGGCGCCGGTGCTGATGGGCTTGATTACTTCTTCGAAGCTCGACTTGGTGGCGGGGTCGTAGATTTCTACAAGGGTGCGCTTGCCGGCGAGGTCGGTGAGCAGCAGGGCCACATCGCTCTCGGGAGTGATTTCAACGCCGTTGATTTTCTTTACAATCATGCCGGGGGCGAGCTTAGACTTGGCGGTGGCAAAGGGGCTCTTGGCTACTACTTCGCTCACCTTAAGGCCGTTGCCGGTGTAATTGAGGTCGTAGAGCAGACCCAGCGATGCGGTGCGGTCGTCCTGGCGCGAGGCTGAGCCGCTGTAGCGGCCACCGGTGTGGCTCACGTTGAGTTCGCCGAGGATTTCGCTGAGCATTTCGGCGAAGTCGTAGTTGTTGTTGATGTGGGGCAGGAAGCGGCGGTAGGTCTTGGTCATCATGGGCCAGTCTACGCCGTGCATATCCTTCACGTAGAAGCGTTCGGCTTCTTCGCGGCTCATGTAGTCGAACATGTATTGGCGTTCGGCATCGTAGTCAATGGGCATTACGGCCGAGTAGGCTATGTTGGTGAGCTTGCCGCTCTTGGGGTCAAGCTTTTTCATTGATGAGCTGCCCAGCATGAAGATGTTTTTGCCGTCGGGAGTGGCTTCGAAACCGGGAGCGCCGGCTATTTTGGTCACAAGGCTGTGTTCGTCCTCGCGGGGAACGAATTTCCACATCTGCACACCGCCTTCGGGGCTTTCTGATGTGTAGAACAGGGTCTCGCCGTCGTTGGTGAGGATGGCGTCAGAAAGATATGTTGACTGCGGAGTCACGCGCACGATGCGGTCGGTGATTCCGTCGAGCTGCACGTCGATATCCTTTTTGTCGGATTTTTCTTTCTTGTCGGCGCTATCTTTCTTATCTTTCTTATCCTTTTTGTCCTCTTTCTTATCGTCCTTTTTATCAGCGAGTTTCTTCTCAATTTCGAGGTCTTCTTTCGAGAGGTTCCACTTGTCGTATGCTTCCTGATTCATGAAGCAGAGCATCACGTCCATCTGCGAGCCCCACGATGCGTGGTTGCGCATGCCGTAGCGTTCGCTCATGAAGAGCAGAGCGTTGCCGTCCATCACCCAGCGGGGAGCTGCATCGAAGTAGCCCGAGTTGGTGAGGTTGGTTATCGCGCCGTTTTCAAGGTTTATCAGGGCGATGTCGGTGTATGGGTCGCGCTTGCGGTCGATGATTTCGAGGGCAATCCAGCGCGAGTCGGGGCTCCAGGTGTAGCTGAATCCGCCGTCGCGGTGGCGATAGGTAGAGCCGTCGGTGAGCTTGGTTACCTTGCCGCTCTTGAGGTCTTTGACAGCCAGGATGTTGCGGTCGAGCACAAATGCCAGTTTCTCGCCGTCGGGGCTAACCTGACCTTTGAAGCGTTCGTGTTTGTCCTTGTCAAATACACGTTCTTCTTTGATAGAGGTTGCATGGGCAAAGTCGCCTTCTTCGGGGCGGCCCATTGTGGCCTTGTAGATGTTGTACTTGCCGTCGCGCTCTGAGGTGTAGTAGAGACTCTTGGAGTCCTTGCCCCACGAAACGTGGCGTTCGGCCTCGGGAGTGGAGGTGATCTGCTTGGTGGTGCGGTAGTCAACCGAGGTTACAAACACATTTCCGCGCCATACGAAGGCTATGCTGTTGCCGTCGGGGCTGGCGGTGGCTTCGGTGGCACCGGTCACGCTGAGTTTGTCGGTCAGGGGAGTGGCGTCTTCCACCACGTCAACAGTGAGCTTGCGGGGAGCGGCACCGGGAGCCATGGTGTAGATATTGCCGTCGTAGGTGAAGGCCAGATTGCCGGCATTATCCCTTGAGAGGAAGCGCACCGGATGTATCTTGAAGTCTGTTATGGCCTTGGCCTGCTTGGGGTTGGAGATAGAAGATTCAAACACATTCACGGTCTTGCCGTCGCGTTCGCTCAGGAAGTAGAATTTGTCGCCGTCTATATCCACGGGGTTGGTATCTTCGCCGCCGCGGTTGGTGAGGTTTATGTGCTTGCCGTTGGCGTCTTTAAGCCAGATGTCGCGGGTTACCGACGAGGTGTGGTGCTTGCGGAATTCATCTTCAAAGCCCTTTACGTCCTGATAGAGGTACGACTTGCCGTCGGGCATGAATGAGATGAAGCGGGCGGGGGTACCGAGTACCTGAGTAGACGCACCACCGCTCACGGGCACTGAATATACCTGGGTGAGACGGCCCGAGGGGAATGCCGCGCTGCCGGCCGGAGCCTGAATGGCGGCCGAGAACAGCACCGCTTTACCGTCGGGGGTGAATGATTCGGGAATTTCGTTGGCCGAGTTGAATGTCAGACGCACGGGTGTACCGCCTTGTGCATCAACTACATATATATCGAAGTTGCCGTTGCGGTTGCCGGCAAAGGCCAGCTTCTTGCTGTCGGGGCTCCATACGGGCACCTGCTCGTAGGCATCTTCGGTGGTGGTGATTCGGGTGGCGCTGCCGCCGGTTGCGGGCACGGTGAATATGTCGCCCTTGTATTCAAAGGCTATCTTGGTGCCGTCGGGTGATATTTTCACATCCCGCAGCCACTCTGCTGTCACCGCCGAAGCGGCCACGGGCAGTGCGGCCAGCATTAACATTGTTAATTTTTTATTCATAATTGCTCTTTATTATTCACTAATAGATTGCAGGTATTCGTCCATAGATGCGGCTGCATGGCGTCCGTCGCCCATGGCGAGGATTACTGTAGCGCCGCCGCGCACGATGTCGCCGCCGGCAAAGATTGTAGGAATCGACGCATGCAGCTGCTCGTCAACTGCTATGGTGCCGCGTTTGGTCACTTCAAGACCGTTGAAGCTGTTGGGAATCAGAGGATTGGGAGATACACCCACGCTCACTATAACCACGTCTACGGGTATCTCGTCTATGGCGCCCTCGATGGGCACGGGGCTGCGGCGACCGCTGGCGTCGGGTTCGCCAAGTTCCATACGCTGCACGCGCATGGCTCTTACGTGGCCCTTTTCGTCGGCCAGATATTCCACAGGATTTGAGAGGGTCATGAATTCAACGCCCTCTTCCTTGGCATGCAGCACTTCCTCGCGGCGGGCGGGCATTTCTTCCTCGCTACGGCGGTAAACCAGCATTGCCTTCTTGGCGCCCATGCGCAGGGCTGTACGCACCGAGTCCATGGCGGTATTGCCGCCGCCTATCACGGCCACGTTGGCGCCGCGGGGCACCGGGGTGGCGAAGCCCGGGGTACCGGCGTGCATCAGGTTGATGCGGGTGAGGTATTCGTTGGACGACAGTATGTTGATGAAGTTTTCGCCCGGAATGCCCATGAAGCGGGGCAGACCGGCGCCACTGGCCACGAATATGGCCTTGTAGCCCTCGTTCATCAGGTCGTCATAGCTCAGGGTCTTGCCCACGATGGTGTCGGCGATGAATTTCACGCCCAGATCGCGCAGCGAGTCGAGTTCGGCATCCACCACCGAGTTGGGCAGGCGGAATTCGGGAATACCGTATTTGAGCACACCGCCTATCTCGTGAAGTGCCTCATACACAGTTACATCGTAGCCTCTCTTGGCCATATCGCCGGCAAACGACAGCGAGCAGGGGCCCGAGCCGGCCACAGCCACCTTGATACCCTTGGGGGCAAGGCGTTCGGGCGCGGGACGCTCGGCCAGTTCGCGCTCGGTGTCGGCGGCAAAGCGTTCGAGCCAGCCTATGGCCACCGGCTCTTTCTTCATCTTATTATAGATACATTTCGATTCGCACTGGCGTTCCTGGGGGCAAACGCGTCCGCACACGGCGGGCAGTGCGCTGGTGTTGCGCAGCACGGCGGCGGCCATGGCCATATCGCCGCGCTGTATATTTTTGATAAATCCGGGAATATCGATGTTTACGGGGCAGCCGGTCACGCACTGGGGATCGGGGCAGTCGAGGCAGCGCGAGGCCTCTACATGAGCCTGGTCGGCGCTAAGTCCCTGGTTTACTTCTTCATTGCAGTGTATGCGGTATTCCGGGTCGAGCATAGCCATTTTTGCACGGGGTATGGCTGTGCGTTCTTTAGCCGGCATTGCGTCGCGAAGTTCCTGACGCCACTCGGCGTCGCGAGGTGATATTGATGACATTGCTGTATGTTCTCTAAGGTTACACATTAATTATATGCACGCAGACGCATGAGCATCTCGTCGAAGTCTACCTGATGGGCGTCGAATTCGGGTCCGTCAACACATACGAACCTCACCTTGCCTCCCACGGTTATGCGGCAGGCGCCACACATGCCCGTGCCGTCAACCATGATGGTATTGAGCGAGCACTGGGTGGGCACGTTGTACTTCTTGGTGAGCAGGGCCACGAATTTCATCATTATGGCCGGGCCTATGGTCACCACTTCGCCCACGGGTTCGCGCATCAGCACCTGTTCAACACCGTTGGTCACCAATCCCTTTTGGCCATACGAGCCGTCGTCGGTCATGATGATTACCTCGTCGGAGTATTCGGCTACTTGCTTTTCGAGAATAATCAGATCCTTGGTACGGGCGGCCAGCACCGAAATCACCTTGTTGCCGGCCTCCTTCATGGCGCGGATGATGGGCAGCAGGGGAGCCACACCCACACCGCCGCCGCAGCACACCACTGTGCCTACGTTGGCTATCTTGGTAGCCTGACCCAACGGGCCCACTACATCGTGCAGATATTCGCCCGGCTCCAGGCTGCATATTTTTTTGGTTGACTCACCTATGGCCTGGATAACCAGAGTGATGGAACCGCGCTCGATGTTTGAATCGGCTATGGTGAGGGGTATGCGCTCGCCTTTTTCATCGGGAATCACTATTACGAAGTGTCCCGGACGGCGTGAGCGGGCAATCAGCGGCGCCTCAACCTCAAGGCGCACTACGTTTGCCGAAAAATGCTCTTTTTCAAGGATTTTATTCATGATATGTGGTATGATTAGTTATCAATTTTATAAGGCTGTTTATGGCATGAAGGCTTGCACGGCTTATTATCTCGCTGCGGCTGCCGCTGAAGTGGCACAATTCGCTGCACACCCTGCCGTCGATGGCCCAGGCCATCCACACCGTGCCCACTGGCTTCAGGGCCGACCCTCCACCCGGGCCGGCTATGCCGCTGGTGGCCATGGCGCAGCGAGCGCCGGTGGCGCGGCATGCTCCGGCAGCCATCTGTTCCACTACCGGGCGGCTTACAGCGCCGTGGCGCTCGAGGTCGTCGGTGCTCACGCCCAACAGACGTGCCTTCACCTCGTTTGAATAGCTTACGACCCCTCCGAGCATGGCCTCAGACGCACCGGCCACCTCGGTTATCAAGTGGGCGATGTTTCCTCCGGTGCAGCTCTCGGCGGTGGCTACCGTTAGGTGATGTTTTACCAGCTCCTGCAGCAGCAGGGCGGCGGGGGTAGTTGGAGATGTGATAGTCATTGGCTGTGATTGGTCAAGGCTCTTGTCAGACGTTCACTCGCGCGTATGGCACCTCGTCGTAGGCGCAGAACTGTCTGTCGAGATATTTGAAGTATCCGGCCATTGCCACCATTGCGGCATTGTCGGTGGTGAAAGCCCTTTCAGGGATGAAGGCCGTGAGGCCGCGCTCGGCACAGAATTCAGCCACAGCGGCGCGCACGCCCGAATTGGCCGACACACCGCCGCCTATGGCCACGGTCTTCACGCCGGTCTGCTCAACGGCCTTGGCCAGTTTGTCGAGCAATATGTCTATGATGGTCTTCTGCAGCGAAGCCGCCAGGTCGGCCTTGTTTTTCTCTATGAAGTCGGGGTCGGTCTTCAGTGCATCGCGCAGCGTGTACAGAAACGAGGTCTTCAGGCCGCTGAAGCTGTAGTTTAGCCCGGTGATGTGCGGTTTGGCAAATTTGAAAGCTAGCGCGTTGCCCTCGGCAGCCAGACGGTCGATGTGGGGGCCGCCGGGGTAGGGCAGTCCCATGGTCTTGGCGCACTTGTCGAATGCTTCGCCGGCGGCGTCGTCAATGGTGCGGCCCAGAATCTCCATGTCGTTGTAGTTGCGCACGAGAATTATCTGGCTGTTGCCGCCCGAGATGAGCAGGCACAGGAACGGATATTCAGGCACCTTGTCGTCGGGCTGTTGCCTTACAAAGTGGCTCAGCACATGCCCGTGCAGATGGTTCACATCCACCATGGGTATGCGCAGCCCCAGCGACAGGCCTTTGGCAAAACTTGTGCCTACCAGCAGCGAGCCCAACAGGCCCGGGCCGCGGGTGAAAGCCACGGCGGTTAGGTCGCGGCGGGCTATGCCGGCGCGGCGCAGAGCGGCGTCAACCACCGGCACTATGTTCTGTTGATGGGCGCGCGATGCCAGCTCGGGCACCACGCCGCCATACTCTTCGTGTACTTTTTGCGAGGCTATGACGTTGCTCAGCAATATGCCGTCGCGCACGACGGCTGCCGAGGTATCGTCGCAGCTCGACTCTATTCCCAGAATTGTAATCATTAATCTTTAGAATATATAGCTGATGCCGGCGGTGATGTATGCCGCCGAATACGACTTCACCAGGGTGTACTTGGCCTCAAGGCTCAATTTGAGCGACTCCGAGCAGCGCAGGTCAAATCCGGCACCGAGGTTCACGCCCAGACGGTTCACGTGGGTCGACACATCGGCATTGTCTATTTCCGACTTGTGATGTCCGGTCCACGAGTTGAAGCTGAGGCCGGCCAGCGGATACAGCAGCACATTGTCGCCCTGCGACAGGCTGAACGGGTAGTGCAGGTTGAGGTCGATGAGCAGCGCATCGCGGTCGTGGTGACGGAACGCGCATCCTATTTCGGGTGCTATACGCAGATGCGAGTTCAGGTTATACTGGAAAGCAAAGCTTCCCACGGCCGATGAGTTCTCCGATACATAACCCAACTTGACGCCGAGGCTCTTTTCGCCCTTCACCAGCTGGGCCGATGCGCACATCGAGCCAAGCAGAATGAACAAGGCAAGCAAAATTTTCTTCATTTCAGTTCAGTTCTTGTTATTTTTGGCAAATTTACAAATATTAGTTGATATATACAATAATTATTTAAGGAAGTGAGTACCGACGGCGCGACAGAAAAAAGTGCAAAAAAATGGCAGTCAAGAGCAAAAAGTTTGCAAAATCCAAAAAATATGAAAAAATCGGCTTTTGTAGCAAAATGCTGTTAAAACCGTGGATTTTTGCAAACAAATACACCAAGACGTAAACAATAAACGGGCAATATGTACAAATTGTTTGAAGAATAATGTTCTAAAACATAAAAAAAGTGGAATTTTAAATGTTAAAATCAGAAAATATTTCCTCAAAAATGCTTTTTTTTAAGGAAAAGTGTTTATCTTTGCAAAAATTATCCTAACGAAACCAAGGTATTTTATACCCCAAAATCGGAAAAATTTATCACTTAATCTTTATTGTCTAACTAATTCTTAGTATGAAAAAGCTGTTTCTTTTACTTGTGGCAGTGCTTACTATCGGATTGTGTGCGTCGGCACAGACGCGTACAGTCAATGGTACTGTCCTCGACGCCACCAACGGTGATCCGTTGATTGGTGCATCTGTGACAGCCCACGGTGCTACAACCGGTGTCGCAACTGATGCTGATGGTGCCTTCACCATCACCGTGCCGAGCTCTGTTACAAAGCTTACTGTTTCATATGTTGGTTACGAAACCCAGCATGTGACTATTGGTACAGGAGCGCTGACTGTCAAACTTCAGCCTTCTTCAAACGTACTGAGCGACGTTATCGCAGTGGCCTACGGTACTGCCACACGTTCTTCTTTCACCGGTTCGGCTGCCGTTGTTGACGGTGCCCAGATCGAGCAAGCCCAGGTGTCCAATCCTCTTAACGCTCTTAAGGGTCAGGTTGCCGGTGTGCAGATCAACAATGCTTCAGGTGCTCCCGGTGCAGACAGCCCCTCTATTCTTATCCGCGGTATTTCTTCAATCTCGGCCGGCACTTCGCCCCTGATTGTTGTCGATGGTACTCCCTTCTCAGGTAACATGAACACCATCAATACCAACGATATCGCTTCAATGACCATTCTTAAGGATGCCGCTTCAAACGCACTTTACGGTGCCCGCGGTGCCAATGGTGTTATTCTTATCACCACCAAGCGCGCCAAGGCCGGTGAAGCCCGCGTTACTGTTGACGTTCGTCTCGGTTCCAACTCCAAGGCTCAGCAGGAATACAACTATATCACCGATCCCGCCAAGTACTACGAAGCTCACTATCGTTCACTCTACAACTACGCCCAGGCCAACAACGTTGCCAACCCCTATCTGTGGGCCAACCAGAACCTGGCTGTAGGCAACTCTCAGAACCCCTATAGCCTTCAGTACAACGTTTACGATGTTCCCGCCGGACAGATGCTTATCGGTCAGGACGGTAAGATCAACCCCAACGCTACTATGGGCCGTCTCGTAAACTATCAGGGCACTGAATACTATCTTACTCCCGACAACTGGCTCGATGCAGCTTACTCAAACAGCCTCCGTCAGGAATACAACCTTTCTGTAGCCAAGGCTTCTGAATCAAGCAACTTCTACCTCTCAGCCGGTTACCTCGATAACGAAGGTATCACCCCCGAATCAGGCTACAGCCGTTTCACCGGCCGTCTTGCCGCCGACACTCAGGCCAAGGAATGGATGAAGGTTGCAGGTGACCTCAGCTACACCCACTACGAACGCGACGCTTTCGGTAGCGACGAAGGTAGCTCTGCCGGTTCAGGCAACCCCTTCGCTGCCGGTTCTGCCATCGCTCCCATCTACCCCCTCTATATCCGCAATGCCGACGGCTCTATCCGTAAGGACGAGAACGGTCTTATAATGTATGACTATGGTAATTTAGGTAACGCCGGTCTTACACGTCCTCCCTTCGGCGGTAACGTCAACCCCATCGGCGAATCTATCCTCAACAAGAACAAGCAGAACGGTAATGCAGTGAGCGCAACCGGATCTATCGAAATCCGTTTCCTCAACGACTTCCGTTTCACTGCCAACAACAACCTCGACTTCATCGAGTACGACAATACTTCATTCACCAACCCCTACTATGGTCAGCAGGTGGCTGAAAACGGTATCCTCTACCGTACAAAGTACCGTCGTTTGAACTACACATTCCAGCAGCTTCTCAACTGGGGCCACAAGTATGGTCTTCACAACGTTGAGGCTCTTGCCGGTCACGAAACATATTTCCAGAAGACCACCCAGCTTCAGGGTGCCAAGAGCAATATGTTCGACCCCCACAACTACGAGCTTGCCAACATGATCACAACCCTCAGTGCATATTCTGTTGCTGACAGCTACAACAACGAAGGTTGGATCTTCCGCGGTCAGTATGACTATGACAGCAAGTATTTCTTCTCTGCTTCTTTCCGTCGTGACGCTTCTTCACGTTTCCATCCCAAGCATCGTTGGGGTAACTTCTGGAGCGCCGGTGGTGCATGGATCATCAGCAAGGAAAACTTCCTCAACGAAGTTACTTGGATCGACCTCCTCAAGATCAAGGCTTCTTACGGTGAACAGGGTAACGATAATATCGGCGACTTCCTCTACACCAATACTTACACCGTTGAAAACTCAAACGGCTCTGTATCTGTAGTGCCCGACCTTATGGGTAACGAAAACATCACTTGGGAAACCGGTGGTACATTCAACGCAGGTGTTGAATTCAGCTTCTTCAACGAACGCCTTTCGGGTAGCGTTGAAGGCTTCATCCGCAAGACTTCTGACATGTTGTTCTACTTCCCCCTCGCACCCTCTATGGGTTGGAGCGGCTACTATGCCAACGTAGGTGATATGAGCAACAAGGGTATCGAAATCGACCTCCACGGCCGTGTTCTCGATCTTAAGGACTACTCTATCGACCTTAACTTCAACATGACATGGTACAAGAACCGCATCACACGTCTGCCCGACGAACGTAAGACTTCACGTGTAGACAAGGTTGACGGTTATCAGAATGGCAGCTACTTCTACGGTGAAGGCGAACCCATGTACACATTCCACATGAAGAAATATGCCGGCGTAGACCCCAAAACCGGTGAATCTCTTTGGTGGAAGTCAGTTCCCGTACTTGACGCAGAAGGAAAAAACCAGTATGATGCTGATGGCGATCTCATCACCAAGGAAGAAACAACGACAAACTTTGCAGAAGCTACTTACCACCTCTGTGGTTCGGCTCTCGCACCCGTATATGGTGGTTTCGGTGCCAACTTCCGCGTTAAGTGGTTCGACCTCGGTCTTAACTTCAACTACCAGATCGGTGGTAAGACTTATGACTCTACATACGCCAGCCTCATGGGTTCTCCCTACGATGGTAACGTAGGTAAGAACTTCCACAAGGATATCTACAAGGCTTGGACTCCCGAAAACCCCAACTCTGATATACCTCGTTTCCAGTACGGCGATCAGTATGTTAACGGCAGCTCTGACCGTTGGCTCACCAACGCTTCTTACCTCAGCCTGCAGAACATCAACTTCGGCTTCACTCTGCCCGAAAACCTGGCTCAGAAGCTCTACCTCAAGTCGCTCCGTCTCTACCTCAGTGCCGACAACGTGGCTCTGTGGTCAAAGCGCAAGGGTCTTGATCCCCGCTTGAGCGTAGCAGGTGGTGGTAATGCCACTTACTATTCTCCCATCCGCACCATCTCAGGTGGTATTAACATTACTTTCTAATCTAACAAGGAACAAACAATATGAACAAGATATTTAAATCCCTTTTGGTCGGAGCCATAGCAGTACCTTCTGTTATGCTCACCGGGTGTATCGAGGAAGAGTTCCCTACTGATGTAGCTACACAGGATCAGGTAATGGATTCGCCCAAGGCTGCAGAATCGCTTGCCATGGCCATGCCTGCTTACATGAACGCGGTGCTTATTCTTCCTATATCAGTTCACTACGACTTCGGTTATCCCGCCATGATGCACATGCGCGACGTCATGACCGGCGATATGCCCATAGTTTCTTCAACCTATGACCACTTCAACTCATGGGAAAGCTGCCAATCTATAGGTGAAAGCTATCTGACCAGCCAGTTCACATGGTGGTACTACAGCAAGCTTCTCCAGACTGCCAACCTCACTATCGGTGCAATTGACCCCGAAACTGAGAACCCTCTGAACAAGCAGTTCCTCGGCAGCGGTTACGCTTATCGTGCCATGGCTCTTCTTGATATGGCTCGTCTGTATGAGTACCTTCCTTGCGAAAAGACGGATCCCAAAGTAGCCGGCAATCCTTATATGGATGGTGTAACAAACGTTACAGGTTATACTGTACCTATCGTAACCGAGAATATGACCGAAGCTGAAGGCCGTGCCAATCCTCGTGTTACCCACGAGGCTATGATGGAATTCCTTATCAACGACCTCGATAAGGCCGAGCAGTACATCAACGCTCAGATGCGCACATCAAAGACTATGCCTAACCTCGCATGTGTTTACGGTCTTAAGGCCCGTGCCTATATGTGGGACGAAGACTATGCCAAGGCTCGCGAATATGCCCGCAAGGCTATTGACGCCCACGGTGCAGGTACTGTTACCACCCGCGACCAGTGGCTGTCTCTCACCACAGGTTTCAACGACCTCAGCACTCCCTCGTGGATGTGGGGTCAACAGCTCCTCTCTGACGACAATGCCGTTAAGACAGGTATCGTAAACTGGACTTCTTGGTCGTCTAACGAATATGTACAGGGTTATGCCGCTTCAGGTCCCTTCGTAATGATCGATGCAGATCTTTACAGCAAAATCGAAGACACCGACTTCCGTAAGCTTACATTCGTAGCTCCCGCCGGTTCTGCTCTTTCAGGTCAGGAAAACTATATCAACAATAATTATCTCCTCTCTCAAGGTGTTGAACTTCCTGAATACGCTTCGCTTAAGTTCAAGCCCGGTGCCGGTGATATGGAATCTTCCTCAACTGCTTGCGCCGTAGGTATTCCTACCATGCGCGTAGAAGAAATGTACCTTATTGAAGCCGAAGCTGCCGCACAGCTCAGCCCCGCTGAAGGTAAGACCCTTCTTGAAGACTTCGTTAAGACATACCGCAACCCCAAATATGTATGCAATGCATCGTCTAAGGAAGAAGTTGTTGACGAATGTTTCCTGCAGAAGCGTATTGAGCTCTTCGGCGAAGGTCTCATCTTCTTTGACTACAAGCGTCTCAACAAGTCTGTAACCCGTTATTATCCCGGTACAAACTTTGCTGTTGCCCGCCGTTACAATACTGAAGGCCGTCCCGCTTGGATGAACTTCGTATTCGTTCAGCAGGAAGCAAGTGGTAATGCTGCTATGGTTAATTTCAACAATCCTGATCCTTCAGGTCTGTATACCGCACCGGTTGAATAATTGGATTTGTCAAACTTAGTGCAAAAACTTACATTATGAAATTTTTCAAATCATCAATATTGCTCGCAAGTGCCGTTGCAATGAGCTTCTCGTTCGCGGCCTGTGATGAATCTACACTGGACGATTTCGCAACATCGCCCTCAACAGGTTCATCGTCAGAGGGTCTTTACTTCCCCTCGACAAATCCTACAACAATTGAAGTTGCCAAGACTGATAACGCTTTCAGCATTCCCGTTGATCGCTTTGGCCTTACTGATGCTGCTACATACGCTATCAGCATCACCGGTGATACCCCCGAGGGAGCTTTCACATTCCCCAACTCGGTATCATTCGCCGAAGGTCAGACAAGCAGTTCAATCATTGTAAACTGCAACCTCGCAGAAGTTCCTTCTAATTCTTCATTCAAAATCAATGTAGAATTCGCTCAAGGTGTTCCCACTTACATGAACGGTGTGGTAAACGGTACTTATACCATTACTATCCCCGCATCATGGGGCGCTTGGAAACCCTACGACAAGGGTATCTGCACATGGTTCTACGATCTCGGCTTCCTCATGTCAGGTGCTGATCCCGAATTGCCCATCTATATCCGTGATAATACTGAAGATGCCAACCTTGCTCAGTTCAGAATTGATCACTGGCGCCAGAATGTAACCCTCACCATGGAGTGGGATCGTACTACCAACTATATCCGTATCCCCTTCGATACTCCCACTAACGTTCAAGTCAACGTTTCTGACGTTGGAGCATTGGATGAATACGTTACTGATGTTTATACATATCAGGCTACAATTGGTGAAGATGCATCTGAATTCATCGATTCGTCGGTTTATGATGAAGAAACAGGTACTTTCGATATTTTTGTAGTGTACTATGTGTATAATCCTGCCACAGGTAAACCTGCTCTTCTCAACGGTAGCTACGGTTATGAAAGATGTATTGTAGGTGACTACAAGGATTATTCTGTTGCTTTCAAGTACGAAGGTGTATTCACCTCAGTATCTACTGAATCTTTCGCTCAGTTTGTAACCAATGTTGGTTCTGATGCTGAAAATGCCAAGCTCATGATTTCTAACACAATGTCTGCTCAGGAAATCCTCGCAGCTATCCAAGCCGGTGACGAAAGCGCCGTTTCAGTTGCCACAGGTGAACAGAATGTTCGTGTTCCCGTAAGTGAAGGTGGCGAATACATCGCAGTACTCGCAAGCTTTGCAAACGGTGAAGTTCAGAATGCTTCTGCTGTCAAGTTCAACGTACTCCTCGGTGGAGGCGATACTGAAAATGCTGATTGGCAGGACTACAGCACCGGTCTTATCCAGGACGGTTGGTTTACAGCTGCCTTTACATTTACCGCTAAAGATGGTAGTGAAGTAACTTACGAAGAACTACCCTGGGAATTCACCGTGCAGAAGCACAAGACCGAACCGGGTCTCTACCGTCTGAAGAATGTTTACCTCGCTCCCACAAGCGTACTCAACGAGCTCGAAATCAACGAAAATGAAGCTCCCTACAGCATTATCATTGACTGCTCTAACCCCGAAGTGGTTAAGATTCAGCCTCAGGCTTCAGGCTTCGCTACATCTCGTTCATCATTCGGTTTCTCTGCCGAAAACAACTACATGGGCTACATGGGTAACATGGCAGGCTTCGCCGTTGCTCAGGCCGGTTGGACCGACGAACAGATCATTGCCAAGGGTTGGAATGACTCATACCTCGAAGACGGTATCGTAGTGGTTGAAAGCTGCAAATTCGGAGCTGACGCTAATGAAAACTTTGGCTACGCCTGGAACAGCAAACCCGTAGGTATGATTGCTCTTGAAGACCTGAGCGCAGGCGCTCCCGCCAAGATGCTCGAAAACAAGCTTAACCTCCGCGCCAAGGCTAAGGTTGCAGGCATGCTCCGTCCCATCCGTCACAACATGGATCTTAAGAGCGCTCCCATCGTTATCAACAAAAAGGGTATCGACAAGAGCATGGTTCTCAAAGTGAAATAATTCATAACTCGTATAATCAAAAAAGTGGCTGTACCCCCGGTGCAGCCACTTTTTTTGATTGGGAATATTACCGTACAGACCGCCACACCAACATACCCATGAATATGGCTTCCGCGAGGAAGCCTGCAAACACCGTAACCCGGTATGCACGACCGCAGGGAGGGCATGCCGGGCAGACAATCCGGCAGAGGTTGGCATCCGCAGGATGCGGCATAAGAGTCGGGGTATAAGGAACTTGAGAATATGGCATCCGAAGGAAGCCTGCAAGCTCGTAACCGGGTATGCACGACCGTAGGGAGGGCATGCCCGGATGATAACGCCCAAACGGAAGGCATTCGCAGAAAGCCGTCTATGAAAGAAGGCCGGCCTATATAATCGGCTTCCTCCGGATGCCTGTTCCTACTTGTTATGCCTACCGGGCATGCCCTGCGCTTCGGTTACACCTACGCGCGTGCATACCCGGTTACGAGCTTACAGACATCCTGGCGGATGTCATCTTCCTAAAACCATCTTATATTATAGATATTCAGACGGATACATACTCCCACTCCCGTAATATGCCTTCCGCGAGGAAGCCTGCAAACACCGTAACCCGGTATGCACGACCGCAGGGAGGGCATGCCGGGCAGACAATCCGGCAATGGTCGGCATCCGCAGGATGCGGTATAAGAGTCGGGATGCCATATTCATCTTACCAATACACTTTGCCATCATAACTGGTTCTTTATTGTTAAAAAAGACAAATGGCAATAATTTAACATTTCCAATTTACAGATTATCAAGCTAAATTATTAAATTTGTAGTTTGAAATACTGAAAATTATAAACTAATCAACAAGTGATATGAAAAAGAATACATTGCTGATTCTTGCGGCGGCCACAGCAACTGTTTGCTCGGCCCAAAGTAAGTTTGACGCCGGCGGCATCATGGTAATGGATGCTTACAGGCAATTGCAACTTGATCCTATGACTTCGACTGCAGTGTACGAAAACCTGCCTGTTGCGCTTGATGCCGTTAAAGGCCGCTCAGATGCCAAGGTTTCGGCTTTCATCACTCTTAACCCCGGTGCGTCGGTGTCTGACCTAGAAGTGCGTGGAATTGAAGTGCTGGCCGAAGTGGGTGACATGGTCATTGCCCAGGGTACACTCGCCGATATTGAAGCCATTTCGAAGAAAGACTTTGTAAGACATATTTCGTTCGGCGAAAAGCGTACCGAACAGCTCAACCGCGCCCGTACCGCCACCGGTGTTGAAGCCATACATGCCGGCACGGGCCTCGAACAGGCTTACAAGGGCAGCGGTGTGATTACCGGTATTTATGATTCGGGCCTTGATCCCAACCATGTCAACTTCCTCGATGATAATTTCAACAGCCGTATGGGCGTGATGTGGAATTTCACCGGCAGCAACGGCTCGTGCATAACTTACACTCCCGACCGTATTAGCTCTTTCAAGACCGACAACAACAGCGGTACACACGGCACACATACCCTGGGTTGTATGGCCGGCAGCTATAACGGTAAAGCCACAAAAGTTGCAATCATCGACGATGACAACAACAAGGTGACCGTGAGCAGTGCCTTTAACCGCAATATTGCCAATCCATACTACGGCATGGCGCCCGAGGCTACTATAGCAGCCGGTTGCGGCGAGCTCTACGATGCAAATATAGCCATGGCCGTGAAAAATGTATATGAATTTGCCAAGGCTCAGGGCAAACCCGTGGTTATGAACCTGTCGATGGGTTCGGTGATCGGTCCTCACGACGGTACTGACGGCGTGTGCCAGGTGCTGAGCAATTACGGCAAGGATATGCCCATATTCATTTCGTCGAGCAACAACGGCGACTCGAATATGTCAATCGACAAGACTTTCAGCGCAGGCGATACCAAGTTTGCAACTCTGTGCAGCGCACCCTCAAGATTCTCGGGCGTGATAGATATATGGAGCGCTACCGACCAGACATTTACCTTCGTTCCTCTGGTATATGACCTCAACACTCAGACTGTGCTCTTCGAATATCCCATAGACGGCTCTAAGGAAGGCACAACTGTGATTGCCAACTCAAATGTTGCAGCCGGTAACAACAAGGTTACCTCGCCGGCATTTGACAAGGCTTTCACCTCGTCGAGCGTAAACATCGCCGTATCTAAGAACACCGGCGGCAACAATCGTTATAACGTACGCATAAACACCAACATAGTGTACAGCAGCCAGAACAGCGACATGAAGCTGGTATTCGGTTTCCGTATCGAAGGCAGTGCCGGTCAGCGTGTTATGGCGGCTACAAATGCCGTCTCTAAGGTAGACGGGTATGAATATCCCATGGAATTTTCGAGCATGGATCAGCCCGGATTCGAATCGGGAAGCGCCGACTTCAGCATCAATTCCATGGCCTGCGGCGACAACCTCATTGTGGTGGGTGCATGGACTACCCGCAACAACTGGCCTACTCTGTCGGGCTTCAAATCATCATACAACGGCGAATGCCCCGTGGGCGAGGCTGCCGACTTCAGCTCTTACGGCACTCGCCTCGACGGTGTGACTCTGCCTACAGTGTGCGCTCCCGGCCAGGCTATCATCTCGTCGATCTCCACCCCCTATATGGACAAACTCAGCACACAGCTTGGAGCGGACTTCGAAACATACGTAAAGAATGTATGCTCGGCCGACCAGAATGTGAACGGTCGTCGTAACTTCTATGATGCCGAGCAGGGTACTTCGATGTCGTCGCCCGTATGCGCCGGTGGTGTGGCTCTGTGGCTCCAGGCCGATCCCACTCTTACCTTTGACGATGTGAAGAGCATTATCGAGGAAACTGCAGACAAGGATGAGTTTGTGACCAACGGCATCTATCCCGCTGCCAAGTGGGGCGCCGGTAAGTTCAACGCCATGGCAGGTCTGCGCAAGGTGCTCGGTCTGCCCACCGGTGGTGTAAATGCCGCCCTTACCGACGATATGCGCCTTATCATCACTTCTGACAACAACGCTATCGAGGCTTTTGTGGCCGGTGAAAATGGCCTGGTGGCTACTCTGCACAATATGGGCGGTATGCTCAGCGCAAGTGCCAAGGCTTCGGGCGACACAGTGAATGTGTCGACCGCCGAACTCGCTCCCGGTGTGTATGTGCTCACCGTACAGGGCGAAGGCACCTCGTACACACGCAAGGTGGTTGTGAAATAATTCAAAAGCTATACAGGCAGCCATCCGGCTGCTGATAAGAGGCTGTCTAACAATCAAAGTTAGGCAGTCTCTTTTTTAGATTTAATATTG